>DAIOXI010000008.1:9195-26159 GCA_036758045.1 Albidovulum sp.
ATCGGCCCGCCCTGCCCCCAGCGCAGGTCGATCAGCCGCGGCGCGCGGGGCGAGGCGCGGCCGACGGCGTGGATCATCGGGAAATTCGCCGCGATCAGGTCGTCGCCGGTGGTTACCTCGACCGTCGCGCCGAAGTCGCGGGCGACGGTCCGGGCGGCGGCCTCAAGCTCCTCCGGTCCCATGTCGAACGCGGGGGTGTTGATAAGGTCGCGGGTCAGCACCTCGCCCTTGGCGATGGCGAGAAGCCGGGCGGCATCCACGCCCCTCGGGGCCTTCAGCCGCGCCTTTGGCGCGGAACCGGACTTGTAGCGGTCGAAACGGTAGGCGGAGAGAAGCGCACCCAGCGCCGCCTCTTCCGCCTGCGGCTGCGGCAGGTCGGTCGCGATGTGCCAGTCGCCATCGGGCAGCCGGTCCATCGCGCGGGCGATGTGGAACCGCCCGCGCCGCCGCGCGGCGGTGTCACCCATACCCAGTACGGCGGCCCCCGGCGCACCGTCGGCACCCGGCAGCAGCGCGAACTGCCCCAGCTTGCCGGTGAACGCCGCCGCCTCGATCCAGCGCCGCGCCATCGGGGACAGCGCCGCGACAAACCCTTCGGCCGCCGCCGCGTCAATCAGGTGCAGCGGGCGACTGTCGGCGTTCGGGTCGGCAAATGTCACGGGCATCTCGTCTCTCCACAGCGTCCTGTAGAGAGACTAGCCGGTGCCGATGCGCCCGCAAGGGCGAAGTCACATCGTCATGTCGCGCAAATCCAGCAGCGCGGATTCGGACCGTGCGACGATTCGCAAAAGCCGCGCATGGATGGCGGCCTGCCCCGGCCGATCCCCCGCCTCGGCCGCCGCGATCAGGTCGCCCGCGACGCGGGTGAAGCTTTTCATGCCAAGCCGCCCCGCCAGCCGCGCCGCCAGCCGCGTGGCGCGCACGAGCCCGGCACGGTTGCCACGCTCATGGTGCAGCGTGATCTCCGCCACCCGCGCCGCCAGTTCCTCGATCCCGCGGCCAAGGACTTCCTCGGCCTCGGCTTTCGCCCGTCCCACATAGATCGCCACGAGGCAGGCCGCATCGACGCGGATCGCCTCCTCATGGCGCAGAGTCGCCAGTATCGTCACCCTTCACCCTCCGTTATGCGCCCCACGCGCGGGTTGAGCCTATGGAGGCTACGGCGAAGATTTGCTTGATCGCCGGCAGAAAAATCTCTCGAAATTCAGACAAGTTCGCTCTAAGTGCTGAGCGTCATCAGATGCAAGCGAGGAAGCATGGACCGCGTCAGACCTCTCCCGAGCTACCTGATCCAGCGCTATCATGGCTGGAAGGCAACCACCTGGAGCGAGAACAGCGCCTGGTACCGCCGTCTGGCAGAGGACGGCCAACGCCCACGCGCGATGGTCATCTCCTGCTGCGATAGCCGCGTCCACGTCACATCGATCTTCGGCGCCGATCAGGGGGAGTTCTTCATTCATCGCAACATCGCCAACCTGGTCCCCGTCCATGCACCGGATGGCGAACAGCACGGCACCTCGGCGGCGGTGGAATATGCGGTAAACACGCTGAAGGTGGCCCATCTCATCATCGTCGGGCATTCCTCCTGCGGCGGCGTGAAAGGCTGCCATGACATGTGTGCGGGCCATGCCCCGGAGCTTGAGGAAAAGACAAGCTTTGTCGGCCGCTGGATGGACATCCTGCGCCCCGGCTACGAACGCGTCAGTCACCTGCCCGAGGATGAGCGCTTGCGCGCGCTGGAAAAAGAGGCGGTGCTGATCAGCCTGGAAAACCTGATGACCTTCCCCTTCGTCACCCAGGCGGTCGAATCCGGTCAGATGACCGTTCACGGCCTCTGGAACGACATCGGCGAGGGGACGCTGGAACAATACGACACCGTCACGCGGTCGTTCCAGCCGATCTGACCGCGTGGCGGGAACCCCGCGTTAACCTTGTTGCGCAAGGCTGCGGGCATGACACAGTCCATGCCCGTCGCCCTTGACCTGCCGGTCCCGCTGATCCTCGCCCTTGGGCAGGCGGCGCGGGACGCCGGTGTGACGCCGACCGATTTCGTGATCCTCGCCCTGACCGACGCGCTGCATGACCGGGGCCACCCACCTGGCGATGCCGCCGCCGCGGTGCGTCAGGCGCTTTGCCTTGCCGGTGACTGGCTGGATCTTCAGCGGCGGCTCCGGCAGGCGGGTCATGTACTGCGGCGGCACCGGGATGGCGCGCTTCACCTGCATGACTGGCCCTTCGACCGCCCGGTCCTGCCGCTTTCGGACCTTGGCTATACGCTGGCCGGGCTGACGCTGCGCTTTGCCGCGCCCTTCCCCGGCGAACCCGTCGATGCGCCCCTGCCACGCCTCGGCCAGAACCGCGCGGCCTGATCCTGCAATCGTGATGGAGGTGCCGCGATCCGCGTGCTATCCTGCGCCCGTCTCATCTCAGGAGGTGTCCCGATGTCCCGAACCGCCCTTATTTGCGCAGGTCTGGCCGCGCTGATGCTGGCCGGGCCGGTCAGCGCCGCCGATACCAGCACCACGACAGCGACCACCCCGTCCGGCTATGCCGAGGCGAAGGCCGCCGTCGATGCCAGGCAATACGCCCAGGCCCTGCGCCTGCTGGTCCCCGTGGTGAAGGCCGAACCGAAGAACGCCGATGCCTGGAACCTGATGGGCTATTCCAGCCGTCACCTGAAGAACTACACCGAGGCCGCGCGCTACTACGCCCTCGCCCTGCGCGCCAATCCGCGCTGGAATATCAGGGCGAGTTGTTCGTTGAGACCGGCGACTATGCCAAGGCGCGGCAGAACCTGCTGATGCTTCAGTCGATCTGCGGCGGCTGCGAAGAGGCGGTGGACCTTCAGAACGCGCTTTATGAGGCCGGACAGGGTTAGGCGCCATCGACCTAAAGCCGCGCGAGGCCCGGCAGGAAGACCTCGCCACTGTCATTGGTGGCTTCGGCCATCAGGAAGGCGGTATCGTCATGGCGCGGAACCGCGCGGGCCGTGACCTGGGTTGTCAGGTCACGCTCATTCAGGGCAAGCTGGACCTGATCGGCGCCGTCGCGCAGCGCCACGCGGTTCGGATAGTGACAGGTGACGGTGCCACCGACCATGGTCATATCGCCAGTGACCACCGAGCCATAGCCTGATCTGGACGCCACCAGCACGATTTCAGGCTCCATGACGGGTTCTGCCGTGCCAGCGCTTTCGTCAAAGGCCACCATGCGCCGGTCCCGCTCCTCGATGGTCTCGACCGCCTCCAAACGCGGGTAGGGCAGTTGATTCTCCATCTCCTCGCCCGGCCGGGCGGCCGGCAGGGTCAGATCGACATCGACCCGGTCCTCACGCGCCATCCGAGCGACCGGAATACCGCGCCGGACATGCAGACCTTCCGTCTCACCACGCGACGGGTACATGTCATGGACCGGCGACCAGCCCGCATCCTGCGCATAGGTCACGATGCCGAGCGTATGGTCGCTGGCCTCCGCCGTTTCGACATCAAGCGTCAGGACGCGCCCCCGGCCTCGGTCAATGCGATGGCGGCAAGGTTCCGCTTGGCGTTGTCGAGCGCTTTAGGATCCCCGCCCCGTGCCTTTTCGGCGGCGCGAATCCCCGCCCGCGCGGCGATGACCTTCGTTTCGGCGCTGGTATGGCCGCGCGGCGACTTTTGGACGGTGGTGCTGGGAACGAAAACGAAAACGAAAACCCGTAAACCGCTCTGTAAAAAAGAAACAGATCATTGACAAGAAACGGAAAAATTGGACGATGGCGGCCCCGGCAGGATTCGAACCTGCGACCTACCGCTTAGGAGGCGGTCGCTCTATCCCCTGAGCTACGGGGCCGCACCTTCCGCGATCTTCGATAGAGGCGATGCCCCTGCAATGCAAGCGCGGGCCATGCGTCCTTGCCCCGGCGGGGCTTTCTTGCCAGAGAGACGGCATGGGCGGACGGGACGCGATGGCAGCGGAGGAACGCATAGACGCGCTGGTGATCGGCGCCGGTCCCGCCGGGCTGATGGCGGCGGGGGAGCTGGCGCGCGCCGGGCGCTCCGTGACGGTTGTCGAGGCGAAGCAAAGCCCGGCGCGGAAATTCCTGCTGGCGGGTAAATCGGGGCTGAACATCACGCGGGATGAGGCCCCGGCGCTGTTCCTGTCGCGCTACGACGCGGCGCAGCTTGCGCCGATGGTGGGCGCGTTCGGCCCGGCTGAGGTGATGGAATTCGCGCGCGGCCTTGGGGTGGACTTGTTCACCGGCTCCACCGGGCGGGTGTTTCCGGTCGGGATGAAAGCCGCGCCCCTGCTTCGGGCCTGGCTGGCGCGGCTGGACGGTCTTGGGGTAGAGCTGCGCCGCCGCTGGCGCTGGACAGGGTTCGCGGAGGACGGTTTCACCTTCGACACGCCCGAGGGCGCGCGGCGGATCGTGGCGCGCCGGGTGATCCTCGCCACCGGCGGGGCAAGCTGGCCGCGTCTTGGATCGGACGCCGCCTGGGTGCCGTGGCTGGCCGAAAAGGGCGTCGCGATCACGCCTTTCGCCCCCTCCAATGTCGGATGGCGCATCGCCTGGTCGGCGCATATGGCGCGTCATTTCGGGCAGCCTCTGAAATCGGTCGCGCTCAGCGCGGGCGATCAGACGACACGGGGCGAGATTGTCCTGTCCCGACAGGGCCTTGAGGGCGGCGGCATCTATACGCTTGGCCAGGCGTTGCGGGCGGGGGCGGCGCTGACCCTCGACCTGGCGCCCGATCTGGCGGCGGAGGAGGTTGCCCGGCGCCTGAGGCGAAGCAACGCCAAGGACACGCTCGCCAACCGGCTTCGCAAGGCGGTGGGCCTTGGCCCGGTGCAGATCGCGCTGTTGCAGGAATGGGCGCGCCCGCTGCCCGGTGATGCCGCCGCACTGGCCGCGGTCCTCAAGGCGTTGCGCGTGCCCCTGACCGGCCCGCGACCGCTGGAGGAGGCAATCTCTTCCGCGAGGGGGATCGCCTGGGACGCGCTGACGCCGGATCTGGAACTGCGCGCCCTGCCGGGCGTCTTTGCCTGCGGCGAGATGCTGGACTGGGACGCGCCCACGGGCGGCTATCTTTTGACCGCCTGCCTGGCCACCGGCCGCTGGGCCGGGCGCGCGGCAGCCTGACGCGGCCCCCGACTAACGTGCCATGGCCCTAATAAAGGCCGGGCGGGCGCGCATCCGGGTGAGGTACTCGGTCAGGCGATGTTCGACGATGGGGAATTTCGCCGCCAGCGCCCAGTTGCCGCAATGGGTCAGAATGATGTCCGGCACGGTCATCCGGTCGCCCATGATGAACGGCCCTTCGCCCATCCGGTGAACCAGCGTCTTCTGGCTTTGCTCGAACTCCCAGCGCAGCGTGTTCTTGATCGCCGAATGGCGCAATTCCTCGGGCAGGACGAAGCTGTGGCGTGCGGCGGTCCAGAGGTTCGCGTCGAACTCATCCAGCAGGAATTGCGTCAGGCTGTCCTGCCGCGCCCGCTGCAAGGTTCCGGCGGGATGGGTCAGGCGGCCATGCTTGTCGGCAAGGTACTGGATGATCGCGGTGGAATCGGTAATCGGGGTGCCATCCTCGATCAGAACCGGGACCTTTCCAGCCGGATTGAAGGCGGTGACGCCTTCGGATTGCGGCGGGGCGGGAACGTGTTCGAAGGGAAGCTCCAACTCCTCCAGCATCCACAAGACCCGCGCGGCGCGGCTTTTGACGGTTCCGATCACGGTATACACGGCGCTCAACTCCCGCTGGCTACCGGGCAACGAAGCCACCTGGCGCGCGAAGGTGCAAGCCCCAACTGCGCGAACGGGCGCCCTATCGCCGGCCCAGCATCGCCAGACGGATCAGGGCGCGCTCCATCACGGCCATCGCCGGCGCGCGGGAGGAGGAGCGGAGTTGCAGGTCGGTATCGGTCAGCAGTCCCAGCGCCTGTTCCAGCCGGTGCATCCCCCAGCCCTGCGCCTGCCGCAGCATCCGGTCGCGGCGCGGGCCGAAGATCGGCGGGCGCAGCCGGGCGATGCCCTCGGCCGCGCCACCGGGGGCGGCGGCGGCGGCATGCAGCGCGCGGAAATGGCGCGTCGCGCCGATGCAAAGCGTGACCGGAGCCACGCCCTGCCCCTCAAGCCGCCGCATCAGCGGGCCGATCTCGGCCGTGCGCGCCTCGGCCGCCGCGTTCAGCACGTCATCGACCGCCGCCTCGATCGTGGCCGGGGCGACAGCGGCGATGTCGGCGGGCGTCACCGGCGTCGTGTCGCCGAACTTGTAAAGCGCCAGCTTCTCGACCGTCTGGCGGAAATCGCCGGGGTCGAGGTCGCGCGCAAGGGCCAGAAGATCCGTCATCGCCTCAGCCGGCACCTGGGTGATACCGGCCTTCGACAGGGTCGCCTCGATCTCCTCCCGCCCCGGCGGGTCGTCATAGATCGCGACGGCATAGGCGTTGGGATGATCCTCGAACGCCTTTTTCAGCGCCGAGGCCTTGGTCAGCGTCCCGGCGGTGACGATCAGCATCGCGTCGCCCGGTTTCCAGTCGGCCAGCGCGTTCTTCAGGACCGGGGCGATGCCGTCGCCCGCCTCTTCGACGAAGGCCACGCGCGGGCCGGGAAAGAACCCCTGCGCCCGAAGCGCATCGCTGACCAGCGCCGGATCCTTGCGCAAATCGCCGCCCGACATGCGGGTCAGGCGCATCTCTGCCTCGCCCTCCGGGCCGATCAGGGCCGCGATCACCTCTTGCCGCCTGAGCGCCACCCGCATCGCATCGCTGCCGTGGATCAGAAGCCCGGCGCGATCCGTCTCGGGCCTGGCGAAGAACTTCAGCGCGGCGGCCCCGCCAAGCTTCATGGGGTGTTCCAGGTGCCGGAAGTGGCGATCAGGTCGGTCACGATCCGGTCGGCAAGGATCTGCATCAGCCGCAGCCCGGCATCCGCGCGCGAGGCTTTCGATTCGACCCGGTTCCCGATGGCCGAAAAGGCGGTGAACCCGTCAACGCGGCCCTTGGTCAGCACCCCGCCCGTCGCCGCGTCGCGCATCGTGTAATCGGCAGAGCCGAAAAGCTGATAGCGCGTGATGGAGTTGTCGGGCGCGATCGCCTGCCCCTGTTCGCGGGTGGAAATCTCATAGGACAGCAGGAAGGCGGGCGTGCGGGTCCGGCCCAGCCGTTCCTCAAGCCGCGCGACCAGATCGAAGCTCAGCTTGTCGTCGGGGTCGTCCACCCGCACCCGGCCCAGAAGCCCGCGCGCCGGTCCCGAGGGGCCATAGGCGGGCGTGAAGCCGCAGGCCGCAAGCGGCAGCGCGGCCAGAAGGGACAGGAAGATGCGGCGGTCAGATGACGACATTGACGATGCGCCCCGGCACGACGATGAGCTTTTTGGGCGCGGCCCCGGCCAACGCCTTGACCACAGCTTCGTCGGCCAGCACGATCTTTTCAACCTCTGCCGGCGGCATATCTTTCGGAACGCTGATTTCCGCGCGCCGCTTGCCGTTGATCTGGATCGGCAGGGTCACGTTATCCTCGGTCAGCATCGCCTCATCCGCTTTCGGCCACGGCGCGCGGGCGACCAGCCCCTCGCCGCCCGTCATCGCCCAGATGTCCTCGGCCAGGTGCGGGACCATCGGCGACATGAGCTGCGCGAGCGTGCGCATCGCCTGACGGCGCGCCTCCTGCGAGGCATTGGATTTCGCGAAGGCGTTGGTGAATTCGTAAAGCTTCGCCACCGCCTTGTTGAAGGCAAAGCCCTCGATCCCCTGCGTCACGTCGGCAATGGCGCGGTGCATGGCCTTCAGAAGCGCTTCGTCTTCCGCCGCGTCGCCCGGTTTCTCGCCGATTTCCGAGGCAAGGCGCCAGACGCGGGCAAGGTGCTTTTGTGTCGCGTCGGCCCCGGCGGCGGTCCATTCCACGTCACGTTCCGGCGGGCTGTCGGACAGCATGAACCAGCGCGCGGTGTCGGCGCCGTAGCGGGCAATGATGTCCATCGGGTCGACGACGTTCTTCTTCGACTTGGACATCTTGATGACGGGACCGATCTCGACGGGCGTACCATCGGCAAGGGTCGCGCCATCAGCCGTGCGGGTCACCTCGTCGGGCGTGTGCCAGACCGGGCGGCCGTCCTTGCTGCGCGTCGCGTAGGTCTCATGCGTCACCATCCCTTGCGTGAAAAGCGCATCGAAGGGCTCGATCGCTCCGGCGGGCAGGTGGCCGCAGATATGCATCGCGCGGGCGAAGAAGCGGGAATACAAGAGGTGCAGGATCGCGTGTTCGATGCCGCCGATATACTGGTCCACATTCATCCAGTATTTCGCCTCGGCCATGTCGGTCGGCGTCTTGGCGTGGGGCGCGGTGAAGCGGGCGTAGTACCAGGACGAATCGACGAAGGTGTCCATCGTGTCCGTCTCGCGCCGCGCGGGCTTGCCGCAGGCGGGGCAAGCCACGTCGCGCCAGGTCGGGTGACGGTCAAGCGGGTTGCCGGGCTTGTCGAACGTCACATCGTCGGGCAGTTCGACGGGCAGGTTTTCCTTCTTCTCCGGCACCACGCCGCAGGTCTCGCAATGCACGACCGGGATCGGGCAGCCCCAGTAGCGCTGTCGGGAAAGGCCCCAGTCGCGCAGGCGGAACTTCGTGACGCCGGTGCCATAGCCCGCCGCCTCGGCATGGGCGATGGCGGCATTGACGGCCGCGTCGCCGGTCTGCACCTCATCCCCGGCGAAGCCGCGCGTGTAGCGGACCTTCTCCGATTTCAGCGGCACATAAGGCTCCGCTCCGATGTCCCAATCGCCCTCCATCGGCAGGAACGTATCGACGATGGGCAGCCCGTATTTGCGGCAGAAATCATGGTCGCGCTGATCGTGCGCCGGGCAGCCGAAGATCGCGCCGGTGCCGTAGTCCATGAGGATGAAGTTCGCGATCCAGACCGGGACTTCCCAAGCCGGATCAAGTGGATGCTTCACCCTCAGCCCGGTGTCGAAGCCCAGCTTCTCAGCCGTTTCGACGGCTTCTTCGGTGGTGCCGCCCTTGCGCGCCTCGGTGCAGAAGGCGGCGACCTCGGGGCGCTCGGCCTCAAGCGCGCGGGCAAGCGGGTGGTCGGGAGAGATGCCAAGGAAGGACGCCCCCATCAGCGTGTCGGGCCGCGTGGTGTAGACCTCGATCCGCTCGAACCCGGCATGGGGCGCGGTCAGGCGCCAGCCCATCTGGAGACCCCGGCTCTTGCCGATCCAGTTGCGCTGCATGGTGCGGACCTTTTCGGGCCAGGCGTCCAGCCCGTCGATCGCCTCAAGCAGATCCTCGGCGAAGTCGGAGATATTGAAGAACCACTGCGTCAGCTCGCGCCGTTCCACCTCGGCGCCGGAGCGCCAGCCCTTGCCGTCGATCACCTGCTCGTTGGCGAGCACGGTCATGTCGACCGGGTCCCAGTTCACAACCGCGTTCTTGCGGTAGACGAGGCCCTTTTCCATGAAGTCGATGAACATCGACTGCTGCTGGCCGTAATACTCCGGGTCGCAGGTGGCAAACTCGCGGCTCCAGTCGATCGAGAGGCCCAGCGGCTTCATCTGGTCGCGCATCACCGCGATATTGCCGTAGGTCCAGTCCTTCGGGTGGCCGCCGCGTTCCATCGCGGCATTCTCCGCCGGCATCCCGAAGGCGTCCCAGCCCATCGGATGCAGCACGGAAAACCCGCAGGACGACTTGTAGCGCGCCACGACGTCGCCCATCGTGTAGTTGCGCACATGGCCGATATGGATCCGCCCCGAGGGGTAGGGAAACATCTCAAGCACATAGTATTTCGGCCGGTTCGGATCGTGGCGGGCGGCGAAGCACCCGGCCTCGTCCCAGGCCTGCTGCCATTTCGGTTCGATCACGGCGGGGTCGTAGCGCGACATCATTCATCCCTCGGGCGGTGGCCCGGTGGTTATACAGAGGCCTTCCGCCGCGTCCAGCCCGGAGCGACGGCGCCGGATGGATCAGAGATTGGCGTCCTGGACGCGCAACTGCCGGGCGCGCGTCAGGATCGCGTCCTCCACCGCGCGCTGGGTGGCGGCATCGCCCGGCCCGCCCTGTGTGGCCAGCGCGACCTTCAGCGACCGCGCGTCCAGCGCTGGATCGGTGACATAGACGGTGGCGCGATAGGCGCGCCCGCCGCCCGGCGGGGTGCCGTAGCCCGTGACCAGCACGCCCGAGAACGGATCGACCGACTGCACCGGCAGGAAGTTCAGCACTTCCTTCGACGCCTGCCAGAGGTACTTGTTCACCGCCACGGTTTCATTGGCATCGGGCGAGGTGAACAGCTCCCAGATCTTGCCCTTGCCGCGCTGGTCGCGCATTTCGCGGGTCCCGGCATATTTCGACATGCCCTTGTCCTGGAACTCTGTCGCGCTGGTGGTGCGGTTCTTGCGCCCGAACAGGCCGCTGTCGCCCGAGCCGATTCCGCCGCAACCGGAAAGCGAGGCGACAAGACCGCCCAAGATTGCGCCGCGCGCGATCGTCCGAACCTTCATGCCCATAGTCCCCCGTTGCCTCTTCCGCTGTCTAGCCGAGCGCCCGGAGGCGGACAAGGTTTTTTGCCGCGCGCGCGTATTGCGCACAAGGGGCCGGTCCGTGGGGCGCCATGCGGACTGTGGCAAGAACGCACCATCATGGCCGATCTTCCCGAAGCACCGGCCGTTTCCGTTGCATTCGCGGTCGGCAGATGGAAATAGAGGCCATACCCAATTCGGATTCCCCTGAGTTGGGCCTACCTTTGACACAACGAGGGAAAACGAAATGAAAAAGCTCCTTCTCGCTTCCACCGCGCTGATCGGCCTCGCCGGCGCCGCGGCTGCGGACGTTACCGTTTCCGGTTACGGCCGCTTCGGTCTGAACTACAACGACGGCGCCGTCTCCCCGGCGAGCAAGACCACCGTCGACATGCGTTTGCGCCTGAACATCGACGGTTCGGTCGAAACCGATTCGGGCGTCACCTTCGGTGGCCGCGTCCGCCTTCAGTACGACGAAGGCAACGCGACGACCAACACCGCCCCGGCGATGCTCTACGTTTCGTATGAAGGGATCCGCGTCGAAGTCGGCAACGCCAACACCGCCTATGACTCGGCCGCTCTGATCTACAACTCGGAAATCGGCTACACCGACCGTGGCGCCGGCGACCCGCAGGGTGCGTTCCTGGACTACAACTCGGGCCCCTACGGCGACGGCATCTCCTGCGGCGCCGGTACGCCCGCACCGACGGGCAGCACCTATGACGCGACCCAGGACGAATCCAACCGTATGGGCATCATGGCGTCCTACTCGGTCGGCGACTTCAACGTTCGTCTGTCGTACATCAACCCGAATCAGACCGTGAAAAGCTCCGGCCTTCCGGTCCGTGTGAAGGCTGAAACCGGCATCTCGCTCGACTACACCTTCGGTCAGATCACCGTGTCGGCCGCTGCCGTCCAGAACGGTGCGTTCATCGACGGCAACGACCAGTACTTCGTTGGCGCTGAGTACGCGATCAACTCCGACGCCAATGTCGGCATCCAGTACTTCGACAACGGCGACCTGACCAACGGCGCCGGCCTGGACGAAGGCGAGCAGGTCACCCTGTACGGCAACTACACCTCGGGTGCGATCACCTACAAAGGCTATGTGTCGAACTGGGACAATCCGAACGCGCTTCCGACCGACACCGACACCTCGTTCGGTCTGGGCATGGACTACGAGCTGGGCGGCGCCCGCCTCGCGGCCGACGTTCATCGCAACTACCAAGAAGACACCGTCGCTGGCCTCGGTGTTCGCTTCGACTTCTGATCTTTCGATCAAGGTCTAGGGAAAGAGCGGGCTTTCGCCCGCTCTTTTCTTTTTGGCCCGCCTCCGTCTATGTCTGACGGGCAAGAGCAGGAGGGGACCATGCCGCTTGACGATATTCTCGCCCGGATACGCAAGGCCGAACGGAACGCCGGGCGCGCGGACGGCTCCGTGACGCTGATCGCCGTCTCAAAGGTGCAGCCGCTGTCGCGGGTCGAGGCGGTTCTGGAACAGGGCCAGCGGGTGTTCGGCGAAAACTATGTGCAGGAAGCCGCCAAGAAATGGCCCGCGCTGCGGGAACGGTTCGGCGCGGTCGAACTGCACATGATCGGCCCCTTGCAGACCAACAAGGCGAAGGTGGCCGTCGATCTCTTCGACGCGATCCACACGCTCGACCGGCCCTCGCTGGCCGAGAAACTCGCCCGTCTTGCCGATGCGTGCGGCGCCTGCCCGGAGCTGTTCGTTCAGGTCAATACCGGACAAGAGCCGCAAAAGGCCGGTGTCCTGCCCGCCGACACGGATGCCTTCATCGCCACCTGCCGCAGCCTTGGCCTGCCGCTGGCGGGGCTGATGTGCATCCCGCCCGAGGATGCGGCCCCTGCCCCGCATTTCGCCATGCTTGCAGGCATCGCCGAACGCAACGGGCTGACTGGCCTGTCGATGGGGATGAGCGCGGATTTCGAGACCGCCATCGCCCATGGCGCGACCCATGTCCGCGTGGGTTCTGCCATCTTCGGGGCGCGCGATTACGGCTGAGGCACGATGACCTCTGTCCCCGGCGCGGCGTGACGGGCGATGAAGATCAGGTCGCGGCGCGCAAACGCAAGGCAGCCCGCCGTCGGATAGCCGGGCCGCCGCCACTGATGGATGAAGATGGCCGAGCCCCTGCCCGGCACCGCATCGGGCCAGTTCCAGTCCAGCGGCAGGATCAGGTCATACAGCGGATCGCTCCGGCGCAGCCGTTCCTGACCTGGCCCGAAGGGCTTGCGTGTCAGGTGGTTGTAAAGCGGGTGGTCCGGCGCGTCGCACCACCTGTCCTCAAGCCCGATCGGGATCGCCCAGGGCGGCAGCACGGCCGCCGCGATCCGGTCGGGCCGGTAGAAAAGCCCGATCACCCGGTGCCGCCCCGCAGGTGTGGCCCCGTCCCCTTCGCGCTTGTCGGCACGGATGCCCCCGCGCCCGATGGAGACCGGGAACTGCCGCCCCATGAACCGGACGCCCGTCGGCGTCAGGACCATGGCCCCGGTCACAGCAGATGCCCCGACTTCGCCGCCTTGGTCGCCAGATAGCCCGCGTTCTGCTCCGTCTTGCCGACCTTGAGGGGGACGCGCTCCGCCACCTCGATCCCGTTCGCCTCCATCATGCGGATCTTGGCCGGATTGTTGGTGAGAAGCCGGACGGCGCCGAACCCCATCCGCCGCAGGATGGCGGCACCAAGGCGAAAGTCACGTTCATCATCCTCGAAGCCAAGCCTGTGGTTCGCCTCGACCGTGTCGAAACCCTGATCCTGAAGCGAATAGGCCCGCATCTTGTTGGCAAGCCCGATGCCGCGCCCCTCCTGGTTGAGGTAGAGCAGCACCCCCGCCCCCTCAGCCGCCATCTGCGCCAGCGCGCCGCGCAGTTGCGGGCCGCAGTCGCATTTCAGGCTGCCGAGCAGATCGCCCGTGAAACAGGCCGAATGCAGCCGCGCCAGCACCGGACGGTCGCGCGCGGGCTGGCCGATTTCAACGGCATAATGTTCCTCGCCCCCGTCCTCGGGACGGAACACATGCAGCCGCCCGGCCTCCGACACCGACATCGGCAGGCGGGCATGGACGACCGGATGCAGCGCCACGGGCGCGCCCAGCGCCGCCAGGACCTCTGGCCCCGACAGCACCGTCAGCCCTTCGGATACGGCAAGGGCCAAAGCGCCGTCATGCGGCAGGATCACGGCGGCGGGCAGAAGGCGGGCGGATTTCACCAGCCCGATCGCCGCCCGCGCCACCGCCGCGCCGCCGGTCCTGACATGGCGGAACGGCCCCTTCATCGGCGCGTCAAGCTCGCTGGCCGGGTCGGCGACGGCGCCGATCCGCGCCAGATCGCCGTCATAGGCGGGGGTCTTCAGCGTCTCGGCCCGGCGGTTGGTGATGGCAAGGATCAGCGGTCCGATGGCCCCGGCCGCCGCCAGGCGCACCTGCCCGACCGTCTCGGCCGCGAAGACCAGCGCATCGCCCGCCGGATCGGTCAGCACGACAGGCACGCCCGCGCGCAGGTCGGCCCTGGCCCGGTTCATACGTTCGGCAATGTCCGGTCCAAGTGTCATCATGGTCCCCGCGCGGTTGAGGCCTTAGATAGCGGCGGGCGAAGCAAATTGAAACATTCCCCGCAAATCCGACACGTCGGCGTGAACGCAAGGTCACATCTCTTGCCGCTTCCGCGATCCGATCACATGTCCGCCACAGGAACGGAGGCAGATGTCATGGCCAACCTGAAGAAAATCCTGCTTGTCGACGACGACGCGGACCTGCGCGAGGCGCTGGCGGAGCAGCTCGTCCTGACCGAGGATTTCGATGTTTTCGAGGCCGGCGACGGCCATGAGGGGATCGACAAGGTGAAGGCGGGGGTCTTCGACCTTGTCATCCTCGATGTCGGACTGCCGGACATGGACGGGCGCGAGCTGTGCAAGAAGATGCGCAAGCAGGGCGTGAAATGCCCGGTGCTGATGCTGACCGGCCATGACAGCGACGCCGACACGATCCTTGGCCTCGATGCCGGGGCGAACGACTATATCTCAAAACCCTTCAAGTTCCCGGTGCTTCTGGCCCGCATCCGCGCGCAGCTTCGCACCCATGAACAGTCCGAGGACGCGATCTTTCAGCTTGGCCCCTATACGTTCAAGCCCGCGATGAAGATGCTGATCGACGAAAAGGAACGGAAGATCCGGCTGACGGAGAAAGAGACCAATATCCTCAAGTTCCTCTACCGCGCCTCGGAAGGCGTGGTGCCGCGCGACGTGCTGCTGCATGAGGTCTGGGGCTATAACGCCGGTGTCACGACCCACACGCTTGAGACGCATATCTACCGGCTTCGCCAGAAAATAGAACCGGATCCGTCCAATGCGCGCCTTCTTGTGACCGAATCGGGCGGCTATCGTCTGGTGGCATAGGAACAGAATCCCCTCGCCGCGCCGGGGTCATGACGCGGCATCCTCCCTGTTGGACTGGCCGGGCCTCGTGCCCGGCCTTTTTTCATTTCACGGGGGAGCTTGCGGCCGACGGGAAGTTGATGTCCGTCAGGAAGGGATAGGCGATCGCGGCCAGCTTCTTGCTCTGCGGGCCCTCGACGCGCAGGAAATACCACTGCCCGCCTTCATGCAGCGACAGAAGCGGTTGCCAGTTCTGCGTCGCCTTGCCATCGGTTTCGGTGATGAAACTGGTCTTCAGGATCGCCCAGACCACCTCGGTCCCGTCGTCCAGCGCCGCATCGCCCGCATCCGGCACCTCGCCCGAGGCGGCGACATTGCGAAAGCTCGTCGCCTTCATCAGTTGCGCGGTCTGCTCCACCAGCGTCTTGTTCAGTTTGCCTGCCTCGATCCCGGCGGCAGCGCCAAAGACGGTCAGGATGCGCGGCGGCAGCGCGGCGACGATCTTTTCCGCATCGCCACGTTCCACCGCCCGCAGGTAAGAGGACGCGGCCTTGTCAAGCGATGCCGCCTCTTCCGCGGCAAGCGGGCGGGCGTCGGCGGCGGCGAAGTGCCCCATGGGCAGGGCAAGCCCGATGGACAGGACAAGGGGACGCAGGAAACGATTGATCATGACGGATCCTCGAAGACATGGCTGCCGTCAGACATAGCGATCTTGGGACGGAACCGCCACATGCTTGATCCCCACGCTTGTGTGATGGGCGCGTTGCCGCCACAGGTCCAAGGGGCTATGGTCCCGCCTCATCTAGGAGAACCGGCATGGCATTCACGATCGCGACCTGGAACATCAACTCTGTCCGCCTGCGCGAAGGGCTGGTGCAGCGCCTGATGACCGAGGAGGCGCCGGATGTGCTATGCCTTCAGGAATGCAAGTCGCCGGTCGAAAAGATCCCGGTGGAGGGTTTTCGCGCGCTTGGCTATCCCCACATGGTCGCGCGCGGGCAGAAGGGCTATAACGGCGTGGCGATCCTGTCGAAGCTGCCCCTGCAAGAGGTGGGCGCGCATGATTTCGTCGATCTCGGCCATGCCCGCCACGTTGCCGCGCGGCTTGAGAACGGCGTCACCATCCACAACTTCTATGTCCCGGCGGGCGGCGACATTCCTGACCGCGATCAGAACGTGAAGTTCGGCCAGAAGCTTGATTACCTTACCGCAATGCGCGACCATTTCCACGCGGAACGCCCGGACCGCGCGATCCTTGTGGGCGATCTGAACATCGCCCCGCGCGAGGATGACGTCTGGAGCCACAAGCAGCTTCTGAAGATCGTCAGCCACACGCCGGTAGAGGTCGAACATCTCGGCCAGACGCAAGAGGCCGGGCGCTGGGTGGACATCACCCGCAAGGACATTCCCGAAGGGCTGCTTTACAGCTGGTGGTCCTATCGCGCCGCCGACTGGGACGCGGCGGACAAGGGGCGGCGGCTGGACCATGTCTGGGCGACGCCGGACATCGCCAACGCGGGCCATGGCAGCCGCGTGTTGCGTGCGGCGCGGGGGTGGGAACAGCCCTCCGACCACGCGCCGGTTTTCGCGACCTTTGACCTCTGACCCTTCAGTGCGCGACCGGGGCGTTGCGCCCGGCGCGCTGGCGGTTGAGGTGGGCGATCTCATAGGGTTCGAGGATGCGCGCGCGACGGGGTTGCGTGCCGGTCGGGCGCGCGATGGCCGTCAGGTCGGGACAGACCGACAGCGCCGCGAAAGAGGGCTGGCGCATGAGACCGGCGGTCGGCAGGCTTTCGACCCAGAGGCCCGAGGCATTGAACGCCGCAGGTTCGCTCAGGATCACGGAATGCGCATGCAGCGTCGCGGTGCGCATCGGGTCTTCGACCACGCTTTCGCCGTCGATCAGGTCGCGCGCGCGCACAAGGATGCGGTCGCGCGCGAAGGGTTGGTCGACCTCCTCGCCACTGATCTGGATCAACTGGTCGGGCAGGGTGACAAGGTCGTGGTCAAGGCCGTGATAGGGCGCGCGTAGCCGCACCGGCCGAAGCCCCGGCACGACGGGCAGTTCCGCCCGCCCCTGCCAAAG
>DAIOXI010000008.1:26169-31931 GCA_036758045.1 Albidovulum sp.
GGCGGTCAGGACCGGGTCACCGGGGCGCAGCGTCTCGATCGAGCGCGGCCCTTCGGGGGCGGCGACCAGCGAACCGGCCAGAAGGCCCGGCATCGGGCCGACCGGCATCAGGTGGTCGGCCAGCGCCATGGCCCGGATCGCCGGGTGACGCAGAACCCCGTGGCGCGAGGTGAAAAGCGCCGCGATCTGGTCGGCGCCGATGGCAGGCACCGGGCCACGGCCGTGACGGCGCACGATGCGCCCCTCGCCCGACAGCGTCGCCAGGACCGCGGTTTCGGTATCGCAGCGCCAGAGATAGGCGAGGATCGTGGTCCCGCCGCTGCCGCGCGGGATGGTGGAGATATGGCTTACCTCGGCCCCGTCGCAGATCAGAAGCGACAGGTCCCCGTCGCGGCGGCGGTCGATGGCGAAGATCCGCGTCGGCTCAAGCCGCGGGCCGACGCGCAGGATCGGCCCATGGGCACCTTCCAGCGCCCCGGTATCGAAAGACAGCAGAAGCGTCCCCTGACGCAGCTGCCCCTCGGGCGCAGCGCCGATCCGGCGGGCGGCGCCGTCGGCACCGCGAAAAGCCCGCCAGCTCATCGTCCGGCCCCCGGCAGCCACCCGGCCGCGGTTCCGCGATTGCCATGTCTCATCTCTGCCCCCGACCGTGGGAGGCCTGCAAAGCGCATGAAGCGGCTCGATGGCCGCCCCTTTCCCGCCTTCCCGGTCGCGCCCCGTTTTCGGGGTCGTCCCGCCTTTGCCTGCCTCGGTTCTTGTTGGGGGAGAGTCTAGATCGCCCCGGTTGCGGCTGTTAAGTCTTTCCCGCACCCCTGGCCCCATCCGCGCCCGAAAGGGTGGCGCGCGCGCAACAGGGCGCACCGATTGCGGGCCGGCGGCGAAGCCTGTAACGCTGAACCCGACCGGCTCAAGGAGACCCGCGTGACCAAACCTGTCGATCCCGTCGCCCTGACCGCCGATCTGATCCGCTGCCAAAGCGTCACCCCTGCCGAGGGCGGGGCGCTGGTGCTGCTTGAGGGTCTTCTTGCCTCCGCCGGGTTCGAATGCCACCGCGCCGACCGGGACGGTGTGTCCAACCTTTTCGCCCGCTGGGGCGCGAAAGGTGCCGCGCGCAGCTTCGGCTTCAACGGCCATACCGATGTCGTGCCGGTGGGCGATGCGGCAGCCTGGAGCCATGACCCCTTCGGCGGGGTGATCGAGGGTGGCATCCTTTGGGGGCGCGGCGCGACGGACATGAAATCCGGTGTCGCGGCCTTTGCCGCCGCCGCCGTCGATTTCGTCCGCACGACGCCGCCCGATGGCGCGGTGATCCTGACCGTCACCGGGGATGAGGAAGGCCCCGGCCGCGACGGCACCCGCGCGATCCTCGACTGGATGGCGAAGCATGGCGAGGCGATGAGCGTCTGCCTGGTGGGGGAGCCGACCTGCCCCGAGACGATGGGCGAGATGATGAAGATCGGCCGGCGCGGGTCGATGACCGCCTATGTCGAGGCGACGGGCGTGCAGGGCCATTCCGCCTATCCGCACCGGGCGAAGAACCCGCTTCATGCGCTGGTGGACTGGCTCGCCCGTCTGACGGCGAAACCGCTGGATGACGGGACCGCGCATTTCGATCCCTCGACGCTCGCCATCACCGGGATCGACTGTGGCAACACCGCCAATAACGTGATCCCCGCCAAGGCCCGCGCCATGGTCAATATCCGCTTCAACGATGCCCATAGCTCCGCCAGCCTCATCGACTGGCTTCAGGCCGAGGCAGAGGCCGTCACCGCCGCGACCGGCGTCACCTTCGCCTTCGACATGCAGGTATCGGGCGAAAGCTTCCTGACCCCGCCCGGCCCCTTCGTCGATCTTGTCGCCGGCGCGGTGAAGGCGGAAACCGGGGTGGCGCCGGTCCTGTCCACCTCGGGCGGGACGTCGGACGCCCGCTTCGTCAAGGATCACTGTCCGGTGGTGGAATTCGGCCTTGTCGGGCGGACCATGCATCAGGTGGATGAATGCGTCGAGGTGGCGCAGATCGACCAGCTGAAGGCGGTCTATGCCCGCATCCTGAAGGACTATTTCGCATGAGCGTCAAGATTGCCGTCACCGAAGACCTTCGGACCTGTCAGGCGCTTCGCCGCACCGTCTTCATCGAGGAACAGAACGTCCCCGAAGCGGATGAGGTTGACGGCCGCGACGCGGGCGCGGTGCATCTGCTGGCGACGGTCGATGGCCGCGCGGTCGGGACGGCGCGGCTGCTGGTCAGTGGCGACAGCGGCAAGATCGGCCGCGTCTGCGTGCTGGCCGAAATGCGCGGCAAGGGCATCGGCGCGCGTCTGATCGAGGCGGCGCTCAGGGAATTCGCGGCAAATCCGGCGATCGCAAAGGTCAAGCTGAGCGCGCAGATCAGCGCGCTGCCCTTCTATGAACGGCTGGGTTTCACCGCCGAGGGCGACGACTATCTTGACGCGGGCATCGTGCATCGCGACATGTTCAGGATGCTCTGACACGTTATCGGGATGACGGCCCCCGCGCCCCATGATACGGATCGGCCATGGCGCGCATTCCCTCAAGAACCGAAATCCTCGACTGGATCGCCGACAATCCCGGCCTGACCGCCAAGCGCGACATCGCCAAGGCCTTCGGGATCAAGGGCGCGGACCGGATCGAGTTGAAGCGTGTGTTGAAGGAGCTTGAGGGCGAAGGCACGCTGGAACGCCGCCGCAAGTCCTACCGCGACCCCGAAAAGCTGCCCCCCGTGACGATCCTGATGATCCTGCCGCCCGACCGGAACGGCGATCAGTTCGCCCGCCCGATGGAATGGCAGGGCGAGGCGCCCGAACCGCGCGTCCTTTTCCAGCCGCGCAAGGCCGATGCGCCGGTGGCGGAAGGCGACCGTATCCTTGCCCGCGTCAACGAGGTCAGGGGCGAGGATTACCAGTATGAGGCGCGGCTGATCCGCAAGATCGGCACCAACCCGCACAAGATCCTCGGCATCTTCCGCAAGGCGACCGAGGGCGGGCGGATCGTGCCGATCGACAAGGGCGCGGACAAGGAATGGCAGGTCGCCGGGGGCGCGACGCTGGGCGCGAAGGACGGAGAACTGGTTGAGGCGGAACAGGCCGGGCCGAAGGGCCGCATGGGCCTGCCCAGGGCGCGGATCATGGAGCGGCTGGGCGATCCCTCCGCCCCCAGGGCCGTGTCGCTGATCGCGATCCATCAGCATGGTATCCCCGACGATTTCCCCGATGACGTGATCGCCGAATCCGACGCGATGAAGCCCGCGGGACTGGGGCAGCGCGAGGATCTGCGCGCCATGCCCTTCGTCACCATCGACCCCGCCGATGCGCGCGACCATGACGACGCCTGCTATGCCCGGCCCGACGACGACCCGAAGAACGAAGGCGGCCATATCGTCTGGGTCGCCATCGCCGATGTGGCCCATTACGTCACCCCCGGCTCCGCGCTGGACCGCGAGGCGCGGCACCGGGGCAATTCAACCTATTTCCCCGACCGTGTCGTGCCGATGCTGCCCGACCGGCTGTCGGGCGATCTCTGCTCGCTGCACGAAGGCGTGGCGCGGGCGGTGATCGCCGTGCGGATGAAGCTGGATGCCAAGGGCCGCAAGATATCCCACCGCTTCACGCGGGCGATGATCAAATCGGTCGCCAGCCTCAATTACACCGAGGTGCAGGAGGCGCAGGACGGCCGCCCGAACGAGCGTTGCGCCGCGATCATGGAGGACGTGATCGCCCCGCTTTACGCCGCCTATGAGGCGACGAAGACCGAACGCGCGATGCGCCAGCCGCTTGACCTCGACCTGCCCGAACGGAAGATCGAACTGAGCGAGGACGGGCGGGTGAACTCCGTGGCCTTCCGCGACCGGCTGGACGCGCATCGCCTGATCGAGGAATTCATGATCCTCGCCAACGTCGCGGCGGCCGAGGAACTGGTGCGCCTGCGCCGCCCGCTTCTGTTCCGCGTGCATGAGGAGCCGAGCCCCGAAAAGCTTGACGCTCTGCGAGAGGTGGCAGAGGCATCGGGCTTTACGCTCGCCAAAGGGCAGGTCCTTCGCACCGAACACCTCAACCGGCTGCTGGCGCAGGCCGAGGGCACCGATTTCGATGAGTTGATGAACGTCACCACGCTGCGCTCCATGACGCAGGCCTATTACGCGCCGGAGAATTTCGGCCATTTCGGCCTTGCGCTGAAGAACTACGCCCATTTCACCTCGCCCATCCGGCGCTATTCCGACCTGATCGTGCATCGCGCGCTGATTTCGGGCCACGGCTGGGGCAAGGACGGGCTTTCGGCGCAGGACATCGAGACGCTGAAGGACACCGCCGAACATATCTCTGAGACCGAGCGGCGGTCGATGGCGGCGGAACGCGACACGACCGACCGCTATCTGGCCGCCTATCTCGCCGACCGGGTCGGCAACGAATTCGCAGGAAGGATCAGCGGCGTCACGCGCTTTGGCTGCTTCGTGCGGCTGGATGAGACGGGGGCGGACGGGTTGATCCCCATCCGCACGCTGGGACGGGAGTTCTTTCATTACGACGCCCGCACGCAAACCCTCATGGGGGCCGATACCGGCATGACGCTGGCGGTCGGGCAGCGGGTGACCGTGCGCCTGGCCGAGGCGGTGCCGGCGACCGGCGGGCTGATGCTGGAATTGCTGGAGGTGGAGGGCGGACCGATGCCCGGCGGCGCCTCGGCCCGGCGCGGCGGCCCGATGCGGCGCAAGCCGGGGCAGTCACGGGCCAGGTCGGGCAAGGTCAAGCGCAAGGTCGAACGCCGCCGCAAGGGCAAATAGCGTTTCCTTGCCGACGCCCAAGCCGGTCCTTCCCGGATCGTGCCATCGCCGCTAGTCTTGCGGAAAAAGACGAAGGCAACCGGGCATGATGAAGACGATCCTTTTCCTCACCGCCGCCCTGCCGGTCCCCGTGCTCGCGGCGGGCGACACATCCGAACCGGACCGCCGGTCCAGCGCAGCAGGGGCCGTGATCCAGGTGACCGCCAATCAGGGTTTCGACCAGTGGATTGACGGCTTTCGCGCCCGTGCCATGGCGCGGGGGATCCGCGCGGACACCCTCGACGCCGCGTTCCGCGATGTCACCTTCAGCACCACCGCGATCGAGCGGGACCGCCATCAGAACGAATTCACCAAGACGATCTGGGACTATCTCGACAGCGCCGCCTCCGAGGTTCGGGTGGCCAATGGCAAGGCCGCGCTGGCAAAGAACCGCGCGCTTCTGGAAAAGATCGAGCAGACCTATGGCGTCGAAAGGGAAATCGTCACCGCCATCTGGGGGCTGGAAAGCGCCTATGGCACATTTCGCGGGTCGGAACCACTGATCTCCTCGCTGGCCACGCTGGCCTATGACGGGCGGCGTGGCGCATTCTTCGAAGGGCAGTTGATCGACGCGCTCACGATCCTTCAGGCGGGCGATACCGATGCACGTCAGATGACCGGAAGCTGGGCCGGTGCGATGGGGCACACGCAGTTCATGCCGTCGTCCTACCTCGCCTATGCGGTCGATTTCACCGGCGACGGCAAGCGCGACATCTGGTCGGATGACCCCGCCGATGCGCTGGCCTCAACCGCCGCCTATCTGGCGCATTTCGGCTGGACGAAGGGCCAGCCCTGGGGGGTGGAGGTCCGGGTGCCGGAGGGGTTCGACTATGCCCTGACGGGGGAGCAGGTAAAGAAAACTGCGGCCGGCTGGGCCGCACTTGGCATCCGTGACATGGACGGGGGGCGGGTCGGCGATCATGGC
>DAIOXI010000009.1:0-1111 GCA_036758045.1 Albidovulum sp.
GAGGCATCGGCCGCTTCCATCATGGCCGAGGTATCGGCGCGCGGCGCCTCGGCCACCGGGGCGGTCTGCCCGCGGGTGCGGACGGCATCGGCGATGCGGGCGCGGATACGCTCCTCGCTGGGCGCCTCGGCCATGCGGGCGTTCCAGGACATTTCCGGTTCGATCAGTTCCGCCTCGGGGTCGGGCTCCGCCCCACGGCGGGCAAGGCCCGAGACGCGCGCCAGAAGGCCCTTCTTCTGCCGCGCCGCGACCGGGGCGATGTCGTCGAAACAAGGCTCGGCCCGCATCACCTGCGCGCGTCGCGCAGGCTGCGGCGCGGCGCTGAGCGGCGGTTCGGACGGATGCCAGTCTGCTTCCACGACCTCGTCATATGCCGCGCGCCGGGCGCGGTTGCGTTCCTGAAGGACCTGCGCCCCCCGGACCGAGGCCCGCGCCCCCTGCCCCAACAGGCGCAGCAGCGCATCATAGGCGAAGATCGTGCCGTAAAGCAGGAACCGCCCCACGGCGCGCAATTCGCGCATGTCGAAGCCAAGGACAAACAGCGCGACAGCCAGCGTCGCGATGCCGATCAGGAAGGAAAGCGCCTTCAGACCGATGGCGGCGCTGAAGGGCAAGACACCCAGAAGCGCGCCAAGGACAGTATCGCCAAAGAGCCCGCCAAGGCCGAAGCTGTGGACCCATTCCGGCCCCGCGACCAGTGTCGAGGCATAGACCGAAGCCAGCGCCACCGCGATCGGCGCGAAGATCACCCGCGACAGCGCCCGGTCTTCGCCCTGATGGGCCAGGAACCGCGCGCCCCAGGCGGCGAAGATCACCGCAATCATCCACGCCCCCTTGCCCGCGATGACGAAAAGCGGTGAGGCGATGGCAGCCCCGAAGCGGCCAAGGATGTTCTGCGCGGGCGCGTCGGTGGACGCGAGCCAGCTGGGATCGTCGGGCGAATAGCTGACCAGCATCAGCGCCGTCATCAGGCCCAGAACGCAAAGACCGACACCCAGAAGCTCCTTGCCCCTGCGTTCGATCGCCGCCTGCATGTTCTGATCCAGAAGCGGATCGCGTTGCCGTGCCTGATAAGACGCCATGAACCCTTGTCCCTAACCGTAGAGGCAGT
>DAIOXI010000009.1:1121-13524 GCA_036758045.1 Albidovulum sp.
CAGTCGCGGATCATCGTCAGACCGCGCCGCATTTCTTCTTTTGGAGCTACCATCGCCACGCGAATATAGCCCTTGCCCGGATTATGCCCCGCAACCTCGCGGGAGAGATAGGCGCCGGGCAGGACCCGGACGCCGGTCTGTTGCCAAAGCTTCAACGCCGCCGCTTCCCCGTCTTCGACCGGAAGCCAGAGGAAGAAGCCGCCCTCGGGGCCTTCATAGCCCTGAACTCCGGCAAAGATCTTGTCGGCGATGCGGAATTTTTCCTGATACATCGCGCGGTTGGCCTCCACATGCGCCTCATCGCCCCAGGCGCGCTCGGCGACATGCTGAAGCGGCAGGGGCAGCGGGGCGCCGCCATAGCTGCGGATCTGGCGGAAGCGGCGGATGCTTTCCGGCCCGCCCGCGACAAAGCCGGACCGCAGGCCGGGCAGGTTCGACCGTTTCGAAAGCGAATGGAAGACCGCCAGCCGCTCGGGATCGGTGCCAAGCTCGTCCGCGACCTCAAGCGCGCCGACCGGCGGGCTGGTGCGCCAGATCTCGGAATAGCATTCATCGGCCAGCACGGTGAAATCGTGACGGTCCGCCAGCAGAAGCAGCCGCGTCAGGTAATCGCGCGAGGCGACCGCCCCCTGCGGATTGGCGGGGGAACAGATATAGGCCACCGCGGTCCGGTCGAGGATATCCTCGGGCAGCGCGGCATAGTCCGGCAGGAAGCCATTGGCGGCATCGGCGGCGACGAAGACAGGTTCCGCCCCCACTGACAGGGCCGAGGCGGCATAGACCTGATAGAACGGGTTCGGCATCAGAACGACCGGCTGGCGGCCGTTCTTGACCTCGGGGCAAAGCGCCATGCAGGCGTCGAACAGGCCTTCGCGCGTGCCGTTCAGGACCATGATCCGTTCGGGGCCAAGCTCTGCCCCGTAGCGCAGGCGAAGCCAGCCGCAGATCGCGGCCAGAAGGCCGGGCGTGCCTTCGTTGATCGGGTAGCGGCCGAACTCGGCGGTGTGGGCGGCCAGGATCGGGGCGACGAAATCCGGGATCGGATGGCGCGGTTCGCCGATCGACATGGCAATCGGGTCGGCGCCCGGTTCATGGGCGTCCAGCAGCGCGCGCAGGCGCGGAAATGCGTATTCAGGCAGGTTCGAAAACCGCTCGGGAAATGCCATGTCTGCCTCGGTCGCGGGGTCGTCGCGCCCCGTTTTGCCGCCAGATTAACGGCGCGCGCGGGCCGGGTCCAGAAAAACCGAGGCGATTCCGCCGCTTGAAAGCGCCGATTGTGGCTTTTGCGTCCTTACCCCAGGGCCTTTTCCGCCGCCACGCCAAGGCGCAAAAGCGCCTCTTCCCCGAAAGGTTTGCCCATCAGCATGATACCGCAGGACGGCGTGCCGGTGGGCAGGGTCAGCGCCGAAACGCCCAGAAGGTTGCCGAGCCTCGTGTTGCGCAGCGCCAGCAGGTTCTCGGTCACGAAATAGGCGTGGTCGGACAGAAGCCGCGCGGCATCCGGCGGCAGGATGGCCGAGGGCGGGATCAGCACCGCGTCATACGCGGCGGTGGTATCGGACCATTCGGCGCGGATCGCCCTCAGCCGCATCCAGGCGGCAACGAAATCGGCGGCGTTGAAGGTGGCACCCGCGCGGAAGCGTTCGCGGACCGGCGGGAACATCAGGTCCGGCGCGGCCTCTATCTTGTCGCGCCAGGTGGCATAGGCCTCGGATGTGAAGAGAATACCGGCCAGCGCCATCGCCTCTTCCAGCGCCGGGAAGGTCAGCCGGTCGATCCGCGCCCCGGCGGCGGCCAGGCGCCCGGCCGCGCCGTCGAAGGCGCGGGCGGGGGCGTCGCGGATGTCGTCGAAGGCGAGCGAGTCAAGAATGGCGAGCCGCGCGCCGTTCATCGTGGCCCCGCGCAGATCGGCGGGCTTCGCGCCCTCAAGCGCGGCGAACAGCAGCGCCGCATCCTCAACGTTGCGGGTCAGCGGGCCGACCGTGTCGAAGCTGGCCACAAGCGGCACCACCCCGGTCAGGGGCAGGCGGCCCGATGTGGTCTTCAGCCCGACAATGTCGTTCCACGCCGCCGGGATGCGCACCGATCCGCCGGTATCGGACCCCACGGCGGCGGCGGCCAGCCCGAACCCGACCGAGGTCGCGGCGCCGGACGACGACCCGCCCGGCACCAGCGCCGGATCGTTGACGTTCGGCGGCGTCGCGGTGACGGGGTTCAGCCCGAGGCCGGAAAAGGCAAGTTCCGTCATGTGGGTCTTGCCAAGGCAGATCAGGCCAAGGCCGGTCGCATTCGCCAGCACGGTCGCGTCGGCGTCAGGTACGCGGCCCTTCAAAAGCGCCGCCCCGGCCTCGGTCGCCACGCCCGCGCTGTCGAAGAGGTCCTTCCAGGAAATCGGCACCCCGTCCAGCGGCGACAGGCGCAGGCCCGCCTTCGCGCGTTCAGCCGAAGCCTTCGCCTCGGCCCGCGCGCGATCAGGCGTCAGGCGGGCATAGATGCGGTCGGCGTCGGGATGGGCGGCGATGGCGGCCAGATAGCGTTCGGTCAGATCCACCGGATCGACTGTTCCGGCACCAATCGCCCGGCCAAGATCGCCCGCCGTCGCCGTCAGGTCACCGTCCATGATCCGCCCTCCACTGCCCATCGGGCGGACGGTAGCGCCGCGCCCCGGCCTTGACCAGAGGCGGCAAGCGGAAAGGGCTGCTCCGGGTGGGAGCAGCCCTTCGAGATCTACGGAGATGGGCCAGTTAGGGTGTCGAAGATCGACAAGGCCCAGTCAGGGTTCTTAACCCATGGGTCTGCCCTTAGGCCACGGCCCCCCTGACTGTCCCGACACCTCTCTCCAATATCACTCTAGACACTGGATCACCTCCTTTCTCTGCGTTGCCGTTATCCACAGGCTGCCACAGATTTTGTGTCTGTCAAACGTTTTTACGCAACGCGTTCCAATCGGCCCACAATCACGCGAAACGGCACCAATGCCACAATGGCGAGCGACAGTTTCACAAGCCAGTCCGCCGTCGCGAGCGATACCCAGAGCGGCACCATCGGCCCGGCGCCCAGAAGCGGCAGGACCTCAGTCGCCCAGGACACGTCATTGGCCGGTTCGATGAAGACCAGAGCGCCCGAAAACGCGACGGTGAAGAAGATGATGGTGTCGAGCGAGGAGCCGATCAGGGTGGAGACCAGCGGCGCGCGCCACCAGCTTCCCTGGCGCAGCCGGTTGAAGACCTGAACGTCCATCAACTGCGCCGTCAGGAACGCAAGGCCCGAGCCAAGCGCGATGCGCAGCGTCACAAGGGGGCCGAATTCGCCCATGATCTGCGTGCCGATCAGCGAACAGATCACGCCGACGACAAAACCCGCCACGACGACCTTGCGCGCGGCGGCAGCACCTTGGAAGCGGTTCGTCAGGTCGGTGACGAGGAAGGCGAAGGGATAGGTGAAGGCGCCCCAGGTCAGCCAATGGACGAACAGGAACTGCACGAGGATGTTGGAGGCCACGACAATGGCGGCCATGGCAAGAATGCCGGGGATCAGATTGCGGGTCATGTCTGTTTTTCCGTTTTGGCAAGGTCGCGGAGACTTGGTCCCGGCCCGTGCCGGAACGGGCGGCGTCTACGCCCTTGCCTTTCACAGGTCAAGTCATTCCGTGACGCGGAAATCCACAAGCTCGGTCCGCTGGGTGGGCAGGTAATTGTCGTCCGAAACCGCCGTCAGCCGGATCTCCCCCTGCCCGTCCTGCCAGACCGCAAGCCCTTCAAGGTTGTCATAGGTCCCGGCCTCGCTTTGCATCAGCACAAGGTCCTCGGTCACCCGGTCGCCGTCGAAGGCGATGCGGCGGATGCGGTTCATGAAGCCCAGAAGCGGCCAGTAATCGCGCTCCAGCAGGTAAAGCCGCCCGTCCGGCCCGAAATCCGCCCCGACCGCGCGCCAGTTTCCGTCCCGGCGCAGCACCATCGGGCGGGTCCAGCGGCCGCCATCGCGCCGATAGACGGGAATCTTCGTCTCTGCCGGCCCGCCCTCGGGCATGGCCCAGAGACGACCTTTCGCGTCGATCGCCAGCGCTTCGATCCCGGCATTGGGGGTGAAGTGTGAAAATGCCTCGGGACGGTCTTCCGCCAGCCATGTCCGGCCCGCGTCGCCATATTCCACGATCCGGTCCGCGGTTTCGTAGGAGACGTAGAAATCGCCGCCGGGCAGCAGGGCAACACCTTCGGAATCGACCGCCTCCCCCTCCACCGGCCCGCCGGTCCCGGTCCGGGGCAGTACCGGCATGTCGGGGGCCAGGGTGACGGCGGTGACCTGCCCCTTGTCCCCGCGCATGAAGCGGCCGGAGAAGATCGCGCTGCGGTCCGAAACGGCGACGAACGCCACCCCGTCCGGGGACAGTTCCAGCGCCGAAAGGCCGCCGAAATCCGCCATCCCCTCCTGCCAGACATAACGCCTCACCTCCACCGCGCGGGGCGCGGCAAAGGCGGGCGCAGCGGCCAGCGCCGCGATCAGTCCGAGGACAGTACCGAGGTACATGCGCGCGGCAGATCGGCCATCGTGAACTCGCGCGCGGTCTTCTTGCGCTTGCCCTGCTTCTTCTTCGTGGCCTTGGGCGGGTTGCGAAGCTCTTCCAGATAGGTCGTGACCCACCAGTTCAGCGTCTCGTCGCATCCGTCTCCACCCTTGGACAGCTCCGCCACCGTCGGCTTCTGCGTCTTGCAATAGCGTGCGCCACGGGGGCATTTCAGGCGGACATGGAAATGCGTGTTGTGGCCGTAAAGCGGGCGGATCTTCTGAAGCCAGTCGCGGTCATTCCGCGGGGTGGCGTTGCACATGGCGATCTTGACAGCGGCGGCGACAAAGATCCGGTCCACCCGCGGGTCCGACGCGGCTGCACGCAGCAGCGCCTGATGCGCCGGGGTCCAGTTGCCGTTGATACGAGTTTGATCCTCGGTCCGCACTGAGATGGAGCTGATCTTCTCCCGCTCCGCCCGGCTGAGGTTCAGGCGCTTTGGCGGCAGCATCCAGATATCGGCGTCGAGGCCGATCTGATGGCTGGCATGTCCCGATTTCATCGGCCCGCCGCGCGGCTGGCTCATGTCCCCGATGTAAAGCCCGGCCCAGCCGATCCGCCGCGCCTGGACCGACAGGTCCATCAGGTATTGCACCAGTTCCGGCTGCCCCCAGTTGCGGTTGCGGCTAAGCCGCATCGCCTGCCAGGTCGGTCCGCTTTCAGGCAATTGCACCATGCCCGCGCCGCAGCCGTTGGCATAGGTCCCGATCGCCTCGGGCCTTTGCTGCGACGGGCTGCGCTGCGCCCCGAACAGGTCCTTGGCCAAGGGTGCGGACAGCGCCGCCGAGGGCAGCGCAATGAACAGGATTACGAGCAAACGCACAATCATTTCACCGGACGCTCCCCTTTCGGACTGACCCATAGCATAAGGATCAGGCCGATCAGGAAAAGCCCCACCAGCGGCGCAATGCCAAGCCGCGCGCTGCCCGTCATCGTGGTCGCCAGCGTGATGAGGCCGGGCGCAAGGAAGGCCGTCGCCTTGCCCGACAAGCCGTAAAAGCCGAAATCACCCGCCGCGTCATGCGCGCTGGTATGGAACACCATCAACGTCCGGCTCGCCGCCTGCGCGATGCCGCCGCAGGCACCGATGACCACGCCGCAGCCATAAAAGATCATGTCCGGCAGGGGCGAGCCGTCGGGCAGCAGCCAGCCGAAAACGCTGACCGGGGTGAGGTTCATCATCACGATGATGGTCAGCGTCAGCAGGATTACCGCCATGACAATCACCGGCTTTGGCCCGACCGAGGCGTCAAGCTTGCCGCCCAGCCATGAGGCGAATGTGGCCGCGATGGCCGCGACGATGCCGAAAACCCCGCTCTGGATCACGGTCCAGCCCATGACGTTCGAGGCAAAAGCCCCGCCCAGCGCATAGGTCGCGTTGAGCGAATCCCGGTAGAACATCGAGGCGAGCAGGAAGAACAGCAGGCTGCGCCGGTGCCTCAGCCCCCGGATCGCATCGCCCAGCCCGGCGATCGCCGCGCCGATCTTCTTGCCGCCCGCGATCGCCGGTTCCCGGACCCAGAGGAAGAACGGGACCATGAAAACGACATACCAGATCGCCGTGAACGGCCCGACGGACCGCGTCCCTTCCCGCGTCGCCGGATCGAGAAGGCCGAAGGCCGGCGAGAACCCCGCGAACGTCTTCCCGGTCTTCGCATCGTCGGCGAAGAAGAGAAGGAAGATGAAAAGCGCCAGCACGCCGCCCAGATAGCCGAAGGCGAAGCCCGAGCCGGAGACCTTGCCCATCTCCTCTTCCGCCGCAAGCGACGGCATCAGCGCGTTGGTGAAATTCGTCGCCATCTCCATCCCGATGAAGCCGAAGGCGAACCAGAATGCCGCCCAGAACAGCGTCGGCATCCCCGGCACCGCCCACCAGAGCGCATGGGCCCCGATGACATACATGGCCGAAAACAGCCAGATCCACGGCATCTTGCGCCCGCGCCCGTCGGCAATGACGCCCAGAACCGGCGCGAGGATGGCGATGATGATGCCGGTCACGGTCTGGGTCGCCGTCCAATAGGCCTGCGACGCGGCGCTGGCGGCTTCGGCATCAAGGCCCTGCGCGCCGAAATGCGCGCGGGCGAGTTCGGCGAAATAGGGGCCGAAGATGAAGGTCAGAAGCAGCGTGTTATATGGCTGGCTGGCCCAGTCGAAGAACCACCAGCCCCAGATGCGCTTCTTCGCCGATATCGTCATGTGCCTGCCCCTCGCGTTGCGCCGATGAAGCCCGAAAATGGCAGTCGGTGCAAGCGCGGGCTTGCAACCGGGTATGGCGGTCAGGGCCGTTCGGGCGGCCAGGGCCGATCTGCATCGGCCCCGATCCAGGCGTTCACCCAGTCGGGAAGCGCGGGCGACGGCCCGTCATGGCCCAGCGCGGCAATGACACGCGCCGAGGGGACGATGCCGTTCCGGTCGGTGAAGGCCGAGCGTAGCAGCATGTGGCTGGTACACTCGCCCTTCCGCCACATGCTTTGTTCCATGTAGAAGAACCGCGCGTCCCAGCCGATCAGGCGGCTGACCATCTCCACCCGCTGAAACATCCGCACCCGGCGGCGATAGCGCGTGGTATTGCCCGCCACCGTGATCCCCCAGCGTTCCGCCTTCAGGATCGGGATCAGCCCGGTGCGCTGCGCCATCGGAATACGGCCAAGATCGTAAAGCGTCAGCGTTCGGCCGTTGTTCAGCTCCACCCAAATATCAAGATCCCAGGGCCAGCAGATGTGGTGCGAGACATGCGGGTCCGTCAGGCCAAGCGGCGGCGCGTTGCGGTATTTCCACATCTCCTTCAACATGCGAACGAAGGGATACATCGCAGCTCCTTCCCGGTCGGGGTTCTACCCTTCGGGTGGCCCAGCCTGACGCCGAGGTCAACGGGGAACGTGGCGTTACGCGGTTGCGCAGGGCCCGCCCAACGCTTACCTGTGGTCCCGGTTCAAGAACGGAGCGGACGATGGTGACGCTGTTTCAGGCACTTATGATTATCCTCAACGTGATCTGGTTCATCATGATCGCGCATATCGTGATGTCCTGGCTGATCAGCTTCAATGTGCTGAACACCCGTCAGCCGATGGTCGCGCAGATCTGGTACGGGCTGAACCGTGTGCTGGAACCCGTCTATGGTCCGATCCGGCGTATCCTGCCGGCGACCGGTGGCCTCGACTTCGCACCCTTGGTGGCTTTCATCATCCTCATCATCCTGCAGCGCGCGCTGATCAACAATGCGGGCGCCTTCTACGGCTACTGAGCCTTGCCCCCGTCCGGGCGCTGTGACAGTTTCGCGCGAAACGAGCAGCCAGCCCAAAGACGATGAGCAAGCCTGAGGAACTTCTGTCCTCCATCTTCGGATTCTCCGCCTTCCGCCCCGGCCAGGCCGAGATCGTCGCCGCCGTCGCGGGCGGGCGGAACACGCTGGCCATCATGCCGACGGGCGGCGGCAAGTCGCTGTGTTTCCAGTTGCCCGCCCTGCTGCGCGATGGCGTGACCATCGTCATTTCCCCCCTCATCGCGCTGATGCGCGACCAGGTGCGCGGCCTGCGCGAGGCGGGGGTAGAGGCGGGCGCGCTGACCTCGGGCAATACCGAGGAAGAGACCGAAGAGGTCTTCGCGGCGCTGGACGAAGGGCGATTGAAGCTTCTCTACATGGCTCCCGAACGGCTGGCCTCGGGCGGTACGCTGACCCTCCTCCGGCGCATCAACACCTCCCTTATCGCGGTGGATGAGGCGCATTGCGTCAGCCAGTGGGGCCACGATTTCCGCCCCGATTACCTGCGCATCGGCGACCTGCGCCGGGCGCTGGACGTGCCGCTTGCGGCCTTCACCGCCACGGCGGATGAGGAAACGCGGGCCGAGATCGTCACCCGCCTTTTCGACGGCACAGCACCCGAAACCTTCCTGCGCGGCTTCGACCGGCCCAACATCCGCCTTGCCTTCGAGGTCAAGGACCAGCCGCGCCGCCAGATCCTGACCTTCGCCGCCGCGCGCAAGGGGCAATCCGGCATCGTCTATTGCGGCACGCGGGCGAAAACCGAAACGCTGGCACAGGCGCTCTGCGAAACTGGCCACGCCGCCTGTCACTATCACGGCGGCATGGACCCCGATGACCGCCGCGCGGTCGAGGCGCGGTTTCAGCGCGAGGACGGGCTGATCGTCGTGGCCACCGTCGCCTTCGGCATGGGCATCGACAAGCCCGACATCCGCTGGGTCGCCCATGCCGACCTGCCGAAGTCGATCGAGGCCTATTACCAGGAGATCGGCCGCGCCGGGCGCGACGGCGCCCCGGCCGAGACGCTGACGCTTTTCGGCCCCGACGACATCCGCCTGCGCCGCAGCCAGATCGACGAGGGGCTGGCCCCGCCCGAGCGCAAATCCGCCGACCACGCACGCCTGAACGCCCTTCTTGGTCTGGCCGAGGCGACCGCCTGCCGCCGCCAGCGTCTCTTGGCCTATTTCGGCGAAACCTCCGACCCCTGCGGAAATTGCGACCTGTGCGAGACGCCGCCCGAGCTGTTCGACGGGACCGAGGCGGTGCGCAAGGCGCTGTCGGCGATCCTGCGCACCGGGGAAAGTTTCGGCGCCGCTCATCTGATCGACATCCTGACCGGCGCGATGACCGACAAGGTGCGCGAACGCGGCCATGACGGCCTGCCCACCTTCGCGGTCGGGCGCGACCTGCCCAAGGCGGAATGGCAGGCGGTCTTCCGGCAGATGATGGGCCATGACCTGATCCGCCCCGCCCCCGAGCGCCACGGCGCCTTCCGCATGACCGAGGCCGCACGCCCGATCCTGCGAGGCGAGGAAGGCATCACGCTGCGCCGCGACACGATCCGCAAATCCGCCGGAAGGCCGGTGGTGAAGACGCTGGTCTCGGATGAAGACGCGCCGCTTCTTTCGGCGCTCAAGGCCAAGCGGCGCGCCTTGGCCGAGGCCGCGCGCGTTCCCGCCTACGTGATCCTCACCGACCGCACCCTGATCGAGATGGCCGAGACGCGGCCCGCGACGCTGGACGACATGGCGCGGATCAGCGGGGTGGGCGCGAAGAAGCTGGAAAGCTACGGCGCGGCGTTCCTTGCGGTCGTGGCGGGCGCGGCCGACGCCATGCACCCGACGCGGATGAAGCTGGCCGGGCGGCCCGAGGGCGCGCTGTTCGACCGGCTGATGGCGGCGCAGGCCGAACTGGCGCGCGGTGAGGACGGGACCGGCAAGTACCTGTCCTGCACCCATTCCACCCTCCGCAAGATCGCCGAACGCCGCCCGCGAAACCTGTCGGACCTGAACCGCATCGCCGGGCTGGGGGACCAGAAGATCGACCGTTTCGGCCCCCGCTTCCTTCAGATCCTTGCCGAAGGCTGACACGCCGCCCCGCGCGGCGGCAGCACCCCCTCGGGCGCGAAGGCATCGACGGCCGACAGGATTTCCGCCTTCTTCAGCGGCTTGGTCAGGAAACGGTCAAGGCCCGCCGCCATGATCGCCTCGCTATCGCTTTCCCGCGCATGGGCGGTCAGCGCGACGATGGCGACCGGCCTCCGGTCCTGCGCCGCCTCGGCGGCCCGGATCGCCGCGGCCGCCTCACAGCCGTCCATGCCCGGCATGGAGATGTCCATGAAGATCAGATCCGGGCGGAAGCTTTGCCACAGATCAACCGCCTCGCGCCCGTTGACCGCGAAGACAAGGTCGATGTCCAGATCCTCGACCATCTTGCGGAAGACAAGCTGGTTGGTGCGGTTGTCCTCGGCCGCCAGCACCCGCATCCGGCGCGGGACCGGCACCGGGGGCGGCGCCTCCTCCACCGGGGCGCGCAGGGCGAGGCCGGGATAGGACAACGCCTCGATCAGGTCGAAAAGCGCGTTTCGCAGGACCGGCCGGGTCAGGCGGTAGAGCCCCGGCCCCTCGGGCAGGTCGGCATCGTCGGGCAGGACAAAGGCGACGGGGGCCGTCCAGCCGCGCGCGCGGATGGCGCGGACCAGATCGCCCGCCACCGACGCCTCGGCCGGTTCGGCGAGGATCAGGTCGACATCGGTGTCGGCAGGGGCCGTGACGGCATCCTCGATCCGGCGGCAGGCGGTGACCTCGATCCCGAAGGTCTGCAACTGACGCTGAAGGATGGTCCGGTCGATCTGCACGTCGGCGATCACAAGGGCGCGTTTCAGCAGGATCGGCCTGCGGTCCCGGCTGGGCGCCAGCCCCGGCTCTGCCGCGGGCAGCGTCACCTTGAACCCGAAGCAGGAGCCATGGCCAAGCTCGCTATCGACCCAGATCTGCCCGCCCATCATGCCGACAAGCTGGCGCGTGATGGCAAGGCCAAGCCCGGTCCCCTCGAACTGGCGGTTGGCCTGGCTCTCGACCTGGTTGAATTCGCCAAAGATCGCCTCAAGGTTCTCGGCCGCGATGCCGATTCCGGTATCCTCGACAGAGATGTGGAGCTCGAACGCCTCCTCCCGCTCGATCCCCACGACGCGGGCAAGGACATGGCCACGGGCGGTGAATTTCACCGCATTGCCCAGAAGGTTGGTCAGGATCTGCCGCACCCGGCCCCGGTCGCCGACAAAGCGCGTCGGCAGGAACATGTCGTAATCGGCCAGAAGCGCGACGCCCTTCTCCTGCGCGGTATGTTGCAGGATCAGCATCACCTCATGCAGGCAGCGCTCAAGGTCGAAGGGCTCCGGGTAAAGCTTCAGCTTCTCCGCCTCGATCTTCGAATAGTCGAGAAGGTCGTTGATGATGGTCAGAAGCGCCTCGCCCGAGGTGCGGATCGTCTCGGCGCAAAGCCTCTGATCCTCGGTCAACTCGGTCTCGCAGAGAAGCTCGGCCATGCCGACGACGCCGTTCATGGGGGTCCTGATCTCATGGCTCATATTGGCGAGGAAGGCGGATTTCGCCCGGCTCGCCGCCTCGGCCCGTTCGCGGGCCTCGCGCAACTCCCCCTCGCGCGCGACGGCCTGGGTAATGTCGCGCGCCAGGCTCACAAGGTCCCCGAAAGCGCCGCGCCGGTCCATCAGGCGGAAGTGGCGGCCATCGGCAAGGTCCAGCACCTCGGGCTCGATCTCCTCACGGTCGCGGCGGCGGTCGCGCGCTCAAGCTCGCTCAGCGCCTGTGACCTCTGGCCGCGCAGCGCCTCGGCCTCATGCCGGGCGCTTTCCAGCCCGTCGCGTTGTTCCCGGATCTGGGCGGTCAGCGATTGCGCATGGCGCGCAAGCTGCGCATTCGCCGCGAACAGTTCCCGCTGCTTCTGCTCCAGCAAGCGCTCCGCCGCGAGCCGCCCGCGCCGCTCCTTCGCAAGCCGATCAACGAAATTCACCCAGACCTCCAACATGATCGCGGCCACCGCGCGCGGAAGACCCCGGCCACCATGCAGCCATGTGGTGAACGATGTCTGAACGGCCGCCGATCCCAACACATCGCTTGCGAATCCATCCCCGCCCCGCCAGCATGTCGGCGTTTCATTTCCAAGGGGTTTCCGATGCAGATTGTTCGTGCCGTTCTTATCCTCGCCGCCGCCTGCATCGGCACCGCCAGCCACGCGCAGGACCGGACCTATGTCCCCGAACGCCGGGCCGTCCTGGTGCAGGACCTCGATTTCTACGGCTCCGACCTGCGCTCCATCTTCGACACCACCCGCGACGCCTGCGAAACCGCCTGCTTGGCCGAGGCGGCCTGCAATGCCTTCACCTTCAACGGCCGCGCCAATTCCTGCTTCCTCAAATCCGAGATCACCCGGCAGGAGCCCTATCAGGGCGCGGTGTCGGGCTGGATCCGCCGTGCCGAGGCGGGCGCCGCCGCCCGCGCCGCGACCCGCGCGGCAGAGATGGCATTCCTGACCCCCGCCGATTTCGATGCGGCGCT
>DAIOXI010000009.1:13534-15251 GCA_036758045.1 Albidovulum sp.
GGCCTTGCCGCGCGCCATGTGACCGGCACCGCGACCGCCGAAGAGTTGCTGGACGCGGCCGCCGATGCGCGCCGTTCCGGCAGCACAGATAGTGCCATGCGCCTGACGGGCGCGGCGATCAACCTGACCGACGCGGCGGACCTTTGGGCCGACTACGCCGATCTGGCGCTGGCGATCCCGACAGAGAACAACAGCGAACGTCGCGCCCTTGCCAACGATGCCGCCGCCGCCGCGATCAACGCGACCCTGCGCACCGACAGCCCGGCGATCCGCGCCACCGCGCTCGCCACCCTCGCCCGTGCCTTCGAGATCACGAACCGGGGCCGTGACATGATCCCCGCGCTGCGCCTCGCCCAGACGCTTCAGTCGCGCGATGACACCGCCGCAGCACTTGACGACGCGATCGGGAAATACGGCTTCCGCGTCACCGAAACGCAGGTTGACAGCGACAGCGCAAGCCCGCGCATCTGCGCCAGTTTCAACGCCGAACTGATCCGCGCCGGGACCGACTATGCGCCCTTCGTGAAGCTGCCCGAAAGCGGCCTGTCGGTGGAGCCTTCGGGCAGCCAGATCTGCGTCGGCGGAGTGGAACATGGCAAGCGCTACACGCTGACCTTCCGGCAGGGTCTGCCCGCCGCCGATGGCGAGGTGCTGGAGAAGGATATCGCCATTACCCAATATGTCCGCGACCGTGGCCCCGAGGTCCGTTTTCCCGGCCGCGCCTATGTCCTGCCGCGCGTTGGGCAAGGCGGGATCCCGGTCCGCACGGTGAATACCGAAACGCTCGACCTCACCCTTCTGCGCGTCTCCGACCGCAACCTGATCCGCACCATCCAGGCCGACTATTTCGGCCGCCCGCTGGATCAATGGGCCAGCGACAACCTCAAATCCGAAATCGCCGAGGAGGTGTGGAACGGCACCGCCACCGTCGCGATGGAGGTCAACCGCGACATGACCACGCTTCTGCCGCTGGACGGCGTGATGGGCGATCTGGGGCCGGGCATCTATGCGCTTCAGGCGGCTGTGCCGGGGCTTGATCCTTACGACCATCCGGCGGCGACGCAGTGGTTCGTGATCTCCGATCTTGGCATGACCAGCCTCAGCGGCGCGGATGGACTCAACGTCTTCATCCGCGGTCTGTCCGACGCGGCGGCGGTCGAAGGGGCAGAGGTCACGCTTCTGTCGCGCGCCAACGCGGTTCTGGCCCGCGTGCCGACCGATGCGCAGGGCTACGCCCGGTTCGACGCGGCCCTGACCGCAGGCACCGGTGGCCGCGCGCCAGCACTTCTGACCGTCGCCAAGGGTGACGACTTCGCCTTCCTGTCGCTGAGCGAGGCGGAATTCGACCTCTCCGACCGTGGCGTCACGGGGCATGAGGCCGCGCCCGCCGTCGATGTCTTCCTGACCACCGATCGGGGCGCCTATCGCGCGGGCGAAACCGTCAACGTCACCGCGCTGACCCGCGACGGCAAGATGGAGGCGATCGAGGGGCTGCCCCTGACCCTGCGCCTGATCCGGCCCGACGGGGTGGAATATTCGCGCCTCGTGACGCCCGAGGCCGGGGCGGGCGGCCATGTGGCCAGCCTGCCCCTTGCGGGCAACGCCCCGCGCGGCACCTGGCGAGTGGAAAGCTTCCTTGAGGAGAACAAACCACTCGCCTCGCAAACCTTCCTTGTCGAGGATTTCCTGCCCGAACGGATCGACGTCGCGCTGTCGT
>DAIOXI010000009.1:15261-16107 GCA_036758045.1 Albidovulum sp.
GGCGGTCGAGGCGCGCTATCTCTTCGGCGCGCCCGGCGCCGGTCTGGAGGTGGAGGGCGACATCAGGCTGACCGCGCTGACCGCCCTTTCCCCCTTTCCCGGCTACACCTTCGGGCGCTATGACACGCCCTTCCCGCCCTATCGCGACGCGCTGTCCGATGCAGGCACGACCGATGCACGGGGGCAGGCGACGCTGCCCGTCGCCCTGCCCGATCCCGGCGAGGCCGCGAACCGCCCGCTCGAGGCCCGCGTCAGCGTCCGCATCAAGGAAGGCTCCGGCCGCCCGGTCGAACGCGACATCGCCCGTACCGTCATGCCCGAAAGCCCCGTCATCGGTATCAAGCCGGGGTTCGAAGGCGGCGTCGTCCCGCAGGGCGATGAGGCGACCTTCCAGGTGATCGCCGTCGGCCCGGACCAGAGCGCCGCCGCGCGCAGGGTCCACTGGACGCTGAACCGGCTTGAGACACATTATCAATGGTACGCGCTTTACGGCCAGTGGAACTGGGAGGTGACGACCACCCGCAGACGCGTCGCCTCGGGCGATCTGGACCTGACCGCCGCGGGGCCGCAGGCGGTCTCCGCCCCCGTCGACTGGGGCAACTATGAGCTTGTGGTGGAATCGGTGGACGGCCCCTATACCGCCAGCGCGACGGAATTCTACGCGGGCTGGTACGCCCCCGCCGATGCCGCCAGCACGCCCGACACGCTGCAACTGTCGCTCGACAAGCCCGCCTACCGGCCGGGCGAGACGGCAAAGGTACGGATCGAGCCGCGCGCCGAGGGAATCGCGATGATCTCCGTCCTGTCGAACCGGCTGATCGACATGAAGGCGGTGCCGGTCACGGT
>DAIOXI010000009.1:16117-24704 GCA_036758045.1 Albidovulum sp.
GTGATCGACCTGCCCGTCACCGACGACTGGGGCGCGGGCGCCTATGTCACCGCCTCGGTCATCCGCCCGGTCGGCGCCGAGGCCGGTCGCACCCCCGTCCGCGCGCTTGGCCTGTCCTACGCGCCGGTCGATCCCGGCCCCCGCAAGCTGACCACGACACTTGAGGTCGCGGCAGAGGCCGACCCGCGCGGCCCGCTGCCCGTCGCCCTAAGGATCGAAGGCGCGGCCGAGGGCGAGACGGTCCATGCCACCATCGCCGCCGTCGATCTGGGTATCCTCAACCTGACCGGCTTCACCGCGCCGGACCCGGAGGATCACTATTTCGGCCAGCGCAAGCTGGGTGTCGGCATCCGCGACATCTATGGCCGCCTGATCGACGGCACCAATGGCACGCCGGGCAGCATCCGTTCCGGCGGTGACGCCGCGACGGGGCTGAAGATGCAGGCCCCGCCACCGACCGAGGAGCTTGTCGCCTATTTCGACGGCCCCCTCACCGTCGGCGCGGATGGCTATGCCCGCACCTCCTTCGACCTGCCCTCCTTCAACGGCACCGTCCGGGTGATGGCCGTCGCCTGGTCGCAATCCGCCATCGGGCAGGCGCGAACCGATGTTCTGGTTCGTGACCCGGTCGTCGTCACAGCCTCGGTCCCGCGCTTCCTGTCGCCCGGCGACGAAAGCCGCGTACTGCTGGAGATCGTCCACGCCACCGGCCCCGCCGGACGCATGGGCCTTGACGTGACAGCCGACGGCCTGACCCTTGGCACCGCCCCGTCCGGCGTCGATCTGGCAGAGCTTGGCAAGGCCAGCGTCACCGTCCCCCTGACCGCGACGGAGGAGGAAGGCGACGCCACCCTCCGCATCGCCCTGACCACCCCGGAAGGCAGGCAACTGGTCAAGACGCTGACCATCCCGGTCGAAACCCATGACCCCGAAACCACGCATCAAAGCCGCTTCGAACTGGCCGCCGGGGCGACCTTCACGCTGGACCGGAACGCCTTCGCGGGTCTTGTCCCCGGCACCGGCCGCGCCACGCTGGCCGCCGGTCCCCTCGCCCGGTTCGACGCGCCGGGGCTTCTGGCGACGCTGGACGCCTACCCCTATGGCTGCACCGAACAGCTGACGTCCAAGGCGCTGCCGCTGCTTTATTTCTCCGATGTCTCCACCGCGCTTGGCGTGTCGCAGAAGGGTGACGTGTCCAAGCGCGTGACCGAAAGCATTTCGGAGATCCTGCTCAACCAGTCCTCCAACGGCGCCTTCGGCCTCTGGTATCCCGATACCGGCGATCTGTGGCTGGACGCCTATGTGACCGACTTCCTCAGTCGCGCGCGGGCGCAGGGCCATGCAGTCCCCGACACCGCCTTCCGCAACGCGCTCGACAACCTGCGCAACCAGATCAACTACGCGCCCGATTTCGACGAAAACGGCGGGCCCTACGCCTATGCGCTGATGGTGCTGGCGCGCGAGGGCGCGGCGGCGATCGGCGATCTGCGCTACTATGCCGATGTGAAGGCTGCGGCCTTCGACACGCCCTTGGCCGCCGCCCAGCTTGGCGCGGCGCTGGCTTCTTACGGCGATCAGCGGCGCGCCGACACGATGTTCGCCAAGGCCGCAGGGCTTGAGGCCCTGCGCGGGGCGGGCGAGGAATCCCGTCTCTGGCGCGCCGATTACGGCACCCGCCTGCGCGACGCGGCCGCGCTTCTGGCGCTTGCGTCCGAGGCCGGATCAACCGCCTTCGGCTCCGACGCCCTGTCGAACGCCGTCGCCTCCGCCATGACCGGCCAACACCTTTCCACGCAAGAGGCGACCTGGGCGCTGCTGGCCACCCATGCGCTGATCGACCGGCCCGATACGGCGGGCTTCACCGTCAACGGCACCCCCGCCAACCGCCCCGTCATCGCGCTATCCGAGGCCGAGGCGGCAACCCCGCAAGCCATCACGAATGAGACCGGCAAGACCGCCACGGTAACGCTGACCACCTTCGGCGTCCCGTCCGACCCCGAACCCGCAGGCGGGCGCGGCTATACCATCGCGCGCAGCTACTACACGCCCGAAGGTACGCCGGTGGACATCGCGACGGTCCCGCAAGGCACCCGTCTGGTGGCGGTGATCGAGGTCACACCCCATGGCAAGGGCGAGGCGCGGCTGATGGTGAATGACCCGCTTCCGGCCGGGTTCGAGATCGACAACCCCTCGCTGATCCGCGCGGGCGACATCGGCGCGCTCGACTGGCTCGACACCGTCACGGACACGCGGATGACCGAGTTCCGGCAGGACCGCTTCCTCGCCGCGCTCGACTGGCGGTCGGACCGGCCCTTCCGGCTGGCCTATATCCTGCGCGCCATCTCTCCGGGCAGCTTCCACCAGCCCGCCGCAACGGTCGAGGATATGTACCGCCCCGACTACCGCGCCCGGACCGAGGCGGGCCGCGTGACGGTGACGGAGTGATCCGGCCCGGCTGGCGCCTTCCGACCCTCGCCGCGGCGCTTCTTTTCGCCGCGGGGCTGGCGCGGGACGCGACCGACCGCTGGATCGACGCCACGGCCCTGCCGCCCCTGTCCGTCGAGACCGGGGCCGAGATCACCGCCCGCGACGGCACGCTTCTGCGCGCCTTCACCGTCGCCGATGGCCGCTGGCGGCTTGACCCCGGCCCGGTCGATCCCCTTTTCACCCGGATGCTGATCGCCTACGAGGACCACCGCTTTGCCGACCATCCCGGTGTCGACCCGCGCGCCCTGCTGCGCGCCGCCGGGCAATCCCTTCTGGCGGGGCGCATCGTCTCGGGCGGCTCCACGCTCACCATGCAGGTCGCGCGCCTGATGGAGGACAGCGGCACCGGCAAGTTCTCGGGCAAGCTGCGCCAGATCCGCGTCGCGCTGGCACTGGAGCGCCACCTGACCAAGGCCCAGATCCTCGACCTCTACCTGCGCATCGCGCCCTATGGCGGCAATCTGGAAGGCATCCGCGCGGCAAGCCTGTCGTGGTTCGGCAAGGAACCGCGCCGCCTGACCCCGGCCGAGGCCGCGTTCCTCGTCGCGCTACCGCAAGCACCCGAAACCCGCCGCCCCGACCGCTTTCCCGACGCGGCCGGGGCCGCCCGCGACCGTGTCCTTGACCGCATGGTCGCGGCCGGTGTCCTGACGGCAGAGCGCGCCAGTGCCGCCCGCCGCGAAACGATCCCGACCGCGCGACGCGACTTCCCCGCCCTCGCACCCCACCTCGCCGCGCGGCTCCGCGCCGCCCGACCGCTGGAGCCCCGGATCGAAACCACCACCGACGGCCGGCTTCAGCGCAGCCTTGAAACGCTCGCCGCCCGCGCCGCCGCTGCGCAGGGCGCGCGGCTGTCGCTTGCCATCCTCGTCGCCGACCACCGGAGCGGAGAAATCCTCGCCTCCGTCGGTTCCCCCGACTGGACCGACGACCGCCGCGCCGGGTTCATCGACATGACCATGGCGCTCCGTTCCCCCGGCTCCACGCTCAAGCCCTTCGTCTATGCGCTGGCCTTCGACGATGGCCTCGCCCATCCCGAAACGCTGATCGAGGATCGCCCCACCGCCTTCGGCACCTACGCGCCGCAGAATTTCGACCGCACGTTTCACGGCACGATCCCGCTGCGCCAGGCGCTGCAACTCTCGCTCAACATTCCCGTTGTCAGCCTGACCGACGCCATCGGCCCGGCCCGCCTCATCGCCACGCTCCGCCGCGCCGGGGCAAGGCCGGCCATCCCCGGCGGCCAGCCCGGCCTCGCCGTGGCGCTTGGTGGCGTCGGCATCACGCTGACCGACCTCGTGCAAGGCTACGCCGCCCTCGCACGGCTGGGCGCACCCGTCACCCTCTCCGCGCGTGGCCCCGACAACGCACCGCAAGGCCAGCGCCTTGTCTCGCCCGAGGCCGCCTGGATGGTCGCCGACATCCTCGCGGGCCTGCCGCCCCCCGCCAACGCGCCCGCCGGACGCATCGCCTACAAGACCGGCACCAGCTACGGCCACCGCGACGCCTGGGCGGTGGGCTTCGACGGCGCCCATGTCGCGGGCGTCTGGATGGGCCGCGCCGATGGCGCCTCGGTCCCCGGCGCCTTTGGCGGCGATCTGGCCGCGCCGGTCCTTTTCGACACTTTCGCGCGGCTGAAACCCCGGCCCGATCCGCTGCCGCCGCCGCCGTCCGCGACGCTGATCCTGCCGAACGCCCGCCTGCCCCTGCCGCTTCAGCACTTCCGCCCGCGCGGCGCGGCACTGGCCAAGGCCCCGGCCGGCCCCGAGTTCGCCTTCCCGCCCGACGGGGCAGAGATCGCGGCGGACGGCCCGCTGCCGCTCAAGGTCCGGGGCGGCACCCCGCCCTTCACCTGGCTTGCCAATGGTGCGCCGGTCGTCCTGGCCGACCGCGCCCGCGAAACCGCGATACCGACGCCCGGCGCGGGCTTCCTCACCCTCTCGGTGATCGACGCCATGGGCCAAAGCGCAACCGCCAGGGTCACGCTCCGTCCATGATCTTCTCCGTTGCAAAAATACTCTGGGGGGAGTCCCCGGCGGGGACGGGGGGCAAGGCCCCCCTGCCCGGTCGCAGCCCTACAGACGCTCGATCGCCAGCGCGATCCCCTGCCCTCCGCCGATACACATGGTGACAAGCGCGATCCGGCCACCCACCCGCTCCAGCTCGTAAAGCGCCTTCACGGTGATCAGCGCCCCGGTCGCGCCGACCGGATGGCCCAGCGCCACCGCGCCGCCATTGGGGTTCACCTTCGCCGGATCGAGGCCAAGCTCCTGCGTCACGGCCAGCGCCTGCGCCGCGAAGGCCTCATTCGACTCGATCACGTCGAAATCGCCGACCGACAGTCCTGTGCGCTTCATCAGCGCCTCGACCGCAGGAACCGGGCCGATGCCCATCACCTCGGGCCGCACGCCCGCATGGGCATAGCCGACGATCCGCGCGCGAGGGGTCAAGCCCGCCTTTTCGGCCGCCGAGGCCCGCGCCAGCACCAGCGCCGCCGCCCCGTCATTGATGCCCGAGGCATTGCCCGCCGTAACCGTGCCGTCCTTCTGGAACACCGCCCTCAGCCCGGCCAGCGCCTCAAGGCTCGTGGCCTTGGGATGCTCGTCGGTGTCGAACACGACCGTTCCCTTGCGCGAGGCGATCTCCACCGGGACGATCTGATCCCGGAACCGCCCCTCGGCGATGGCCTTTGCCGCGCGGGTCTGGCTTTCCAACGCGAAGGCATCCTGCGCGTCGCGGGTGATGCCGTGCTCCTTCGCGACATTCTCCGCCGTCACGCCAATATGGCCGGTGCCGAAGGGGCAGCTCAGCGCGCCGGTCATCATGTCGAGCGCCCTTGTATCCCCCATCTTCTGCCCGAACCGCGCGGCCTGCAGGATATAGGGCGCTCGGCTCATGCTTTCGGCCCCGCCCGCCAGCGCGAAATCGGCATCCCCCAGCATCAGCGATTGCGCCGCCGAGACGATGGCCTGCGCGCCCGAACCACAAAGCCGGTTCACATTCATCGCGGGCGTCCCGTTCGGGATACCGGCCTGAATCGCCGCCACCCGGCTCAGGTACATGTCGCGCGGTTCGGTGTTGATGACATGGCCAAAGACCACATGGCCGAGCTGCGCGGCATCGACCCCGGCGCGTTCGATGGCAGCCTTCGCCGCCACGGTCGCCGTGTCGATCGGCGTCATGCCCGACAGGCTGCCGCCAAAGGTGCCGATAGCCGTCCGCGCGCCGGACAGGATCACGATGTCTTCGCTCATTTCAGTGCCTCCAGATCTTGTCGCCATCTTGCATGCACCGCCAAGGTTAGCCGCCCCCGGTGACCGTGACCATCACGATCTCGGGCGGCTGGAAAAGACGTAGCGGCAGGCCGGAATAGCCGATCCCGGCCGAGACGATCATATGGCGCGCGCCGTCGCGGATATGGCCCCAGGCATAGCGCCCGCCATGGGCCGAGGGCGTCATCGGCCGCCAGCCGAAGAGGTTCGCCTGCCCGCCATGGGTATGGCCGGAGATCTGGAGAAAGGCGCGCGCGTCCCCTTCGGCGAAATAGTCCGGTTCATGCGCCATCAGGATAGCGGGCGCGCCCTCGGGCACCCCGGCGAAAGCGTCGTCGGGCCTGTGAAACCCCGGCAGGCGCAGATGCTTGCGCGCGCCCTGACTGTCGAACCCCACCAGCCAGAAGCCGTCACCCCCATGCCCGATCCTCATCGCCCGGTTGGCGAGGTGGTGGATACCGCTCCCCTCCAGCGCCTCGGCGACCGCGTTGCGGGCGAAATCGGACTGCCGCGACAGGTGGCAATCCCACCAGTCGTGATTGCCCAGCACCGCCGCAACGCCCAGGGGCGCCCGCAACTGCCCCAGCCGGTCGATGATCGGGGCCGCCGGAACCGCGCGGCCCGGCAGGTTGCGGTCCATCAGGAAATCGCCCGGCAGCAGGATCAGGTCGGCGCCCAGCCCATTGACCGCCGCGACGATCCGCTCGACGCGGGCCAGGGGCGTCCAGGGGATGCAGACATGCAGGTCCGCGACCACGGCAATGGTCAGGTCAGGCAGATGCCAGCCCGGATGCGCGACGCGGTAGGAGGTCAGGCGCGGAAAGCTCAGCATCGTGGCAGGCGCGTAATGGCGGCGAAGGCGCGGTGGCGGCGTCATCGCGGGGGCCGGACCGCGACCCGCCCGGACGCGGTCAACTGCCAGACGGCGCCATCCTCGATCACCACCACGCTCAACGGGCGGCCATAGCCCGCGCCGGTGGCAAGGTTCAGCCGATTGCCGTAATGCGTGACCGCATCGACCGGTGTATGGCCATGGACGACAAGGCCGCCATGATCGCGGGTATCCTCCAGAAACTCCCGCCGGATCCAGAGCAGGTCATCCTCGGCCTGCCGATCCAGCGGCACGCCGGGGCGCACCCCGGCATGAACGAAGACAAGACCCCCGGCCCGGTGCATCAGCGCCAGCCCCCGGACGAACCGCCGATGCGCCTCGGGCACCGCCTGCACGGCGTCGTCGTGCAGGTCGAACAACATCCGCTCCCCCGCGCCCTCGACCCCGTAGGACAGAAGCGTCTCCCCCCCGCCAAGACGCGGGCCCGTCCAGTGCAGTCCGGCGCGCAGGCCCGGATCGTAGTGATCGGGATCGCTCAGGAACCCTTCGAACATCCGGTCGTGGTTGCCTTTCAGCGCGACCCATGGTTCGCCCCGCGCGATGCCCTCGATCAGGAAGTCGATCACCCCGCGGCTGTCCGGCCCCCGGTCGACAAGGTCGCCGACATGGACAACCTCCGCCGCATGGTCGCCGGTTGCGCCGCGATCCTCGGCGATCAGGTCATGCGCCTCGCAGAGCTTGGCAAGGTGGCCGTGAATATCGCCGATGGCATAGATCCGCATGGTTCGCCCGCTTTCCGTTTCGCCGCGACCCTAAAGCATGTTGCACAAAGGTGGGAACCGGTTTTGTGCTGCTCGAACATGCGAAATCATTGGGTTAGCCAAAGCGCCGCGATGGCGCAATGCGGCGCGATCAGACGGCGAAAACCGCGGGATCGTCCAGAAGGGCGTAGGATTCGGCGTTGATGTCCCCGCTCCAGCGGTAGAGCGCGACAAAGCCCTTCGGCCCGGCGCGGAACGCATGGGGCATCAGGCTTGGGTGGTGGATCACCTCGCCCGCGCCGCGCAGCCGCACATCCTCCCCCGCAGTCCAGAGCGCCCCACCGGCGAGGATCACATAGGTTTCATCCGCATCATGGTTGTGAAGCGGATAGTAGCTGTCCGGCCGCTGGAACAGCAGACCCAGCCGCAGGTCCGGCGCCGGGATCGGCCCGTCCGGCCCCATCAGCTCGGCCACCGCGCAGATCGCCGCCGCATCGTCGGTCATCTGACCGGCGACCGGGTTCGTGCCCCAGGGGATCATGTCCTGCGCCGCCAGAAGCGCCCGCGCCGCCGCCATGTCCGAGGTGGACAGCACATCGCGGATCAGAAGGTCGAAGGCACAAGCCTCCCGCTTGCCGATGGCCTCCGGCGCGGGTGTGGTCAACAGGGCCTGCGCGGTGCGCGCCGCCTCATCCCGGCCCTCGTCGCGAAAGATCGCGGCCAGCGCCGACAAGAGCACGTCGAATTCGGGGCTGTACATCGCGGCATCCTTTCCAGCGCGCGGAATGGACGCAGATGTGGGGAAGAATCGCCGCGCGATCTTCGACGGATGCGACAGCGGCCTGTCGCTTTTGACACGGGGGCCGCAAATGAAAACCGGGCCGACAAAGCGGCCCGGTCCGGTGCGCCTCGCCCGGCTCAGGCGACGTCGAATTCCAGCGGCTTCACCTGCTGGAAGAGGCCGGTTTTCATCAGCTTGTCGATGATCGGCTGCGGGATCGGATCATCGACATAAAGCAGCGCGATCGCGTCCTTGCCCCGAGAGGACCGGCCAAGGGTGAAGTTCGCGATGTTGACGCCGTTCTCGCCCATCGTCTGACCCAGCGTGCCGATGATGCCTGGCACGTCCTCGTTCGTGGTGTAAAGCATGTGCTGTCCGATCTCGGCGTCGATATTGATGCCCTTGATCTGGATGAAGCGCGGCTTCCCGTCGGAAAAGACCGTCCCGGCGATCG
>DAIOXI010000009.1:24714-25180 GCA_036758045.1 Albidovulum sp.
CATGTAACCGTCGAAGACCCCGCCCTTCTCCTGATGGGTGGTGGAAATCTGGATACCACGCTCCTTGGCGATCACTGGCGCAGAGACCATGTTCACGTCCGGGTTCGTCGCCTTCATGATCCCGGCAATCGCGCCGCAGTTCAGCGCCGAGAGGTTCATCGCGGCGACCGTGCCGTCGTAAAGGATGTTGATCGCCTTGACCGGCTCATCCGTCATCTGCCCGGCAAAGGCGCCCAGATGCTGCGCAAGCTTCAGCCACGGCCCCATGACGGCGGCTTCCTCGGCGGTCACGGATGGCATGTTGAGCGCGTTCTGTACCGCCCCGGTCAGAAGGTAGTCCGACATCTGCTCGGCCACCTGAAGCGCCACGTTTTCCTGCGCCTCGGTCGTGGCGGCCCCCAGATGCGGGGTGACGACCACGTTCGGCAGATGGAACAGCGGGCTTGCCGTCGCGGGCTCGGTCTCG
>DAIOXI010000009.1:25190-31582 GCA_036758045.1 Albidovulum sp.
GCGGCTTGCCCGGCTTGATCGCGATCTGCCACAGGTCGAGCGCGCCCAGTTCGCGCACGGCGGGCTTGACGTGGTCCTCCTCGCCCACCGAAACGCCGCCGCTGGTCAGCAGCACGTCGCAGTCGGCGGCGGCCGCCCGCAGCGCCTCGGTGGTCGCGGCGCCAAGGTGGGGCGTGACCACCACATTGGGCAGGTTGAAGAGCGGCGAGTTGGTCGCCGGCTACTCGGCAAAGACGTCAAAGCCAGCCCCCGCGACATGGCCGGATTTCAGCGCCTCGGCCAGCGCCGCCTCATCCACCAACCCGCCACGCGCGCAGTTGATGATCCGCACACCCTTTTTCGTCTTCGCGATGTTCTCCTTCGACAGGATGTTGCGGGTCTTGTCGGTCAGCGGCACATGCAGCGTGATGAAATCGGCCCGCGCCAGCAGCTCGTCCAGTTCAACCTTGGTCACGCCCATCTGCCTGGCGCGCTCCTCGCTCAGGAACGGATCATAGGCGATGACCTTCATGTGCAGGCCGAGCGCGCGGTCGCAGACGATGCCGCCGATGTTGCCTGCACCGATCACCCCCAGCGTCTTGTTGAACAGCTCCACCCCCATGAAGCGGTTCTTCTCCCACTTCCCGTCATGGGTGGAGGCGCTGGCCTCCGGCAGTTGTCGCGCAACCGCGAACATCATCGCGATGGCATGTTCGGCCGTGGTGACGGAATTGCCGAAGGGCGTGTTCATCACGATGATGCCCTTCTTCGAGGCGGCCGGAATATCGACATTGTCGACCCCGATCCCGGCCCGGCCGATAACCTTGAGGTTGCTCGCGGCGGCAAGGACCTTTTCGGTCACCTTGGTGGCCGAGCGGATGGCAAGGCCGTCATACTGGCCGATCACCTCCAGAAGCTTCTCCTTGTCCTTGCCGAGATCGGGCAGGTAATCCACCTCGACCCCCCGGTCGCGGAAGATCTGGACGGCGGTTTCGGAAAGCTTGTCGGAAACGAGAACTTTGGGTGCCATGGGGCAAATCCTTGATTGATCTGTTGACAGACGTCCCGGACCGGATCCGGGACCTCATGTTCGCTTTGGCGCGCGCGGTCAGTCCGCCTGCGCAGCGATCTCGGCCTCGAAGGCCCATTCGATCCAGGGCATCAGCGCGGCAACGTCCGATGTCTCGACCGTCGATCCGCACCAGAGCCGCAGGCCCGCAGGCGCATCGCGATAGGCGCCTGCATCCAGCGCGACACCCTCTTTCTCAAGCCGCTTCGCCACCGCCTTGGCAAAGGCCGCACCGTCCCTGATCCGGGCATCGGTGAACTTCAGACACACACTGGTGGTCGAGGCCGTCGCCGGATCGACCGCCAGATTGGCGATCCAGTCCCTGTCCGCGATGAAATCGTGAACCGCCTTGGCATTCGCCTCTGCCCGGGCGATCAACCCTTTCAGCCCGCCAATGCCTTGCGCCCATTTCAGTGCCACAAGGTAATCCTCGACGCAGAGCATCGACGGCGTGTTGATCGTCTCACCGACAAAGATCCCCTCGATCAGCTTTCCGCCCTTGGTCATGCGGAAGATCTTGGGCAAGGGCCAGGCGGGGGTGTAGCTTTCCAGCCGCTCCACGGCGCGGGGCGACAGGATCAGCACTCCGTGCCCGCCCTCGCCGCCCAGCACCTTCTGCCAGGAGAAGGTGACGACATCGAGCTTGTCCCACGGCAGGTCCATCGCGAAGGCGGCGCTGGTCGCGTCGCAGATCGTGAGGCCCGCGCGATCCGCCGGGATCGCATCGCCATTCGGCACCCGCACGCCGCTGGTCGTGCCGTTCCAGGTGAACACCACGTCACGCGCGAAATCGACCGTCGCAAAGTCCACGATCTCGCCATAGGGCGCCTTCTTCACGGTCGCATCCAGCTTCAGCTGCTTGACCACATCCGTGACCCAGCCCTCGCCAAAGCTTTCCCAGGCCAGCATCTCCACCGGCCGGGCGCCCAGAAGCGACCAGAGCGCCATTTCCACCGCCCCGGTATCCGAAGCTGGAACGATGCCGATGCGGTACTCGGCGGGAACGCCAAGAATCTCGCGGGTCAGGTCGATCGCCTCTTTCAGCTTCGCCTTGCCGATGGCGGCACGATGCGACCGGCCAAGCGGCGCATCCGAAAGCATGTCGAGGGAGAAACCGGGAATCTTCGTGCAGGGGCCCGAAGAGAAGCGCGGATTGACCGGCCGCGCGGCCGGAGGCGTCTTGACCATTGCTGGTATCCTTCCAGATATACGCCCCTCGTTGGGGAGGGGTGTCCCGCCGCCGGAGATAGAGGGCCCCGCGCGACCGCACAAGCCGGAAAATCACACTGAAGCGTCGCTTTCGCGCCCCGATCCGCAACATGCCATCCACTATCGGAAACTTCGCCACCCGGCCGCCCCGCACCGGAAAGCCCTCTGGCCTCCCGCGCCGCTTCGCACTAGAGGTCCCGCCAGACCCCTCAACCACCGGACCGGACCGCCATGTTCATCGTCACCTTGCTTGCCAATCCCGACCGCGCCAATCTCGATACCGCCGCGGTCGAGGCGCTTCGGAACGCCTGGGGCGGCGACACAATGCGCTGGCTCAACCCCGGCATCGCGGCCGAATTCCCGGTGGAGATCGTGCCCGCGAACAGGTGGGACATCTGGCAGGGCCTGCAGGAAATGGGGCTCGACCTCGTCGTCCAGCCCGCCGAGGGGCGGCGCAAGAAGATGCTTCTGGCCGATATGGATTCCACCATGATCGGTCAGGAATGCATCGACGAACTGGCCGGCATGGCGGGTGTCGGCCCCCGCGTGGCCGAGATCACGAAACGCGCCATGAACGGCGAACTGGATTTCGAAGGCGCGCTGATCGAACGGGTCGGCCTCCTCAAAGGCCTGCCCGAAGCCGTTATCGACAAAGTCCTCGCCGAACATATCACCTTCACGCCGGGTGGCCGCGAACTGATCGCCACGATGAAGGCGAATGGCGGTTACGCGGCCCTCGTTTCTGGCGGCTTCACGGCCTTCACCACCGCCGTGGCAGGGGCGCGCGGCTGCGACGAACACCGCGCCAACACGCTCCTGGCCGAAAACGGCACACTCACCGGCGGCGTCGCCCGCCCCATCCTCGGGCGTGAGGCCAAGATCGCCGCGCTACGGGAGATCACCGCCCGCCTCGGCCTTGCCCATGATGACGTGATGGCGGTGGGCGACGGGGCGAACGACCTTGGCATGCTGCACCTCGCCGGGGCCGGAGTCGCGCTCCATGCCAAGCCTGCCGTCGCCGCCCAATGCGACATCCGCATCAACCACGGCGACCTCACCGCGCTGCTCTACATCCAGGGCTACACGGTCGAGGAGTTCGCCTGACCCCACGGGCTTCTTCGTTGCAAAAATACTCCCGCCGGAGGCGTCGCGAAGGTCTGCCGCGCAAGCGGCGGGCCTGAGGGGAAGATCGCGCGCCCGGAACGGGCGCCCCACCCTTTGATTTCGCATGTTCGAGAAGCACGAAAACCGGTTCCCACTTTTCATGCAACATGCTTCAGGTCAGGCCGCGAAACCGGGGGCCAGCCGCATCTCGCCCACCGCGATCCCGCGCCGGTTCAGCATCGGGTCGCTCAGGTAACGCCCGACCACCGGATGCCCGGCCTCCAGCGCGCCCAGCCGCACCAGAAGCGCGGTGATCGCCGCCTCCGAGGCCCGCGTCCCGCCATCAAGGATCTTCACCGCGACGCCGCGCTTCATCTCGGGCAGGATCGCCACGAAAACCGCCTCGGCCCCGGTCTTGACCGCGACCTTGCCGCCCGTCGCGCGCATCAGGTTGGTGCAGGCCCGCCCCTCACCGGCGACCAGCGCGGGATAGGCCACCATCGCGCGCCAGAGCCGGGCCATGGCCCGTTCACGCGCGTCGCCCTCGGGGTTGGCGGCGGCAAACCCCGCCATGGCGCGGGCCAGCCCGTGCAGCGAGGTCGCGAAATTCGGCGCCGAACAGCCGTCGATGCCGTAACCGGGCGAGGTCTCGCCCGTCACCTCCTCGAACGCCGCCCGCACCGCTTTCTGCACCGGATGGTCGGGCTCGACATAGTCCGGCCCGGCCTTCAGGTGCCGGCCCAGCGTCAGGAAACCCGCATGCTTGCCGGAGCAGTTGTTATGGACCTGGCAGGGCGCCGTGTCCGAACACATCAGCTCCTTCCGCGCGTCGTGGTCGTCGGGCATCTGGGGCCCGCAACGCAGGTCGTCGTCGCCCATCCCCAGATCGGCCAGCCAGCGATTGACCGCATCGGTGTGGATATGCGCACCATTATGGCTTGCGCAGGCCAGTGCCAGCTGCGCCTCGTGCAACCCGAACGCCTCCGCCGCGCCGCTTTCGACCAGCGGCAGCGCCTGGATCATCTTGCAGGAGGACCGCGGAAAGATCACCGCCTCGGGGTCGCCCCATGCCTCGACGATCGCGCCACTCTCGTCGCAGATCACCGCATGACCGGCATGGACGCTTTCCAGCATCCCGCCGCGCCAGAGTTCTATCAAGGGAATCGCCGTCAAAACACCCTCACCATTGCGCGATTTTCTGCCGCCGGGGCTTTCCCCGTCCAAGGAATTCGCGTTATGACAGCCATACTCACTGATAGGGTTTCCTGCCACCCAAAAGTCGATCGGCAACAGCGACGGGGCAGGAGGCAAAGACAATACGGTTGGAGGGAGCAGATCCAATGACATCGGCGATGCTGCGCATCCTGGGCACTACGGTTCTGGCAATGGGCATGACCACGGGCGCACAGGCACAGGTCTCGACCAACAGGGTGGCGGCGGAAACCGACTGGAGCGTCTTCGTCGAGGACAGCCCGAAGGAATGCTGGGGCGTCTCGGCCCCGAAGGAAACCGTGAACACGCGCGACGGCAAGCCCGTGTCGGTGCGGCGCGGCGACATCCTGCTTTTCGTCACCTTCCGCCCCGGCTCGGCGGCGGGCGAGGTGTCGTTCACTGGCGGCTATCCCTTCGCGGGCGGCTCGACCGTGGATATGGTGATCGGCGATACCAAGTTCGACCTCTTCACCGACGGCGAATGGGCCTGGGCCGGGTCGCGCGACGATGACGCCAAGATCATCGCGGCGCTGAAGGCCGGGGCGAGCGTCACGCTGACCGCGCATTCCTCGCGCGGGACGCAGACCAGGGACAGCTTCTCGCTCCTCGGCATCACCGCCGCGCTCGATGAGGCCGCCAAGCGCTGCGCCAACTGACGCGGCGCGGGTCCGACCGGGCCGGTACCGACTAGTTCAGCACCGACAGCAGATTGGCGAAATCGTCGGTCCAGACCGGCCCGCCGTCTGCGCGCAGCACCTGCCATCGGGGGTCCGCCGCCAGCGGGCCAAAGGCGCCTTCCTCCCGCGCGATCATCACCACGCGCGATCCGATATCGCCGGGGTCGCCCTCCGCATTGCCCTCATACACCTCGATCCGCGCCGTCAGCCCAAGAGCCGCCGCGCTGCGGCCCAGCGGCCGGTCGATGGCATAATAGCGGTTCGAGATGTGGTAAAGAAGCAGCCCGTCCGGGGCCAGGCGGCTCATGTACAACTCCATCGCCTCAAGGGTCGTCAGGTGCATGGGTACCGCGTCGGACCCGTAGGCGTCGATCACCAGGATGTCATAGGGCGCCTCGCCCCCCTCCTGCGACAGCACCACCCGCGCGTCGCCCAGGCGGGTCTGCATATCCGGCGCACAGGAGGACAGGAAGGTGAAGTAGGCCGGATTGCGCGCGATCCGGTCTACCGCCGCGTCGATCTCGTAAAACGTCCAGTCCTGCCCCGGCTGGCTGTAGCAGGCCAGCGCCCCGACACCCAGCCCCACGATCCCGACACGCTTCGCGCGCTGCCCGACGGGGGAACCGAGGACCCGCGCCATAGGCGCGTTGCGGTGATAGTAAAGCTGCGGTTCGGGCCGGGCGCGCTGGAAATCGACCAGCTTTTCCGACCCGTGAATGGTCGTGCCATTGACATATTGGCGCATTCCGTTCGCTTCCATCACCCGGTGGGTGCCAAAGAAACTGCGGTCACGAAAGACATCGCCCGAAGGCATCTCGTAAAGGCTGATCCCCGTCACGATCCCCATCGAGATCGCAGCAGCCGGCAACTGGCGGCGGAAAAGGATCGCCACCGCACCGGCCAGCGCGAACATCGTCAGCCGCAGCGTCAGCCAGTCATCGACACCATAGACCCGTGTCATCACCACGATCGGCAGCACCGCGCTCAACCCGGCGATGGCCCCTTTCAGCGCCAGCGCCCGCGTCGGCCGCATGGCGGGGCTGAGGATCAGGATCGCGGCCAGAAGTACGCTCACCCCGCCTTCGGCCAGCGTGTTGAACAGCATCGGCGCCAGGATGGAGTTGAAGATCCCGCCCAGCGCA
>DAIOXI010000010.1:0-10391 GCA_036758045.1 Albidovulum sp.
CGTAGATCGCGTGATCATGCAGGCCCCTGCCGGCGCCTACCAGGCCTGGGGCATACGGGCCGTTGACATTGCCGTTCTGCTGTTTGCCGCCCCGGTCATCCTTCCGGCGCTGCTGATCGTGGTCGGCGCGACCTGGATCGCGGGCGGGCGGCCGCTTTACGCGCAACCGCGCGTCGGAATGAACGGCCGCGTGTTTCGCTGCTGGAAGGTGCGCACGATGGTGCGCGATGCCGATGCCGTGCTGCAAAAGATGCTTGCCGAGGATCCCGAGATCGCCGCCGAATGGGCGGTGAAGCAGAAGCTGTCCCGCGATCCGCGCATCACATGGATCGGCGGAATCCTTCGCAAGACCAGCCTTGATGAGCTGCCGCAGGTCTGGAACGTGCTGCGCGGCGATATGAGCCTTGTCGGCCCGCGCCCCTTCACGCCCGACCAGCAGGATCTTTACCCGCGCGACGCGCTGGGGCGGATGCCCTACCTGTCGCTTCGCCCCGGAATCACCGGCCTTTGGCAGGTCAGCCGCCGCAATGAGGGGTCCTTTGCCGAAAGGGCGCATTACGACGGCCTCTATGCCGCCTCGATCGGGTTTCTCAACGATCTGCGGCTGATCGCGCGCACCTTTGGCGTGGTCCTGCGCGCGACCGGAAAGTAAGGCGCGCTTACCCGAAGCGCTTCCAGATCGCGGTATCGCCCAGACCGGCGATCAGGGCCTGATGCGCTTCGGCTTCCTCTGGCGTCAAGCGGGGGGCAAGCGACATGGGCCGGGGCTTTGGCCGCCAGACCTCCGTCGTGACGGTTCCAACGGTTTCGGTAGTCACGGAAAGCGCGAAGTCGGGTTGCCGACCGCCAATCAGCTCAAGATAGACCTCAGCCAGCAACTCACTGTCCAGAAGCGCGCCATGCTTTTCGCGGGCGGAGTTGTCGATGCCAAAGCGACGGCATAGCGCGTCGAGAGAGGCGGGGGCACCGGGAAACTTCCGCCGCGCCATCGCGACCGTATCCAGCGCGCGGTCCATCGGGATGACGGGGTGCCCCGCCCAGCCAAGCTCGGCATTCAGGAACTTCATGTCGAATGCGGCATTGTGGATGACAAGCGTGGAATCGGAGCCGATGAAATCCACGAAAGCCGCTGCGATTTGCGCGAATGTGGGCTGATCGCGCAGAAAATCGTCCCCGAGACCGTGAACGTCGAACGCCTCTTTCGGCATCGCGCGTTCGGGGTTGATGTACTGGTGATAGGTCCGCCCGGTCGGGACATGGTTCAAGAGCTCGATGGCGCCGATTTCGACGATCCGGTGGCCTTCGCTTGGCTCAAAGCCCGTGGTTTCGGTATCCAGAACGATTTCACGCATGGCGGGGTTCGATCTCCTTCAACACGCGGTCCACGGCGGCGCGGGCATCTTCAAGGGTCTCTGTCTCGATGATGTAGTCCGCCCGCTTCCGTTTTTCCGCATCGGGCATCTGTCGGTCAAGGATGGTCTGGAAATGCGTCTCGGTCATGCCGGGGCGGGCGAGGACGCGCGCCTTTTGCACCTCGGCGGGGGCGGAGACGACGACGGTGGCATCGACGGTGGCATCCGCGCCGGTTTCGAACAGCAGGGGAATGTCGAGCAGGACCACGCGCACGCCATTCCGCGCGGCGCGGTCAAGGAAATCGGCGCGGTCGGCGGTGACAAGGGGGTGAATGGCGCGCTCCAGGCGGCTGAGTGCCCAGTCCTCGGCAGCGATCCAGCGTTTCAGCCGTTCGCGGTCCACGGCGCCATCGACGACCGCGTCAGGGCAAAGCCGGGCGATCGGGCCGACCGCTGCGCCGCCCCTGGCGTAAAGACGGTGAACAGCGGCGTCCGCGTCCCAGACCGGAACGCCCCGCTCCGCGAACATCACGGCGGTCGTGGATTTCCCCATGCCGATGGAGCCGGTGAGGCCGATCCGGAACGGCCGCGTCATTCCGAAAGGATCGCGGCGCGGGTGGCCTCATTCACCTCGGGCCGGAGGCCGAACCAGCGTTCGAAGGCCGGGGCCGCCTGATGCAGAAGCATGCCCAGCCCGTCGACGGTCACGCAGCCGATGGCGGCGGCCTCTTCCAGGAACTTGGTTCGCAGCGGCGCATAGACGAGGTCATTCACCACCGCCTTGGGTGACAGCGCATCAAGCGGGATACGGAATTCGGGCTTGCCCACCATCCCGAGAGAGGTGGTGTTCACCACGGTCGCAGCATCTTCAAGCATGTTGCCCGCCTGCACCCAATCGCTGACCACGACCTTGGCGCCGAACTCGGCGCGCAGCGCCTCGGCCCGCGCGCGGGTGCGGTTGACCAACCGGATCTCCGGCGCGCCGACTTCGATCAGCGAGGCAAGAACGGCGCGCGCGGCACCGCCGGCACCGATGACCGCAGCGGGACCGGAGGCCGGATCCCAACCGGGCGCGTTCTGGCGCAGGTTGGCGACAAAGCCGTAGCCGTCGGTATTGTCGGCATGCAGCCTGCCGTCCTTGCGGAAGATCAGCGTGTTCGCCGCCCCGATCAGCGCGGCGCGGTCGGTCACCACATCGGCCAAAGCCAGCACCTTTTCCTTGTGCGGAATGGTGACGTTGCAGCCGACGAACCCGGCCTTGGGCAGGGCCGCGATGACCTCTTTCAGGTCGGCCTGGGCGACATCCATCGGGATGTAATGGCCCTTGATGCCATGGGTTTTCAGCCAGTGATGATGCAGCCTGGGCGATTTCGAATGCGCCCCGGGGGAACCGATGACACCGGCGAGGGGAATACGGGGATGGTCACTCATGCCGCGATGTCGCCCCGAATGCCAAGCCAGGTCAAGAGGTCGATCAAGGGCAGACCGAGGATGGTGAAGTAATCGCCCTCAATGCGCGAAAAAAGGCGCACACCTTCGGCTTCGAGCATATAGGCGCCGACGCTGTTGCCGATCTCCGGCCAGTTCCGGGTGAGGTAGTCGTCAAGATATTCCTCGCTGAAGTCCCGCATCGTCAGGCGGGCGATACCGACATGGCGCCAGATCGGGCGGCCGTTTTCACAGATGACGACGCCGGAGAGCAGGCGGTGGGTCTTTCCGCGCAGATCCATGAGTTGCTGGCGCGCTTCGACAAGGCTTTCGGGCTTTGTCAGGACGGCGCCGTCGAGGTCCAGCACCTGATCGCAGCCGATGACCAGCGCGCCGGCGTGTTTGTCGGAGACCTTAACCGCCTTGAACTCGGCCAAGGCGTCCGCGATGTCGCGCGGACCGGCATCCTCGGCCTGGAGGGAGGCGCGGATGGCGTCTTCATCGACGCGGGGGCGGACGATTTCAAAACGCAGCCCGGCATTGCGCAACAGGGTAGCGCGGATTTCGGAGCCGGATGCGAGGAGAAGGGGCTTTTGATCGGTCATGTGGGTCAAGCTGTGGACAAGGGGGCCGGAGCGCCGTGGGGCAAACCCCGCGAAACGGATAGCTGCCACCGGGGTGGGGAAAGGTGGGCCGGTTGTCAATCACCCCGGCCCTGTCATCCCCATGTGGACGGCGACGAAAGGGGTCTGTGGATGAACGGGTTTTCCACGGAATCGTTGAGCGGATAGCGTGAAGAGGGTGAGCAATGCACGCATTAATACATTGATTTTAAATTTATAAATTGAAGATCGGATCAGCCCACAGGCCCCGACAGATTTATCCACAGGGTTCTCCGCCTGTGCAAAATCCGGACCGAACTGGCACAATCCACGCTGTCCACAGGGTCATAAGCATCATCATCCCTTTTCTTTTCTTTAACTATTATTTTAGGAAGGCCGCGCCGGTAGCGGGGAGACTTGACATGATCACGGATGTCCTTGCCAGCGCCTATCCGGTGACGAAGGCGCTGCATATCATTTCGATTGTAAGCTGGATGGCCGGTCTGATCTGTCTGCCTTTTCTGTTCGCGGTCCATGCCGAACGGGTGAAGGCGGGAAGTGAGGCCGACAAGACCTTTCAGAAGATGGAATGGTGGCTTCTGCGCGGGATCATGAATCCGGGGATGAGTGCGGCCTGGGTGTTTGGCCTTGTGCTGGTCTTCACGCCGGGGATCGTGTCCTGGTCGATGCTCTGGCCCTGGACCAAGGCGGCGGCGGTGCTGGCGGTGACCTGGCTGCACCACTGGCTTGGCTACCGGCGAAAGGATTTCGTGAAGGGTACGAACAGGGTCAGCGCGGCGGGGTACCGGGTTGTCGGGGCGGTGCTGCTGTCCTGTCTGGTCGTGATTGCCTTCTCCGTCGTGCTGAAATTCTGATCGGATTGACTCCCTGGGCGGGTCGGGTGTAGAGAAGTTGCGCCTTCCGTTCGGAAGTGAATTCTCCCTTGATCCCGATAGTGCGCGCCCCCGCACCGTTTGCCGAAAGGCGTCCACATGACGACAGAACGTTTGAATCTTGCCGATCTCAAGGCGAAAAGCCCGGCTGATCTTCTGGCCATGGCCGAGGAGCTTGAGATCGAGAATGCCTCGACCATGCGCAAGGGGGAGATGATGTTCTCCATCCTGCGCGAATATGCCGATGAGGGCTATGAGGTGGGCGGCGACGGCGTTCTGGAGGTGCTGCAGGACGGGTTCGGATCCCTGCGCTCGCCCGAGGCGAACTATCTGCCCGGCCCCGATGACATCTATGTCAGCCCGGACATGCTGCGGCAGTATTCGATGCGCACCGGCGACACGATCGAGGGCGTGCTCCGCGCGCCGGGCGAGAATGAGCGCTACTTCGCTCTGACGAAGGTGACGTCGATCAACTTCGGCGACCCCGACAAGGCGCGGCACAAGGTTGCGTTCGACAACCTCACCCCGCTTTACCCGGATGAGCGTTTGAAGATGGAGATCGAGGACCCGACGATCAAGGACCGCTCGGCCCGTATCATCGACCTGGTGGCGCCGATCGGGAAGGGGCAGAGATCGCTGATCGTGGCGCCGCCGCGGACGGGTAAAACCGTGCTGCTGCAAAACATTGCCCATTCGATCGAGAAAAACCACCCGGAATGCTATCTGATCGTTCTACTGATCGACGAACGGCCGGAAGAGGTGACGGACATGCAGCGATCGGTGAAGGGTGAGGTGATATCCTCGACCTTCGACGAACCGGCGACGCGGCACGTGGCGGTGTCTGAGATGGTGATCGAGAAGGCGAAGCGGCTTGTGGAGCATAAGCGCGACGTGGTGATCCTGCTCGATTCGATCACTCGTTTGGGGCGCGCGTTCAACACGGTTGTGCCTTCCTCGGGGAAGGTGCTGACAGGTGGTGTCGATGCCAACGCGCTGCAACGGCCCAAGCGGTTCTTCGGTGCCGCGCGGAATATCGAGGAGGGTGGGTCGCTGACCATCATCGCGACCGCGCTGATCGACACCGGCAGCCGGATGGACGAGGTTATCTTTGAAGAGTTCAAGGGTACCGGCAACTCTGAAATCGTGCTGGATCGTAAGGTCGCCGACAAGCGCGTCTTCCCGGCCATGGACATCCTGAAATCCGGGACCCGGAAAGAGGACCTGCTGGTCGACAAGAACGACCTTCAGAAGACCTATGTGCTGCGCCGGATCCTGAACCCGATGGGCACGACGGATGCGATCGAGTTCCTGATCTCCAAGCTCAAGCAGACGAAGACGAATTCGGAATTCTTCGAGTCGATGAATAGCTGACCCGCTGTTCCGGGGCAGGAAGACATGGATACGGTCTATGCACTGGCCTCGGCGCGGGGCCGCGCCGGCGTGGCTGTGATCCGGGTGTCGGGGCCGCTGGCCTTTGATGCGGCTCGCAAGCTGGCGGGCCGTGTTCCGCCTTTGCGGCAGGCGGTGGTGATGTCGCTTCGGGATGCGGATGGCGGCCTTCTGGACAGCGCGCTGGTGCTGGCATTCGCGGAGGGCAGCAGTTTTACCGGCGAGCCGACGGTGGAATTTCAGCTGCACGGGGCGACGACCACGGTTGACGCGCTTCTGCGGGCTCTGTCCGGCTTTGACGGATTCCGCGCGGCCGAGCCGGGGGAGTTCACGCGGCGGGCGCTGGCCAACGGACGGATGGATTTGGCCCAGGTTGAGGGGCTGGCCGATCTGCTGGAGTCGGAGACCGAGGCGCAGCGGAAGCAGGCGCTGCGGGTGCTGTCTGGCGCCATCGGCGAGCGGAGCGCGGGGTGGCGGCGGGACCTGATTCGGGCCGCCGCGTTGTTGTCAGCGACGATTGATTTTGCGGATGAGGATGTGCCGGTCGATGTGACGCCCGAGGTGACGGACCTTGTGTCGGGCGTGTTGGCGGCGCTGGACCGGGAGATCGCCGGTTTCGGCGCGGCGGAGCGCATTCGGGAGGGGTTCGAGGTTGCGATTGTCGGCGCGCCGAACGCCGGAAAATCAACGCTTCTGAACGCGCTCGCCGGGCGGGAGGCGGCGATTACGTCGGAATATGCCGGGACGACGCGGGACGTGATCGAGGTGCGAATGGAGATCGGCGGCCTTGCGGTGACATTGCTGGATACCGCCGGTTTGCGGGAGACAGCAGAGCCGGTCGAGCGGATCGGTATCGACCGGGCGGTCGCGCGGGCCGAGGCCGCCGATCTGCGGGTGTTCTTGCGGAGCGGGGAGGAGGTGCTGCCGATTGCGGCGCGGGCGGGAGATATTGAGGCGATTGGGAAGTCTGATCTGATCGGGGAGCGGGAGGCCGGGGTGCTCCACATCTCCGGGGCAACGGGCGAGGGGCTGGGTGAGCTGGTCTCGCTGATCGGCGAGGCGCTTGGCGATCGCGTTGCGGGGGCCGGCATCATGGTGCGGGAGCGGCACCGGGTTGCGATTCTGCGCGCGGCAGAGGCATTGCGGCGCGTTCTGGCAGACGTCGCGCGGGGGGCGGAGCGCGTTGAGATTGCGGCGGACGAGCTGCGGTCGGCTGTCCAGGCGCTTGATTCTCTGATAGGGCGTGTCGATGTCGAGGACCTGCTGGACGAGATATTCGCCAGTTTTTGTATCGGGAAGTAGGGGCGTTTCACGTGAAACATTACGACGTCATCGTGGTGGGCGGCGGTCATGCGGGGGCCGAGGCAGCGCATGCGGCGGCCCGTATGGGTGTGCGCACCGCGCTTGTAACTCTGACACGCGTCGGAATTGGCACGATGTCCTGCAATCCGGCGATCGGAGGGCTTGGCAAGGGCCACCTGGTGCGTGAAATCGACGCGCTGGACGGTGTCATGGGCCGGGTCGCGGACCGCGCGGGGATCCAGTTCCGGTTGCTGAACCGCCGCAAGGGCCCGGCGGTTCAGGGGCCGAGGGCGCAATCCGACCGGCGGATCTACCGCGACAGCATGCTTGCCGAGACGGAGGCCCGGCCCGGCCTTGACGTCATCGAGGGCGAGGTCGTCGACCTGATCGTGCAGGGACGCCGGGTCGGTGGGGTGGTTCTGGAGGACGGCGTGGAGATTACCGGGGGCGCGGTCATCCTGACCTCCGGCACCTTCCTGCGCGGGATCATGCATATCGGGGACCAGCGCAAGCCGGGCGGCAGGATGGGCGATCGCCCATCGATTCGCCTTGCCGAACGGCTGGACAGCTTCGGGCTGCCGCTGGGCCGGTTGAAGACCGGAACCCCGCCGCGCCTGGACGGCCGGACGATCGACTGGGATGCGCTTGATGTGCAGCCGGGCGACGATGCGCCGGTGCTGTTCTCGTTCCTCCACCGCACGCCCTTCCTGCGCCAGATTTCCTGCGGGATCACGCATACGAATGCGCGGACCCATGACATCATCCGGGCGAACCTTGATCGGTCCGCGATGTATGGCGGGCATATCGAGGGGGTCGGGCCGCGCTATTGCCCGTCCATCGAGGATAAGGTCGTGCGATTCGCGGAGAAGGACTCCCACCAGATTTTCCTTGAGCCGGAGGGGCTGGATGACCCGACGGTCTATCCGAATGGCATTTCCAGCTCTCTGCCTGTCGAGGTGCAGGAGGCCTATGTCCATTCGATCGAGGGTCTGGAATCGGCCAGGATCGTGCAGCCGGCCTATGCCATCGAGTATGATTACGTCGATCCGCGCGCCCTGATGCAAACCTTGCGGCTGCGCGATTTCGAGGGTCTGTACCTTGCCGGCCAGATCAACGGCACCACGGGGTATGAGGAGGCAGCGGCACAAGGGCTTGTTGCCGGGCTGAATGCGGCGCGAGATGTGGTAGGCGGCGACTCTGTCGTCTTCAGCCGGTCTGACAGCTATATCGGCGTGATGATCGACGATCTGGTGACGCGCGGCGTGACGGAGCCGTACCGGATGTTCACATCCCGCGCGGAATTCCGGTTGTCACTGCGCGCCGACAATGCCGATCAGCGCTTGACGCCGCTCGGGCTGGCGATCGGCTGCGTCGGCGAGCAGCGGCGCGAGGCGTTCAGCCGGAAGATGGAGGCTCTGGGTTCGGCGCGGGCGCAGCTCGAATCGCAGAGCTATTCGCCGAATCAGGCGGCGGCTGCGGGGATTCGTATCGGCCAGGACGGGCAGCGTCGCAGCGCCTTTGCGCTGCTGGCCTTCCCGGACGTGGGTTTCGACGACCTCCTGCGACTTGATCCCTCTCTGGCAAGTCTTGATGCCGGGGTCCGTGAACAGATCGCCCGCGATGCGATGTACGCGACCTATATCGACCGGCAGGCGGTAGAGGTCGAGGCGCTCCGCCGCGATGAATCCCATGAAGTTCCTGTGGATTTCGACTATCGCGCGCTGAGTGGCTTGTCTTTCGAACTGACAGCGAAGCTTGAGCGCGCCCGCCCGGCGACGCTGGCCCAGGCGGGGCGGATCGACGGGATGACCCCGGCGGCGCTCACGCTGATCCTCGCGGCGATCCGGCGAAAGCAAAGGGCGCGGGTGTCGGGATGACAGCGTGCGGGGCGTTGCTGTTGGGTCTGGATGTTTCACGTGAAACATGTGGTCGGCTGGAGCTATACGAGTCGCTGCTGAAAAAGTGGAACCCGGAGATCAATCTCGTCTCGCGCGCGACACTGGGCGAGATCTGGACCCGCCATTTCGCCGATTCCGCCCAGCTTCTGTTCTGTGCGCCCGAGACCGCGCGTCACTGGGTCGATCTGGGTTCGGGCGGCGGCTTTCCCGGCCTCGTGGTTGCCATCCTCGCACGGGAGCTTCGGCCCGGCCTCTCCGTCACCCTCGTCGAAAGCGATCTTCGCAAATGTACCTTCCTACGTGAGGTTGCGCGCCAGACCGGAACCCCCGTGACCGTCCTTGCGGAGCGCGCGGAAAGCCTGCCGCCCCTCGATGCCGATGTTGTCTCGGCCCGTGCGCTCGCGCCGCTGCGCGATCTGCTCCGCCTTGCCGCGCGCCATCTGAAGCCCGGCGGAACCGCGCTTTTCCCCAAAGGCGCAAACCACGACTCCGAACTCTCCGACGCTCTTGAAACCTTCCGCTTTACGTTTCAGAAGAGGGCGAGCCAGACCGACCCCCAGGCGGTCATTCTTGCTATCGGAGATCTCGCGTGTGTCTGACCTGAGCCGTCCCGCCGGTCCGCGGATCGTCGCCATCGCCAACCAGAAGGGTGGCGTCGGCAAGACGACCACGGCCATCAACCTCGCAGCATCGCTGGCCGAACAGGGGCAGAAGGTGCTGCTCGTCGATCTCGATCCGCAGGGCAATGCCTCGACCGGCCTCGGGGTGGAACCGTCAGAGCGTGAAAAGACGACCTATGACCTTCTGATCGAGGACGCCCCGATCTCCGACGTCGTGCGCAAAACCACGACCGAAGGCGTCTGGATCTGCCCGGCGACGACTGACCTGTCTTCCGCTGATATTGCGCTTTTTTCCAATGAAAAGAGAAGCTTCCTCCTGCACGACGCGCTTCGCCAGCAGGACATCGACGGCTATGGCTTTGACTATGTGCTGATTGATTGCCCGCCCTCGCTTAGCCTGCTGACCGTGAACGCGATGGTGGCCGCCGATTCGGTCCTCGTGCCGCTACAGGCAGAGTTCTATGCGCTCGAAGGCCTGTCGCAACTGATGCTGACGATTCGCGACGTGCGGCAGGCGGCGAACAAGGATTTGCGGATCGAAGGCGTGGTGCTGACCATGTACGACACCCGCAACAACCTCTCGCAGCAGGTGGAGGATGACGCGCGCGATAACCTCGGCGATCTCGTCTTCCGCACCCGTATTCCGCGCAATGTCCGGCTGAGCGAGGCGCCATCTTTCTCGGTGCCGGTTCTCACCTATGATACGCTGTCGCGGGGCAGCGCGGCCTATCGCGCGCTGGCGCAGGAATTGTTGCAACGGCATCAGAAACTGAAATCATAACGGGGGCAGGGCATGTCGGACAAACGGATGGAGCGGCGCGGCCTGGGGCGGGGCCTTTCTGCGCTGATGGCGGATGTGGCGCAGCCCGCGGCGGATACCCCCGAGGCGCCCCGGCGCCCCGACATG
>DAIOXI010000010.1:10401-26621 GCA_036758045.1 Albidovulum sp.
CAATCAGCCGCGCCGCGATTTCGCAGAGGAGGCGCTTGCCGAGCTTGCCGATTCGATCCGCGAGAAGGGTATTATCCAGCCCCTGATTGTTCGGAATAATCCAAGAAAATCAGATAGTTATGAGATTGTCGCAGGCGAACGCCGCTGGCGCGCCGCGCAGATGGCGCAGCTGCATGAGGTGCCGGTTCTTGTTCGTGAGTTCGACGATACCGAGGTCCTCGAAATCGCGATCATCGAGAATATCCAGCGCGCCGATCTGAACCCGGTCGAAGAGGCGATGGGCTACCGTCAGCTTATGGACCGTTTCGGTCACACGCAGGAAAAACTGGCCGAGGCGCTGTCGAAGAGCCGCAGCTACATCGCCAACCTTCTCCGGCTTCTCTCTCTGCCCTCCGATGTCCAGACCTGGCTGCGCGAAGGCAAGCTGACCGCCGGTCATGCCCGCGCGCTTATCACGTCCGACGATCCGACCGCACTGGCCCGTCAGGTCATCGCGCGCGGCCTGTCGGTGCGTGAGACAGAGCAACTGGCGCGCAGGGACAAGGGTGCCACGCGCGACGCCGCGCCGCGTCGGCGGTCGGAAAAGGATGCCGATACCCGTGTTCTGGAACAGGACCTGTCTGCCAATCTCGGCATGGCCGTGGTGATCGACCATCAGGGCCACGATGGCGGGCGGCTGACGATCGCCTACAAGACGCTCGAACAGTTGGATGAGCTTTGTCAGCTTCTGGCGGGCGGGCGTTAGGCGTCCGGTCGCGACCAGATGAAAAGCGCGACGCCCAGCAGGCAGGCCGCCTGAACCGTCAGGACCAGCGGGCCGAATCCGAACAGGATCGCCAGAATAAAGCTTCCGACAAGCGAGGCAGAGGCGACCCATTTCGCCTGCCTCGCGATGGCGCCGCGCTCATTCCAGTTCACGATCTGTGGCCCAAAGATCCGGTGCGACAAAAGCCAGCCGTGCAGCCGTTCCGAGGTGTTGGCGAAGCAAAGCGCTGCCAGCAGCACGAAGGGCACTGTCGGCAGAAGCGGCAGGACAAGCCCGATGGCCCCAAGCGCAAGGGAAATCAGGCCGGCGGCGATCATGATGCCCCGGATCATGGGACGATCTCCCGCAGGATCGCGTTCAGCACGATCTGGCCGCTGGCCGTGGCGGCGATTTTCGTCCCGGTGCGGGTGAGAAGCCCTATCTCCTCCAGCCGCCCAATGGCGTCCGTGTCCAGTGGCGTGCCTGCCAGCGCCTGATACCGCCGCATATCCGCCCCCTCACGCAGCCGCAGGGCCATGAGGATATACTCCGTCGCGCAATCCTGACCCGAAAGGGCCGCGCGCGGAAGCTCTCCATTTCCGCGTCTTCGCACGGAATCGAGCCACATTTGTGGGCTGCGCGGCGCCTCCGTCGCAAAGCGCTGCCCGGCCAGCGTCAGGCGACCATGGGCGCCCGGGCCGATTCCGATGTAATCGCCATAGCGCCAGTAAATCAGGTTGTGGCGGCTTTCGGCTCCATCGCGGGCGTGGTTCGATACCTCGTAGGCGGGCATCCCGGCGGTATCCAGAACCTCTTGCGTCAACTCGTACATATCGGCGGCAATGTCATCCGCCGGCAGGCCCTTCAGCCCGCCCGCGGCGTGGCGGGCACCAAAGGCGGTGCCGTCCTCGATCGTCAATTGGTAAAGCGACAGGTGATCGACCGCCATCGCGGCGGCCTCGGTCAGCTCGCGGCGCCAGTCGTCAAGCGCCTGATGCTGGCGCGCATAGATCAGGTCGAAACTCACGCGGCTAAAGCAGTCCCGCGCGATGTCGAAGGCCCGCCGCGCGTCCGCCACACTGTGCAGGCGGCCAAGGCGACGCAGATCCGTATCGTTCAGCGCCTGGATACCCATGGAGATCCGGTTGACCCCGGCGGCCGAGTATCCCTGAAAACGGCCGGAATCGACACTGTTCGGGTTGGCCTCAAGCGTCACCTCAAGGTCATTCGCCCAAGGCCAGAGGCGCCGCACCTCATCCAGGATCGCGGCGACAAGATCGGGTTCCACCAGCGAAGGCGTGCCGCCGCCGAAAAACACCGAGGACAGCACCCGCCCCTCTGTCTCCGCCGCTGCCCGGCGGAGTTCGGAAAGATAGGCGTCGCGCCAGGCGGCCTGATCGACCGAGGCGACGACATGGCTGTTGAAATCGCAATAGGGGCATTTGGAGGCGCAGAAGGGCCAGTGCAGGTAAAGACCGAAACCGCCCTGCTGCCAGTCTTCCATGACCCTCAGCCCTTGAAGGCCGTCACTTCGACCTCGACCTTCATTTCCGGCCGGATCAGCCCGGCGATGACCATGGTCGCGGCTGGCCGCACCTCGCCCAGCGCGTCGCCCAGCACCGGCACCAGCGCCTCGACCAGCGCGGCGTCGGTCACGGTGTATTGCACCCGCACGATGTCGGCCATCGCGAACCCGGCTTCCTCCAGCACCCGCCCGATGGTCGCAAAGCAGTTCCGCGCCTGATCGGCGATACCCTCCGGCATCTCCATCGTGGCGTAATCATAGCCTGTCACACCGGAGACAAAGCACCAGCCGCCCTTCACCACCGCGCGGCTGTAGCCCATGATCTTCTCGAAAGGCGATCCGGTCGAGATTCGCTTCATGCCTCTTTCCCTTCAAAACAGGCCACCAGCTTGCGGAACGCATCCGCCCGGTGGCTGATCCGGTTCTTTTCGTCGGTGCCCATCTCGGCGAAGGTGATGTCATAGCCGTCGGGCTGAAACATCGGGTCATAGCCATGCCCCTGGCGCCCGCGCATCGGCCAGACGACCTGCCCTTCGACCTTGCCTTCAAACACCTCGTCATGCCCGTCGGGCCAGGCCAGAACCATCGTGGCGCGAAAGCGGGCTGTGCGGGGGAAGGGGGCCTTCGCGGCCTCAAGTTCATCCCAGGTGCGGGTCATCGCCTGCACGAAATCGCGGCCCGTCGGGGTAAAGGCCCAGTCGGCGGTATAGACGCCGGGCGCGCCGCCAAGCCCGTCGACCTCGATGCCGCTGTCATCGGCCAGCGCCGGAAGGCCCGTCGCCTTGACTGCCGCGTGGGCCTTGATCCGGGCATTGCCGACAAAGGTCGTCTCGGTCTCTTCCGGCTCGTCCAGCCCCATTTCGGCGGCGCCGACACAGTCGATGCCGTAGGGCTTCAGCAGAGAGGCGATCTCTTCCAGCTTCCCGGCATTGTGAGTCGCCACCAGAAGCCGCTTGTCCGCAAAGACCCTCATCCAACCGCCGCCTTTTGGGCCTCGACCAGATCCGCGATGCCCACTTCGGCAAGGTCGAGCAGTTTTGTCATCTCGTCGCGCGAAAATGTCGCGCCCTCGGCCGACATCTGCACCTCGATCAGCCGCTTGCGGCCGGTGAGGATGAAATTGCCGTCAGTGCCCGCCTCGCTGTCCTCGGCATAGTCGAGGTCCAGCACCGGCTGCCCGGCATAGATGCCGCAGGAAACGGCGGCGACATGGTCGACCAGCGGGTCCGAGGTCACCACGCCCGCCTTCAGAAGCTTGTTGACCGCCAGCCGCAGCGCGACCCAGCCCCCGGTGATGGAGGCGCAGCGGGTGCCGCCATCAGCCTGGATCACATCGCAATCCACGACGATCTGGCGTTCGCCCAGCGCCACCCGGTCCACGCCGGCGCGCAGGGCGCGACCTATAAGTCGCTGAATTTCCTGCGTTCTGCCGGATTGCTTGCCCGCCGCCGCCTCGCGCCGGTTGCGGGTATTAGTGGCGCGCGGCAGCATCCCGTATTCCGCCGTCACCCAACCAAGGCCAGAGCCCTTGAGGAAGGACGGTGCCTTGTCCTCGATCGTCGCGGTGCAAAGCACATGCGTATCCCCGCAGCGGATCAGGCAAGAGCCCTCGGCATGTTTGGTCACGCCGGGCGCATCTGTTCCAAGGTCCGGCCGGAGGGTCGCATGTCAGGTCCTTTCGGTTGTTCCGGCGCCAATTACAGGCCCGCCCGCGGCAGGCGCAACCCCGATTGACCTTGGGCGGGCTGGCTCTTTAACTGGGGGGACCCCATATTTCGAAGGCGATGACCGAAGACAGTTCGAAAATCCTGAACGAAATGAACGCGCGGTCGCGCGAGGTGTTTCGTCGTGTCGTCGAAAGCTACCTTGATACGGGGGAGCCGGTGGGTTCACGCACCCTGACGCGCACCCTGAGCGAAAGCGTGTCCGCCGCGACGGTGCGCAACGTGATGCAGGATCTGGAATATCTTGGCCTGCTGGACAGTCCGCACACCTCGGCGGGGCGGGTGCCGACGCAGCTTGGCCTCAGGATGTTCGTTGACGGGCTGATGGAGGTCAGCTCCGTCTCGCTTCAGGACCGCGAGGCGATCGAGGCGACGACCGGCAACGGCGAATCCGGTGTCGCAGGCCTTCTCGATCGGGTCGGGCTCGCGTTGTCGGGTATTACCCATGGGGCGAGCCTCGTTCTGGCGCCCAAGCATGAGGCGCCGATTCGCCATATCGAATTCGTCAGCCTGGGTGCCGACCGGGCGCTTGTCGTGCTGGTCTTTGCCGACGGGCATGTGGAGAATCGTGTTTTCGTGCCGCCGCTGGGCCATACGCCCTCGGCCATGCGCGAGGCGGGAAATTTCCTGAACGCCCTGGCCGAAGGCCGCACGATTTCGGAGCTTCACGCTCATATCTCGCAGGAAATCATGCGGCGGCGGCAGGAGTTGGACACCGCCGCGCGGGACCTTGTCGAACGCGGGCTGGCGGTCTGGAGCGGCGGCGGCGAACAGACCGAACGGCTGATCGTCCGCGGCCGGGCCAACCTTCTTGACCAGACGGATGAGGCCGCTCTGGATCGGATTCGGGTCCTCTTCGACGACCTCGAGCGCAAGCGCGACATCGCCGAATTCCTCGAACTGGCGGAGTCCGGCGAAGGGGTGCGCATTTTCATTGGCTCAGAGAACAAACTTTTCTCACTTTCGGGTTCCTCTCTGGTGGTCTCTCCCTATATGAACGCTGACCGTAAGATCATCGGCGCCGTGGGCGTCATCGGTCCGACGCGCCTCAACTACGGGCGTATCGTGCCGATCGTCGATTACACCGCGCAGCTTGTCGGGCGGCTACTGTCCGGGGAGCGTAAGGGATAGACCATGAGTGAGATGAAGAAAGACGAGATAGCCGAGGATCAGGCCATGATCGGGGATGAGGATCTGGCACTGGACGATGGCCTGGCCGAGATCGAGGCGCTGCGCGCCGAACGCGATGAGATGCGCGACCGTTTCATGCGCGCGCTGGCGGATGCCGAAAACATTCGCAAGCGGGGTGAACGTGACCGGCGCGAGGCGGAACAATATGGCGGCTCGAAGCTCGCCCGCGATCTGCTGCCGGTCTACGACAATCTAAAGCGCGCGCTCGATCATGTGACGGAAAGCCAGCATGAAGCGTCGAAGGGGCTGATCGAGGGGGTGGAGCTGACGATGAAGGAGCTGATCTCCGTCCTCGGCAAGCACGGCGTTCAGCCGGTCGCGCCTGCGGTGGGCGATGCTTTCGATCCGCAGCTGCATCAGGCGATGTTCGAGGCGCCGGTCCCCGGCACCAAGGCGGGCGACATCATTCAGGTGATGACCGAAGGTTTCATGCTGCACGACCGTCTTCTGCGTCCGGCGCAGGTCGGGGTCAGCTCGACGCCGAAGTCCTGATTGTGGCCCCGGCAGCGGGGGGTTTCACACCCCCCGCACCCCCCGTGGAGTATTTTCGAACAGAAGAAGATCAGGGACCAAGCCGGGCCTTGAGCGCGTAGAGCGTGTTCAGGGCCTCGATCGGGGTCATCTCGTCCGGATGAATCGCGTGAAGCGCAGCTTCGAGCTCTGATTGCCTTGAAGCGGCGGGCCTCGGCGGCGCGGCCGGGGTGGCGCTGAAGAGAGGCAGGTCGTCGATCAGCGTGTGTTTGCGGGCGCCACCCTCGCGCTCGCCCTTTTCCAGCGCTTCCAGCACGACCTTGGCCCGTTCGACCACCGCCGGGGGCAGACCGGCGAGGCGGGCGACCTGCACGCCGTAGCTGCGGTCGGCGGCCCCCTTTCTGACCTCATGCAGGAAGATCACCTCGCCTTCCCATTCCTTGACGGCGACGGTCGCGTTTTCGACGCCGGGCAGCTTGGCCGACAGGGCGGTCATCTCGTGGTAATGCGTCGCGAACAGCGCGCGGCAGCGGTTGACGTCGTGCAGGTGTTCCAGCGTCGCCCAGGCGATCGAGAGACCGTCATAGGTCGCGGTGCCGCGCCCGATTTCGTCAAGGATCACCAGAGCGCGGTCGTCGGCCTGATTGAGAATGGCGGCGGTTTCCACCATCTCCACCATGAAGGTGGAGCGGCCACGCGCCAGATCGTCGGCCGCGCCGACCCGGCTGAAAAGCTGTCCGACGATGCCGATATGGGCGGCGCGGGCGGGAACGAAGCTTCCGGCCTGGGCGAGCAGCGCGATCAGCGCGTTCTGGCGCAGGAAGGTGGATTTACCGGCCATGTTCGGCCCGGTCAGCAGCCAGATCGCCGGGGTGTCGCCGTCGGTCAGCGCGCAATCGTTTTCGACAAAGCTTTCACCGCTGCGTTTCAGCGCGCGCTCGACGACCGGGTGACGGCCACCCTCGATCCTGAAGGCGCGGCTGTCGTCGATCTTCGGTTCGACCCAGTCATCGGTGCGGGCGAGGTCGGCGAAAGCGGCGTAAAGGTCGATCTCCGCCAGCGCGCGGGCGGCGTCGGAGATCAGGGCGGCGGCGTCGAGAATCATTGTTCTCAGGCCGTCATAGAGCCGCTTTTCGATCTCCAACGCGCGGTTCCCTGCGTTGAGGATCCTGGTCTCCATCTCGGACAGCTCCACGGTGGTGAAGCGGACCTGATTGGCGGTGGTCTGGCGGTGGATGAAGGTCTCGCTGAGCGGGGCGGAGAGCATCTTTTCCGCGTGGGTCGCGGTGGTCTCGATGAAGTAGCCCAGCACGTTGTTGTGCTTGATCTTCAGGCTCTGGATGCCCGTGCGCTCGATATAGTCGGCCTGCATCCGGGCGATGACGCTGCGGCCTTCATCGCGAAGCTGGCGGGCGTCATCCAGGTCGGTGTCGTAGCCGGGCGCGATGAAGCCGCCGTCGCGGATCAGAAGTGGCGGTTCGGCGGTCAGCGCGCGGGTGAGAAGTGCGACCAGATCGTCAAAGCCGGTCATGGCGCGGGCGGCGCGGGTGATCTTGTCGGGCTGGCCGGAGGAAAGGCGGGCGGCAAGGGTACCGGCCTGTTCAAGCCCCGCGCGGATCGCGACAAGGTCGCGCGGCCCGCCGCGGTCCAGCGACAGGCGCGACAGGGCGCGGTCGATGTCGGGGGCCTTGCGCAGATCGGCGCGCAGCGTTTCGGTCAGCGCGGTATCCCCGGCGAAGGCGCGGACCGCCTCAAGCCGGGCGCGGATCTCTGCCAGGTCGCGGGAGGGGGCGGAGAGGCGACGGTCGAGAAGCCGGGCGCCGCCCGCCGTGACGGTGCGGTCGACCGCTGCGAACAGCGACCCCTCACGCCCGCCGGAGAGCGCGCGGGTGATCTCAAGGTTGCGCCGGGTCGCGGCGTCCATGGTCAGCGCGCCGCCCGCCACTTCCTTCGCGGGCGGGCGGAGGAGAGGCAGGCGGCCGCGCTGCGTCAGGTCGAGGTAATCGAGGATCGCGCCAACGGCGGAGACATCGGCACGGTCGAAGGCGCCGAAGGCCTCGACCGTCGCCACGCCGAACTGCGCCAGCAACCGCTTTTCCGCGCCGGTGCTGTCAAAGCTTGACCGGGCCAGCGGCGTCAGGGCGACGCGCTGGTCGTCGGCGATGGGCTGCACACCAGAAAACCGTGTCTCTGCCACCAGGATCTCGCTGGGCGCCAGCCGCGCGAGTTCCGGTCCCAGCCGCGCCAGCGGGCAGGCCATCACCCGCAATTCGCCGGTGGAAATGTCGGCCCAGGCCAGCGCCGCCTCATCCCGCACCTCGGCCCATGCGGCGAGGAAATTGTGCCGCCGCGCCTCAAGCAGCGTGTCCTCGGTCAGCGTGCCGGGCGTGACCAGCCGCACCACATCGCGCGCGACGACGGATTTCGAGCCGCGCTTTTTCGCCTCGGCCGGGTCCTCCATCTGTTCCGCGATGGCAACGCGAAAGCCCTTGCGGATCAGGGTCAGCAGATAGCCCTCGGCGGCATGGACCGGGACGCCGCACATGGCGATATCCTCGCCCAGATGCTTGCCGCGCTTGGTCAGCGCGATGTCGAGCGCCGCCGCCGCCGCCTCGGCATCGTCAAAGAACATCTCATAGAAATCGCCCATCCGGTAGAAGAGCAGCGCGTCGGGATAGCGCCCCTTGATCTCCAGATATTGCGCCATCATCGGCGTCACATTGCCGTCGCTCGTGTCCACGCTGCCCCCCGGTTTCCGGCGGAGCCTACAGAAGCGGACAGGGGCGGAAAAGCCGAAATGATGTTGGCGGTAACGATCCATTGCGGCGTTGTGGCACGCCGCGCCGGGCGCTATGACTGCGGGACTCAGGAGGAAAATTGGCCCATGGCAACCAAGAACCGCGTCACGCCGGAAGAGGCGCTTGCCTATCACCTCAACCCGGCGCCGGGGAAATATGAGGTTGTCGCCTCGAAACCCATGGCGACGCAGCGCGACCTGAGCCTGGCCTATTCGCCCGGCGTCGCGGTGCCGGTGCAGGCCATCGCCGACGCGCCGGAAACGGCCTATGACTACACGACCAAGGGCAACATGGTGGCCGTCGTGTCGAACGGGACCGCGATCCTGGGCATGGGCAACCTTGGCGCGCTGGCCTCAAAGCCGGTGATGGAGGGAAAGGCGGTTCTTTTCAAGCGCTTCGCCGACGTCAATGCCATCGACATCGAGCTGGACACCGAGGACCCGGAGGAAATCATCCAGGCGGTCAGGCTGATGGGGCCGAGCTTTGGCGGGGTGAATCTTGAGGATATCAAGGCGCCCGAATGCTTCATCATCGAGCAGCGGCTGAAAGAGCTGATGGACATTCCCGTCTTCCATGACGATCAGCATGGCACGGCGGTGATCTGCGCGGCGGGGCTTTTGAACGCGCTTGAGATCTCGGGCAAGAAGATCGAGGATTGCCGCATCGTTCTGAACGGGGCCGGGGCGGCCGGGATCGCCTGTCTGGAACTGCTGAAGGCCATGGGCGCGAAGCATGACAACTGCATCATGTGCGACACCAAGGGCGTGATCTGGCAGGGCCGGACCGAGGGCATGAACCAGTGGAAATCGGCCCATGCCGCGCGGACCGATGCCCGTACGCTGGACGACGCTATGAAGGGCGCAGACGTGTTCCTTGGCGTGTCGGCCAAGGGCGCGGTGACGGCCGATATGGTGGCCAGCATGGCGCCGAACCCGGTGATCTTCGCGATGGCCAACCCGGACCCGGAAATCACGCCGGAAGAGGCGCATGCCGTGCGTGAGGATGCGATCGTCGCCACCGGCCGCTCGGACTATCCCAATCAGGTCAACAACGTCCTCGGCTTTCCCTATCTTTTCCGCGGCGCGCTCGACATCCACGCCCGCGCGATCAATGACGAGATGAAGATCGCCTGTGCCGAGGCTCTGGCGAGGCTGGCGCGGGAGGATGTGCCGGATGAGGTCGCGATGGCCTATGGCCGCAAGCTGACCTTCGGCCGCGACTACATCATCCCGACGCCCTTCGACCCGCGGCTGATCCACGTCATCCCGCCCGCCGTCGCGAAGGCCGGGATGAAGACCGGGGTCGCGCGCCGGCCGATCATCGACATGGAGGCCTATGAGCTTCACCTGAAATCGCGGATGGACCCGACGGCCTCGATCCTGCAAGGCATCCATGCCCGCGCGCGCGCCGCACAGGCGCGGATGATCTTTGCCGAAGGGGACGATCCCCGCGTGCTGCGCGCCGCCGTTGCCTATCAGCGCGCCGGTCTTGGCAAGGCTCTGGTCGTCGGGCGCGAGGCGGACGTGGCCGAGAAGCTGACGGCCGAGGGGCTGGCCGACGCGGTCAAGGAGCTTGAGATCGTCAACGCCGCCAACACCGCCCATCTTCAGACCTACAAGGATTTCCTTTACGCGCGCCTGCAACGCAAGGGCTTCGACCGGCACGACGTTCACCGTCTCGCGGCACGGGACCGGCATGTCTTTTCCGCGCTGATGCTGGCGCATGGGCATGGCGATGGCCTTGTCACCGGGGCGACGCGGAAATCGGCGCATGTGCTGGGCCTTATCAACCACGTCTTCGACGCGAGGGCCGAGGATGGTGCGGTGGGCATCACCGCCGTCCTGCATCGCGGCCGGATCGTGTTCATCGGCGATACGCTGGTTCACGAATGGCCGGATGAGAACGACCTTGCCGACATCGCCGAACGCGGCGCGGCCGTCGCGCGTGGCATGGGGATTGAGCCACGGGTCGCGTTCCTGTCGTTCTCGACCTTCGGCTATCCGGTCTCGGAACGCGCGACGAAGATGCATGTCGCGGCCAATGTCCTCGACAAGCGCGGCGTCGATTTCGAGTATGAGGGTGAAATGACCGTCGATGTCGCGCTGAACATGGAGCAGATGGCGGCCTATCCGTTCTGCCGCCTGACCGGCCCGGCAAATGTGCTGGTGGTCCCGGCGCGGCATTCGGCCTCGATCTCGGTCAAGCTGATGCAGGAAATGGCGGGGGCGACGGTGATCGGCCCGATCCTGACTGGCGTCGACAAGCCGGTCCAGATCTGCTCGACCGGGTCAACCGTGAACGATATCGTCAACATGGCGGTGATTGCCGCCTGTCGTCTGGGGCAGGGTCGCCCCTGAGGGAGGGCGCAGCATGACGATCTTCAACCTCGGTTCGATCAATATCGACCACTTCTATCGCCTGCCGCACCTGCCCCTGCCGGGGGAGACGCTGGCGGCCACCGATTACAGCACCGGGCTGGGCGGCAAGGGCGCGAACCAGTCCGCCGCCGCCGCGAAGGCAGGCGCGCGGGTGGTTCATATCGGCGCGGTCGGGGCGGAAGGCGGCTGGACGGTGGGGCGGCTGAAGGGCTGGGGGGTCGATACGTCAGCCATAGCAACGATCGACACGCCGACCGGCCATGCGATCATCAATGTCGATGCCGGGGGGGAGAATTCCATCGTGATCTTTCCCGGCGCCAACCGGGTCATGCCCTTCGACATCGTCGAACGCGCGCTGGCCGGGGCGCGGCCGGGCGATACGCTGCTGATCCAGAATGAGACCGCGCATCAGGCGCAAGCCGCCGATCTGGCCCGCGCGAAGGGGCTGCATGTCATGTATTCCGCCGCGCCCTTCGATGTGGATGCGGTGCGCGCGGTGCTGAAAAACGTCTCTATCCTTGCCCTGAACGCGGTCGAGGCGCAGCAACTGACCGCCGCGATGGGCGTCACGCTTGACGAGCTCGACGTACCTGAGCTTTTGGTGACGCGCGGTGCCGACGGGGCGGAATGGCGCGGTGACGGCAAGGTGTTTACCGCCGCGTTGCACCAGGTGACGGCGGTCGATACCACCGGCGCGGGCGATACCTTCGCGGGCTATTTCGCCGCCGGGCGCGACGCCGGGATGACCCCGGCCGAGGCGCTGGACCTTGCCGCCGCCGCCGCGAGCCTGAAAGTCACGCGGGTGGGTACAGCCGACGCGATCCCGACGCGGGACGAGGTGGAGGCGTTCCGGGCTAGTGGATGAACGGCGCCGCGCTGCCCCAAAGCTGTTTCACCCGTTGATCCCGGCCGCAGGCCTTGCGGTAGAAGGCATAGGCATTGCGTTCGCGCATCGGGCCGCGACGCGTCAGCACGATGTCGTTCCCCTTGTAGTAATTCTGGTGATACTCCTCGGCCTTGTAGAACGCTCCGGCGGGCAGGATCTGCGTGACCACCTTCATGTGAAGCGCCTTTTCCGCCGCCGCGCGCGCCGCTTCGGCGGCGGCCTTCTCCTCGGCATTGCCGTAAAAGATCGCGGTCCGGTAGGTCGGCCCCCGGTCGCAGAATTGCCCGCCCGCATCGGTCGGGTCGATCGAGCGGAAGAAAAGCTCCATCAGCTGCGCATAGCTGATCCGCGCCGGGTCATAGTGGATCTGCACCGCCTCATAATGGCCGGTCGTGCCCGAGCCGACCTGCTTGTAGGTCGGGTTCTCGACCGTTCCGCCGGTATAGCCCGAGATCACCTCCTTCACACCCGGAACGCTTTCGAAATCGCTTTCGACGCACCAGAAACAGCCCCCGGCGACGGTCGCGACGCTGGTTTTCGCAAGGGCGGGTGACGCAACCAGAAAGGCAAGGCACAGGATGAAGCGCAGCATGGGATACCTCCTATTCGCGGCCGCAGCCTCGCGCGGATCATGCGTTTCAGACAACTCATCTTCGCGTGAGATCATGCGGCCGTGAGCGGCCCCCATTGGCCTTTGCCCTTGCGATTGCGCGGCCTGATCCAGCCTTGCCCGGCGACGATCGGCCGAGCGCCTGCCGCGCAGACACCCTAGGCAAGAAGCTTGGCGAGCCCCAGCGCAACCTTCATGTCGCCCTTCAGCTTCAGCTTTCCGGTCGCCATCGCCATCATGGGATTCAGCTTGCCTTTCAAGAGGCTGACAAGATTGTCGCGGGAGATGACCAGCGTGCAGTCGGTTTCGCGCGGGGTGGTCGAGGCGGTTCCGTCCGCCAGCACGATCACGCCATCCGTGCCGCAATCGAAGGTCAGGGAGCCTTCGAAGGCGCGGGTTTCCAGCGCCTTGCGAATGTCCGTGGCGATGGTCTCAAGCGACATCCGGCATTTCTCCTGTTGGTTGGGATATGGCTGGGCGACGCTCCGCCCGGAAATCAACAAGACCGTTGCGTCACCCTGCGCCCCCGGTCGCGCTCTCGTCTTCCAGCAGCGCGCGAAGGCCGCTGCGATAGTCGGGATAGCGCAGCGTCACGCCCAGATCGCGCTTGATCCTGTGATTCCGCACCCGCTTTGATTCGGCGTAGAAGCTGCGGGCCATCGGTGTCATCTCGGCCTCATCGAACCTCACCTCGGGCGGTTCCGGCAGGCCCAGAAGGCGGGCGGCTTCGGATAGTACATCCTCGGGCGGGGAGGGGTCGTCATCGGCGACGTTATAGATCGCGCCGGGATCGGGGCGCGCGACCGAGGCGGTGAGAACCTCGGCGATGTCATCGACGTGGATGCGGCTGAAGTACTGGTTTTCCTTGATGATTCTGCGTGCGGTACCGTTCCTGACTTTCTCGAACGGTCCGCGCCCCGGCCCGTAGATGCCGGCCAGACGGAAGATGTGAAGCGGCAGGCCGCTGGCCGCCGCAATCGCCTGCCACTGACGCTCCGCGACCAGCCGGGACTTGCCGCGGCGGATCGTCGGCTCAAGCGCTGTCGCCTCGTCGACCCAGCCGCCGTCATGGTCGCCATAGACGCCGGTGGTGGAAAGATACCCCACCCAGCGCAGATGCGGCGCGGCCTGCCTGACCGCATCGCCAAGGGCCGCGACGACCGGATCGCCATCGGCGCCGGGGGCAATCGACAGCAGCAGGTGGGTGGCGTCCTCCAGCGCAGGCCGCAGATCCTCTCCCGGCCAAAGCCGGGCGTCGATGCCCTGTGCCTTCAGCTGTGCCTTCTTGGCGGGATCGCGGGTTGTGCCGGTCACCTGCCAGCCCTGCCCAAGCCTTCGCACGAAGGCCTGCGCACTGTAGCCGCAACCGAATATCAAGAGCTTGCCGGTCATGGGCAGACTATCCGGCTTCACCCTCGCGAGAGCAAGCCCCGGCCACGGTTGGCGCGGCGGTCCGATGGTGTCAGGTTGGCGGCATGATTCCACGTTGGCGATAAGGGGAGGGTGCGGGATGACCCAGGCGCAGATCGGGCTTGTCGGGCTGGGGACGATGGGGGCGGCCCTTGCCCTCAACATCGCGGAAAAGGGCTTTCCCATCGCGGTCTGGAACCGCACCGGATCGGTCACCGAAAGCTTTCATGCCGGGGCGGGGGCGCTTGCACCGCGCATCGTTCCGACGCAGACCCTGGCCGATCTGGTTGCCGCCATCGCCCGTCCCCGCGCCATCGTCCTGATGGTTCCCACCGGGCAACCCGTGGACGATCAGATCGCCGCGCTGACCCCGTTGATGGAGGAGGGCGACCTTATCATCGACGCCGGGAACGCCAATTTCCACGACACGAACCGCCGCACCGCCGCTGCGGGGGCGGCTCATTTCCTTGGCATGGGCGTGTCGGGTGGCGAGGAGGGCGCGCGTCACGGGCCGTCGATCATGGGCGGCGGGGACCGGGTCGACTGGGACCGCATCGCGCCGATCATGACCGCGATCGCCGCGAAGGCAGAGGACGGGACGCCTTGCGCGAAATGGATGGGTGAGGCGGGCGCCGGGCATTTCGTCAAGACCGTTCACAACGGCATCGAATATGCCGATATGCAAATGATTGCCGAGGTTTACGGGATCATGCGCGACGGGCTTGGCCTGTCGGCGGAGGAGGTATCCGGGGTCTTTGCAGGCTGGAACAGGGGGGTTCTGCAATCCTACCTGGTGGAAATCACCGCGAAGGTTGCTGCCGCGACGGACCCGGTGACGGATGTGCCGATGCTGGATGTCATCCTCGACGCGGCGGGGCAGAAGGGGACCGGGCGCTGGACCGCGATCGAGGCGCAGCATCTGGCCGCGCCGGTCCCGGTGATCGAGGCTGCGGTGATGGCGCGCAACGTCTCTGCCCGCGTGGCGGAGCGCGCGGCGGGGCAGGCCCGGTTCGGCGCCGCGCCCGGCTCGGTGAAGATCGCCGTCGATGCACTGGAAGGGGCGATGATCGCGGGCAAGATCCTGTGTTACGCGCAGGGTTTCGGCATGATCGAGGCGGCGGGGCGGGAGTTCGGCTGGACGCTCGACCTGCCCGAGATTGCGCGGGTTTGGCGGGCGGGCTGTATCATCCGGTCTTCGATGCTGAACGACATGGCAGCGGCGCTGGCCGAGGATTCGGGCCGGAACCTGATGCTCGCCCCGACATTTGCGCGGCTGCTTGAGGGGAACGGTCCGGCGCTGCGCGAGGTCGTGGCGCAAGGCGCGCTGGGCGGTCACGCGGTTCCGGCGCTGGCCGCCGGTCTTTTCTGGTTCGACATGATGCGGACGGGGCGCGGGACGGCCAACATGATCCAGGCGCAGCGCGATTACTTCGGCGCCCACGGGTTTGAGCGGCTTGACGGGCGCGACAGCCATCATGGCCCATGGTGGCCGGAAGACTGAGGGACGCTTGCAGCGATCCGCCTTGCGCTGCGCGCGGTGGCTGGCCAGCCGAACCTGACCGAGGCGACGCGCAATTGCCTGTCCATCGCGGATACGGAGATTTCGAGCTGTCAGGGCCTTACCGACGGGCTTCTCCGGCTTGCCTAGCGCCCGTCGCCGCATCCTGACGGATGTCCCGGCGCTGGCGGAACATTTCCTGAAATACCGCAACTTCCAGCGCGGGATAGACAAGCGTCTGACGGCCGACACCGTCGCTGCGCTGACCGGCTACGCCTGGCCCGGCAACCTGCTGGAGCTGCGCAAGGCCATCGAACGCGGCGTCATCACGTCGGGGCAGGAGGAAGCGATCATCGCCGCCCATCTCGGTATCAGCGCGACGCGAAGCGCGGCCGGGGATCATGGCGGCGTGGTTTTGGGCTTTGACCATGACCGACGATGGAAGAGGTGCGGGACCACCATATCCGCCTGTTGTTGCGCCGCTAAGACGGCAATCGCCGGAAGGTGGCCGGACTCCTCGGTATCAGCGAACGCAACACCTATCGTCTTGTCGGCAGGCTTGAGGCGGATGGCGAAACGGGCGGCTTGGGTGGCGCCGCGGAATAGGGTAGGCCAAGGGCGGGTGGCTTTGCCGCCCCTTTGATCCATCGTGCAGGAGGGCCGCCCATGGCTGCCATCGTCTTCGACCTTGACGGAACGCTGATCGACAGCGCGCCCGATATTCACCGTTCCCTGTCGGTCGCGCTCGAGGCGGAGGGACGGCCTGTCCTGACGCTTGACGTGGTGCGCTCCTTCATCGGTAACGGAGTCGCGGTGCTGGTGCGGCGCGCGATGGGGGTCAGCGATCTGGCGGGGGATGAGGTTCACGCGCGGATGCTGGCGCGGTTCATGGCCGCCTATGATGCCGCGCCCGCCGATCTGACGCGGCCCTATCCCGGCGTGGCAGAGGCGCTGGCGGGGTTGAAGGCGGCGGGGCACAAGCTG
>DAIOXI010000010.1:26722-28869 GCA_036758045.1 Albidovulum sp.
CGGCGTCTGCACCAACAAGCCCGAAGCGATCAGCCGGGCGATCCTTGCCGCGCTGGATCTCGCGCCGTTCTTCGACGACATCGTCGGGGGCGACCGGCTGCCCGAACGCAAGCCCGATCCGCGCCCGCTTCACGCGGCCTTCGCGGCGTTGGGCGCGCCGTCGGGGCTTTATGTCGGTGACAGCGAGGTCGATGCCGAAACCGCCGGGGCGGCCGGGGTGCCGTTCGTGATGTTCACCGGCGGCTATCGGTCCAAAAGTGTCGAGGAGCTTGCCCCCGTCGCCAGCTTCGACGACTTTGCCGGGCTTGCCGCCATAGTGGCCGCCCGGACATGAAAAATCGCCGGGGCGTGACCCCGGCGATCCCTGTCGTTCAGCGCCGCTGGGTCAGCCCAGAACCGTCTTCACCGCCCGCGCGGTCGCCGCGACGACCGTGTCGGCTTCGGCCTTCGTCAGGCAGAAGGGCGGGGCAAAGCCGAGGATGTCGCCCTGCGGCATGGCCCGTGCGATGACCTTGTCCTGCGCCAGAAGCGTGGAGGATATCTGCGGCCCGACCTTGCGGGCGGGGTCGAAGAAGGTGCGGCCCGCCTTGTTGTCCACGAATTCCACGGCGCAGAGCATCCCCTCGCCGCGAATGTCGCCGACATGGGGGTGGTCGCCCAGCGCCTCGGTCATGGTTTTCTTGAGATAGGCCCCGACCTCGCCCGCGTTCTGCACCAGGTTCAGGTCGTCGATCAGCTTGAGGTTCGCAACCCCCGCCGCCGCGCCGATCGGGTGGGCGGAATAGGTCCAGCCGTGACCGATCGGGCCGTTTTCGTCCGTTCCCTGCTCCAGCACCTTCCACACCTTGTCGGACACGATCGACCCGGAGAGCGGCGCATAGGCCGAGGTCAGGCCCTTGGCGATGGTGATGATGTCGGCCTCGATCCCGAAGTGGTCCGAACCGAACATGGTGCCGAGGCGACCAAAGCCGGTGACGACCTCATCCACGATGAGAAGGATGTCATGCTTCTTCAAGACCTTCTGGATCGCCGCCCAGTACCCGGCGGGCGGTGGGACGATGCCGCCGGTGCCAAGGACCGGCTCACCGATGAAGGCCGCGATGGTGTCCGCGCCCTCGGTCTCGATCAGCGCCTCAAGCTCGGCCGCGCAATGGGCGACGAAATCGGCCTCGGACTGCGCCAGATCGGTGCGGCGGTAGTAATAGGGCGCCTCGGTGTGGATCACCTGCGCCAGCGGCAGGTCGAAATTCTTGTGGAAGAGCTCCCGCCCCGTCAGCGACCCGGTCATCAGGCCGGACCCGTGATAGCCGCGCCAGCGCGAGATGATTTTCTTCTTCTCGGGGCGGCCAAGGATGTTGTTGTAATACCAGACCAGCTTGACGTTGGTTTCGTTCGCGTCCGATCCGCCAAGGCCGAAATAGACCTTCGACATGTTCGAAGGCGCCCGGTCGAGGATCATTTTCGCCAGCGTGATGGAGGCTTCCGTCCCGTGCCCGACATAGGCGTGGTAATAGGCCAGTTCCTTCGCTTGCGCCGCGATGGCCTCGGCGATCTCCTGCCGCCCGTAACCGACATTCACGCAGTAAAGCCCGGCGAAAGCGTCGAGAAGCTTGTTGCCGTCGCGATCCTCGATATGGACGCCCGAGGCGGTCTTGATCACCCGGTTCGGGCTTTCGCCGCGCGCGTGCTGGGCCAGCTGTGTCGAGGGATGGAAGAAGTTTTCGCGGTCCCAGGTGTCGAGTTGATCGTTCTTCAGCATGTCGTCTTCCTTCTTCTCATGCCCAGTCGCGGCAGACGTACTTGATTTCGGTGAATTCCTCCATGCCCAGACGCGATCCCTCGCGGCCAAGGCCGGATTGTTTCATGCCCCCGAAGGGGATCGGCGCGCCGGTGACTTTGGTGCGGTTGACCGCGACCATGCCGAATTGCAGCGCGCGGGACAGGCGGTAGATACGGCGCGGATCCTGGGTGTGGATATAGGCGACAAGGCCGTATTCGGTGGCGTTGGCCTTTGCGATGACCTCCTCTTCGGTGTCGAAGGGCAGGATCGCGGCGACGGGGCCAAAGGTTTCCTCGTGCAGGATCTTCGCACCCTCCGGCACGTCGGTCAGTACCGTCGCCTCGTAGAAGAGCGGGCCAAGAGGGTG
>DAIOXI010000010.1:28879-31413 GCA_036758045.1 Albidovulum sp.
CTTGCCGCCGCAGGCAAGCTTCGCGCCTCTGGCCAGGGCGTCGGCGACATGTTCCTCCTGCTTCGCCAAGGCCTTTTCGTTCATCAGCGGGCCGAGGTCGCGGTCCTCCATCCCCGGCCCGATGGTGAGCGCCTTGGTGGCCTCGGTAAAGCGCGCGCAGAACTCGGCATAGATCGGGCGTTCGACATAGATTCGGTTCGCGCCAAGGCAGTCCTGTCCGGAGGTCGCCCATTTCGCCTTCATCGTCTCGGCCACGGCATTGTCCATGTCGGCGCCCTTGAAGACGATCACCGGGGCGTGGCCGCCAAGCTCCATCACCAGCCGTTTCATCGTGTCGGCGGACTGGCGGTAAAGCAGCTTGCCGATCCCGGTGGAGCCGGTGAAGGAGAGGGCGCGCACCCGTGTGTCCCTTGTCCAGGGTTCGACGATCACCGGCGCCTCGCCCGTGACGACGTTAAAGACACCGGCGGGAACGCCCGCGCGTTCGGCCAGTTCCGCCAGCGCCAGCGCCGAGAAGGGCGTTTCGGCGGAAGGGTGGCAGAGGACGGTGCAACCGGCGGCGAGCGCGGCAGAGGCCTTGCGCGTCAGCATTGCCGAGGGGAAATTCCACGGCGTGATCAGCGCCGCGACGCCGACGGGTTCGCGCCAAAGCTCCACCTCGGCATCCGGCAGGTGGCTGGTGACGCCTTCGATATTGGGGCGCTTCGCCTCTTCGGCGTAGAATTCGACAAAGGCCGCGCCATAGTCGATCTCACCGCGCGCTTCCGACAGCGGCTTGCCCTGTTCAAGGACCATGATGCGGGCAAGGTCTTCCTTGTGGGACAGGATCAGGTCGAACCAACGGCGCAGGATCGCGGAGCGCGCCTGCGGCAGCATCGCGGACCAACCGGAGAAGGCGGCTTCCGCGACATCGACGGCAGCGGCGGAGTCTTCGGCGGAGAGGCTCGCCACCTCGCCCAGAAGCGCACCGCTCGCGGGGTCTGTCACGCCGATCGTAGCGCCGGAACTGGCGGACTGCCACTTGCCGCCGATATAGGAAAAGCTGCGGACAAGGGTTTTGTCGGTGATCTCGCTGCGCGCGGAAATCGCTGTGTCGAGCATGGCGTCCTCATCGGGAATATTCCCGCAGGATCGCCTTAGACCGGCAGAGGGTGAGACCGAAGTTCGGGTCCTTGCCAGATGAATCCTCTGTCTTTCGTGCCGCAGGCAGGCGAAGGCTCTATTCCGGGATGACCAGCAGATCGCGGGCCGACAGGCTTAGCTCCACCTCGGTTCCGGGGGTCGGGGGCGGGACGCCGGGGGCGTTGAACGTGTCGAAGTCGATCACCTGCCCGGCCACGTCGGCGCGCAGCCGGATGACGGAGCCAAGGAAGTTCACGCCGGTGATCTTGCCGGTCAGCACCGTGTCCTTGCCCGGCGCGCGGCCAAGACGGATGGTTTCGGGCCGCGCGGCCAGCGTCGCTTTCCCTTCCGGCAGCGGCCGCCCGAGGATGACCGGCGCGCCGCCTATGGTGGTCACGCCCTTTTCGGCGTCGATCACCTTTGCCTCCATCAGGTTCAGCGTGCCGACGAACCCGGCGACGAAGCGGGTGGCGGGGTTGTTGTAAATCTCGAACGGGGTGCCGACCTGATCGGCAATGCCCTGATGCATGACGACGATCCGGTCGGAGATCGACAGCGCCTCTTCCTGATCGTGCGTCACGAAGATGGTGGTGATGCCCAGCTTCTGCTGGATGGCGCGGATCTCTTCCCGCAGGCTGACACGGATCTTGGCGTCAAGCGCGGATAGCGGTTCGTCGAGCAACAGGACCTGCGGGCGCGGGGCCAGCGCGCGGGCCAGCGCCACGCGCTGCTGCTGCCCGCCCGAAAGCTGGAAGGGATAGCGCGCGCCCAGATCGGGAAGGCCGATCAACGACAGCATCTCATCGACGCGGGGCTGGATTTCCTGCTTCGGGGTGCCGTTTACCTTCAGGCCGAAGCCGACGTTCTGTGCCACCGTCAGGTTGGGAAAAAGCGCGTAGGCCTGAAACACCATGCCGATGCTGCGCTGATTGGGGCGCAGGCGCACCACGTCCTTGCCGTCGATATAGATCGCGCCCGAACTGGGGGTTTCGAACCCGGCGACCATGCGCAGGACAGTGGTCTTGCCGCAGCCCGACGGGCCGAGAAGCGAGATGAATTCCCCCTTCTCGATGGTGAGGTTGAAGTCCTTCACCACGCGGTTCGGGCCGAAGCTCTTTTCCAGATGCTCGATAGTCAGAAAGCTCATCCTTGGGCGGCCTTGGTATGTTTCGAAAAGCGGGTGACGAGTTGGATCAGGCCCATGCAGGCCCATGTGATCGCGAAGGCGATGGTGGAAAGCGCAAAGGGCTCATACGCCTTGTTGGCGCCCATCAGTTGCAGATAGGGGCCGAAGGCGGGGCGGTTGAGAAGGGCGGCCATCGTGAACTCGCCCATGACGATGGCGAAGGTCACGAAGGCGCCCGACAGGACCGCGACAAGGACATTGGGCAGGATGACGCGGGCGAGGATGG
>DAIOXI010000011.1:0-12234 GCA_036758045.1 Albidovulum sp.
CGCGCCATCTCTTCTTCGAGGCTGTCCATCTGGATCGCGTCCAGCTCTTCCTCGTCGAACTGGGCCATGACCTCGGGATTGCCCATCTGGGCGACCGGGTTATAGGTCCCTTCGGTGAAGGCCACGGCCTTGGCGATCTCCGGCGCCTGCACGAATTCAAGGAAATCCTCGGCCAGCTCGCTCGGGTCCGGGTTGTTCACGGCCGAGGTCAGCTCGATCCAGACGCAGCCGCCCTTGCCGTCAACCGGCCCCGACGTCGGCGTGATGCCCCGCACATTGGTTGCCCCGTCGAACCGCGCCGGTGACGCCGTGTAGGTGCCGCCGGTGAAATAGGCGTCGATCTCGCCATTGATCAGCGCGGTATTCATCGCGACCAGGTCGTCGGTCAGAAGCTTGGCGCCGCCGAAGATCGTCTTCGCCGTCTCGCGGAACTTGTCGACATCGCCCCCTTCGATCGGCGCGAAGGGGTTGAGGCCCGCGGTCAGGCACATGTGGATGACGTTCCAGTTGTCATAGGTCAGAACCCCGTACCGGCCCTTCATCGCCGGGTCGAGGAAGAGGTTCCAGCCCTGATCCTCGGCCGCTTCGCGACTGATCACGTCGGTGTTGACGACGAAGCTGAACGGGCCATAGCGCTGAGGCATGCCGATGAGGTTGCCGTCATCCGCGAAGGCCAGCGGATAGGGGGGGCTGGCGAATTCCGGCAGCATCTTTTCGAAATAGGGCATGAACCGGTCTTTGTTCAGCGGCTTGATCAGGCCCTCGGGGTACAGTTGGTCGCGCGCCCAGGGCTGGTTGACGTTGATGAGGTCCCAGACCGAGGTTTCGCCGGCCCGAAGCTTGTTGATCATGTCGGGGTCCGAGGTGCCGCTTTCGGCGCGTACCGTCGCGCCGGGATGGGCCGAACGGAAGGGGCCAAGCACCTGGTCGGAGTTGTAGCCTTCCCAGCAGAGGATGTTCATCCTGTCGGTACGGCCGGCAAAGGCCGGGCCGAGCGGTCCCGCCGCCGCAAGCCCTGCAAGCGCCGCGGTGCGTCCAACGAATTGCCGTCTGGATAGTCCTTTGGTCATGGGTTGATCTCCTGTTGGTTGGTTCGGGGTCTCCCCCCTTTCTTGCGCCCCGTTCAGGCGGGGCGGCCTTTGATATTTTCCAGAACCTCGGTGATGCGGTCGCGGGCCAGCTTCATGTCGGCCAGCGTGCCGGACATGAAGATACGACCCGTCGCGCCCATCATCTGTACGTCGTTCAGCGTGCAGTTCGGTGCGGCCTTTTCGGCCTCGTTCGCCGCGACGCAGGCGAAAAGGGCGGGCGTCATCTCATAGATCAGCAGCGCCACGCCCGGCACCAGGATCGACCCGTCGCGGGAGCGGTTGAGGATGATCGCATGCTGGTCCGAAAGGTTCTCGATGATGTCGTGGTAAAGGACCTTGGGGGCCAGCTGATCCTCGGGCTTCGCGCCGATCCCCTTCAGGATCGCCTGACCCGCCGCCGTCAGGTCGGCCATGTCGTCGGCGTGAAGCTCAAGCAAGCCGAACTGGCGTTCGGTGAAGAGGATACCTGGCTCCATATCCGGCGCCGCCTTCAGCGCCAGATCGGTGATCCGGTGGATGCTGAGCGCGGGTGCCACCTCGATGATCAGCGAATTCTGCCCGCGAAACGGCGGATAGGCCCGCGCGCGCGACGGCGACGACAGGTAGGCCGCGAACTGCGGTTGCAGATCCTCGATCGGCAAATAGACGCGAAGCTCGGTCATGCCCTCGTCACCCTTTCCTGCGCGCGGACGGTCATCACTTCGCGGCGGCGGCCGAGAAATGCTTGCCAAGATCGGCATGGGGGCGCGGGATGACATGCACCGCCGTCACTTCGCCGACCTGGCTGGCGGCTTCCGCGCCCGCCTCGGTCGCGGCCTTGACCGCGCCCACATCGCCGCGCACGACAACGGAGACGAGCCCGCCGCCTACCTCGTTGCGGGCCACGATCTCGACATTCGCGGCCTTGACCATCGCGTCCGCCGCCGAAAGGGCAGGCACATAGCCCTTGGTTTCAATCATTCCGATAGCCAGGTTCGCCATGATATGTTCCTTCATGCTTTGTTGTTGCTGGAGTTGTCTTCGTCGATGGAGCCGATGACCAGCGCATCCACCGGCGCGGTCTTGCCCGTGAAGAAGGCGGCCGCCACCGATCCTTGCGTGATCAGGACCGCCTCACCCGTGTTGCAGCCGAGGGGGTCGAAGGCGATCAGCTTTGCGCCGCTTTCCGTCTCCACCTCAAGCAGCGCGCCCGCAGGCAGGGAGGAGACGCGGCGCGATGACCAGATCTTGCCTATGACGCGTCCTTGAATCATCTATCCGCCCTTTCGATCCTGATACCCCGGCGCCGCGCCTCGTCCCGCGCAAGCGGCGTCAAACGGTTTTGCGGGCCAAGCCGCAGGGTACGCACCCCGCTGCCCAGGGCCGCGATGTCGCGTTCCGTAACCAGCGCCTTGTCGATCGTGCCGGGCGCCGTCCGGGCCGGGCCGGTGACGATCGGCGCGCTGTAAGCAGGCGCGCCCCGCTGCCCGTCGTCCAGTTCGAAGAGATGGCCGCCCGCCATCACCCGCGCCGCGAAGTCGGGCGAAGCCGCGCGACGCAGAAGGTCCTGCGCGAAACGGTTCAGATCGGCGCCCGATGCGATGCGGACCCGCTCCGTCTGCGGCGCGGCGGGTGCGGCATCGGCGCGAAGTGCCGCGATTTCCTCGCGCAGGATGGCGCGAATCTCGTCCCGAAGGGCTGACATCACAATGCCCCTGCATCGCGCAACGCGCCTTCGGCCGCGTTTCTGGCATTGCGGACATCGGCCTCGGTCCCGGCAAGGTAAAGCCGCCCGTTGGCGCCGATCATCCGCATGTCGATCAGTTTGACATCGGCTTCCTTCTCCGCCTCGTTGCAGGCAAGGATGGCATAAGCCGCCGACTGGCATTCCAGAAGATAGATGCTGTCGCCGCCCAGAACCATAGAGCCCAGCTTGTTGCGGTTCATCAGGAAGGCGTGCTGGTCGCTGACATTGGTGACAAGCTTGGAGGCGAGGATCTTCGGCGGCGCCACGTCATCCGCCGTCTTGTCCAGCGCGGCCAGGATCGCCGCCGCGCCTGCCTGCACCTCGGCGGTGGAGCGGGAGTGGAACTGCAAGGTGCCGAACTGACGTTCGACGACCAGAAGCCCCGCCCGCACATCGGCGCTTTTCAGCACAATGTCCGTCAGCGCCTCGACATCCAGGCCGGGCGCGATCTCGACGATCTGCGCGGCCATACGCAGGCGGGGCAGGGTGCCGCGCATCCAGGTGGAAATATAGGCCAGCGTCTGCGGCTGAAGCTGGTCGATGAAGATGGAGGCTCGGAGGTCGGTCATTTCCCGGCCCCCTGAAGGCTGCGCAACTCTTCCAGGATCAACTGCCGCAGCGCGTCGCGGTCGAAACTTTCGCGTTCCGGCGGCGGCGCCGCCACAGGCGCGCGCGCGGTGGCGCGGTCGGTCGAAACGGCGCTGAGGTCTATGCCCGAAAGATCGGCTGGCACATCCTTGCCATAGGCGATCCGGGTCCATTGCACCAGATGCTGCGGGCCGACGTTTTCCCCGATGGAGGAACGCCCGGCAAAGCCGGTGCCGATGGTGAACGAGGGCGGCAGATAGGTCGCGAAACCCGCCGCGCCCTGCGAACAGGGTGCGTTGACGACCACCCGGTAGACCGGCATTTCCTGCGAGAAGCGGACCAGCCTTGCGGTATCGTCGCCATGGAAGGCCGCCGAATGGCCCGCCCCACGCCGCGCCGTGTGCTTGGCGAAGGTCAGCGCCTGCTGGAAATCCACCGCCGAGGTCAGCGTCAGCACGGGGCAGAGCTTTTCGCGGAAGAGCAGATCGTCCTGCCCCGGCGTCGCCACCACGGGGACGAGGATGCGGGCCGAAGGGCTGACCCGGATACCCGCGCGCTCGGCGATCCAGACGGCGCTTTTGCCGATGGCGGCGAGGTTCAGGCTACCCTTGCCGAAAAGATAGTCGCGCAGCCGGTCGGTGTCGGCCTCATTGCAGACATGGGCGCCCGCGCTGCGCAGCGCGCGTTCCATGTTGCCGCGATTGCTGTCCAGCGTCAGGACCACGCTTTCATTGGTGCAAAGGATGGAATTGTCGAAGCTCTTGCTGTCCACAAGGCAGCGCGCCGCGGCATCGACCCCGGCGGACGGATCGACATAGGCCACCGCATTGCCCGGCCCGACGCCAAGCGCCGGATTGCCCGAGGAATAGGCCGCCCGCACCATGGCGGTGCCGCCCGTGGCGATGATGACGTTGATCCGGTCCGACGCCATGATGTCCTGCACCAGCGGGATCGACGGCTCCTCGACACACTGGATCAGGCCCGACGGCGCGCCTGCCGCCTCGGCCGCCTCGGCCAGATGACGCGCGGCGGCGACGGAGACGGATTTCGCGACGGGGTGGGGGCTGATGACGATGGCATTGCGGCTCAGGATCGCCAGCATCGCCTTGTAATAGACCGTCGCAACCGGGTTGGTCGCGGGCGCCAGCGCAAAGACCACGCCCGCCGGTTTCGGCAGTTCGACGATCTTGCGCTCGGCGTCGATACGCGGCGTCACCAGATCAAGGTCGCGGTAGTGATCAAGCAGCGTGTGGGTGCAAAGCTCGTTCTTGATCTTCTTGTGTTCGACGACGCCAAAGCCGGTCTCGGCCACGGCGAGGTCGGCGAAATGGCCCGCCTTTTCATACCCCGCCCGCGCGACCGCCTCGGCAATCGTCAGCACCGCATCGCGGCTGAAGCTGCGGTAATACCGCGCCGCCCAGGCCGCGCGGCCGACCTTCATCCGGGCGCTGGACAGCGCGCGGTCCGGTACCGACAGGCGGGGCGCATCGAATGTCATGTGTTCGCTCATGCTGCCCGCCTGCCGGATTTGAGAAGTTGCCTTGCGCGGGGCATGGCTGAATCGAAGCGGTCCAGGATCTCCTGGCAGAGATCGACGTCCAGAACGACCCCCGGCTTGAACTGCAACACCCGCTTGTCGAGCGACGAGAAGATCGCCCAGACCCCGTTTTCATAAAGTGCGCGGGACACCGCGACGGCGCCTTCGGGGTGGTCGAATTCCAGCCCCAGCACCACGCCCCGCTGCCGCACGCCCACGAAGATGTCGCCGTGGCGCTTCATCATCTCGGCCATGCCGCGTGCGAAGAACTCTGCCACGAAATGCACGTTCGATATGACTTCGGGCCGTTGCAACATTTCGATGACGTGGTGGCCGACGACGCAGCCAAGCTCTGACCCGCCGGAGGTAGAGATATGGGCCGCGCCATCCTCGATCAGCCAACCGCCGCAGGCCTCGTCGACCATACAGGCGCTGATCGGATAGATGCCGCCGCCAAGGCCCTTGCCGCAAACGAAGATGTCGGGCTTCAGCCCGTATCCCTGCCAGCCCCACATGATGCCGGTGCGCATCAGGCCTGTCTGCACCTCATCCGAGATGAACTTGGTGCCGTATTTGTGGCAGAGGTCCTGACAGGCCTTCAGGTAGCCCTCGCGCGGCATCGGGAAACCGTAGGTCGCGGGGATCGTCTCGACGATGAAGGCGGCGACGTCGCCCTTGCGCAGCACCTCTTCCAGCGCGCCCTCGTCGTTGAAGGGGACCTGGATGAATTCGTCGGGCCGGTCGGCGAGGAAGATCTTCGAAAACCGTTCATCCCCGGTGGCGACCGACAGGCCCGAATGGCCGTGATAGCCCTTGATGATCGACACGATCTTGCGCCGCTTGGTGGCGTAACGCGCGGTTTTCAGGGCAATCTCCACCGCCTCGGCCCCGCCCGACCCGAAGATCGCATATTTCATGTGCGGCGCTGTCTTCACCAGCTTTTCCGCGAAGGCCGCCCGTGCGACGGAAGGAAACCAGTGGTTGCCCATGTCGAAATAGTCGAGCCCGGATTTCAGCACCTCGACCAGCTCGGGATGGCGGTGGCCGAAATTGTAGGTCCCGCCATTCAGGTGCAGGTCGATCAGCCGCTTGCCCGACATGTCATGGAGGAAATACCCCTCGCGACGGTCGATCACCATCGGCGTACCGGCATCCTTCCAGAAACTGACCTTTCCGGGATTCCAGTATTCCGCCGCCTTCGCGAGGAGGTCCTCCTTCGAGTCAAAAGCGAAGTATCCGTAGTTGAACACCTGATTCTCCCGTCCTGCCACAGAAAGCCTAGCATCAGGGTTTTGTCTTGCAACATATTTTGACCGACTTCGGTCATTTTATAGTGGGATTTTTGTCCGCCCGCCCATAGAGTAGGCTCCGGGAGAATCCGGCACGGAACCGCGCTTGTCGAAAAAGTCGATCCGCCACGACCAGATATTGAGCGCGCTTGAGATCGACCCCTCGATCCGGGTCAGCGCGCTGGCCGAACAGCTTGGCGTTTCGGCGGAAACCATCCGCCGCGATCTGGCCGAGCTGGACGAAACCGGCAGGATCAGGCGGACCTATGGCGGGGCGGTGCGCACCAAGGCCTTCGAACCGGCGCTGTCCGAACGCTCCAAGCTGCATATCGAGGCGCGCGAGAGGATCGCGCAGCTGGCCGTGGCGCGGATCGGCGACGCCCACAGCCTGTTCATTGGCGGCGGTGCGACGACACTGCATTTCGCCCGCGCCCTGCGCGCCATCGAACGGCCCCTGACGGTACTGACGGCGACCTTCAGCATCGCCACGGAACTGTCGATGAACGCGCTGATCCAGGTCATGTCGCTGCCCGGTATCGTGGAACCCAAGGAAGGCCTGGTCCACGGCGCGGAGACGCTGAAATTCATTCGCCAGTTCCACGCCCCGATCACTGTCATGGGCGCCTCTGGCATCGACGATGACGGGGTTAGCGAGGCGCTGCTTCACGCCGCGCAGGTCTATTCCGCGATGGCCGGCCACGCCGATGAGGTGCTTATCGTCGCCGACAGTTCGAAATTCGGCAATCGCTCGCTTCAGCAGGTCGTCGGATGGGACCGCAACGTGACGCTGATCACCAACGCCGCCCCGCCGCCCCGGATCGCCAGCGCCATCCGGCAACGCGGGGCCGATGTGATCGTGGGCTGACGGGCAGGGCAGGGGGGCGGCATGGACAGCAATCGGTGGAAGCGGTTCGATGACTGGGACGCCCGCGCGCTACGGCTTGACCGGTTCGCCGCCGAGGACCCCGAGAACGGATTTTCCGCCTTCGCGGGCAAGGCCGACCCGAAGCCCGGCCTGACCATCCAGAACGGCGCCGTCACCGCGATGGATGGCGTTCCGGCGGCCGATTTCGACATGATCGACGCCTTCATCGCCACCCATCACATCGACGCCGCCATCGCGGAAGAAGCCATGGCGATCCCCTCGACCGACCTTGCGCGGATGCTGGTCGATATCAACGTCCCGCGCACCGACCTGACGCGGCTGGCGCGCGGGCTGACCCCGGCGAAACTGGCCGAGGTGGTGGCCGGGCTGAACGCGATGGAAATCGCCTTTGCCTATTCCAAGATGCGCGCACGCCGCAGCCCCGGAAATCAGGCGCATGTGACCAACGCCAAGGACGACCCCTTGCAGCTTGCCGCCGATGCCGCCGTCGCCGTGGCGCTGGGGTTTGACGAGATCGAGACGACGATGCGCGTCGCGCGCAATTCGTGGTCGAACGCGCTGGCCTGCTGTGTCGGGGCCGCCGTGGGCAAGCCTGGCACGCTGTTCCAATGTTCCAGCGAAGAGGCGGAGGAGCTTGAGATCGGCATGGCCGGCTTCACCTCCTACGCCGAAACCGTGTCCGTCTACGGCACCGAAAGCGCCTTTATCGACGGCGACGACACGCCCTGGTCGAAGACCTGGCTGGCCGCTGCCTATGCCTCGCGCGGGATCAAGATGCGCTGCACCTCGGGCGCGGCCTCCGAACTTCTGATGGGCTTTCACGAAGCCAAGTCGCTGCTTTACCTCGAGGCGCGCTGCCTCTGCCTTCAGCGCGGCATGGGCGCGCAGGGCACCCAGAACGGCGGCATCGACGGCGCGCCGCTTGCCTCTTCCATGCCCGGCGGGGTGCGGGAGATCATGGCGGAAAACCTGATCGCCGTCTGGCTCGACCTCGAATGCGCCTCGGGCAACGATGCGCGGCATTCGGAATCCGACATGCGGGTGGGTGCGAAGATCCTGCCCTACCTGATCGCCGGCTCCGACCTGATCTGTTCCGGCTTTGGCAGCATCCTGAAATACGACAACTCATTCAACCCGTCCTCGTTCAACGGCGAGGAGCTTGAGGAATACCTGGTCCTTCAGCGCGATTTCGAGGCCGATGGCGGCCTGACCTCCATCGAGGATGCCACAGCACTGGACATTCGCCGCCGCGCCATCGACGCGCTGGCCCATGTGATGAAAGACCTTGGCCTTGCGGAGGCGACGGAGGAGATGAAGCGCTCGGTCGCGGTCGCCTCGGGGTCGCGGGACACGCAGAGCTTTTTGCCCGGTGAAGTCGCGGCCATCAGCGACCGCATCAAGGGCAGGGGGCTGACGATCCTTGACGTCATCCGTTCCCTTGATCGCGGCGGGTTCCGGGCGGAGGCGGAGAACCTGCTGTTCCTCGTCAAGCTGCGGGTGTCGGGCGATTATCTCCAGACCTCCGCCGTGGTGCGCGGCGGGCGCGTGGTCAGCGCGGTGAACGATCCCAATGACTATGCCGGCCCCGGAACCGGTTATCGCCTGACCGAAGCGCGGCGCAAGGAATTGGCCGCGATCCGCGATGTCCTGACACGCGAGGAGGTGCTGCGCGCCGAAGCTGCCGCCGAGGAGGGCGAGGCCCGCGCGGTCCGCTACAACGAGATGGGTCCGGCCAAAGCGGGAACCGATCCGGGGGAGGTCGTCGTCGGCCTCAGCCCCGGCTTTGGCACGCGGATCTTCCGAACGCTCGCCGGACACCGGCTGAGCGCCGTCCTGCGCGCGCTTGGCGAGGGGATCGCGCGCGGCGGCGGGCGGATGCGCGTCGTCCGCCTGCGCCACACCGCCGATACCTCCTTCCTTGGCCTCAGCGCGGCGCGGCTGTCGGGGTCGGGCATCGGCATCGGGCTGCAATCGAAGGGGACGGCGGTGATCCATCAGAAGGACCGGCTGCCACATAACAACCTGGAGCTGTTTTCCAATGCGCCGATCACGACGCTAGCCCATTACGAGGGGATGGGCTTCAACGCCGCGACCTATGCCGGCGGCGCGATGCCCGAACCCGTCGTCGTGCCGACGAATGGCGAGGCGCTTGGCGCGCGCTTTCATGCCCGCGTCGCGCTGACCTACGCCATCGAAACCGCCATGACCGAAAATGGCGCCTCTCCCGAAGAGGTGCGGATCGAATTTGTGGATCAGAAGACATGACCCGGCGAAAGGACTATCCGCTCGCTGAAACTTCGCCGGAAACCGTGACCGGCCCGCGCGGCAAGACGCTTGATGCGCTGACCATGGATGCGGTCGCGCAAGGCGAAGTCGAGGTCGAGGATATCCGCATCACGCCCGAAACCCTCGCCCGGCAGGCCAGGGTTGCCCGCGCGGCGGGCCGCGACGCGCTGGCGGAGAATTTCGAACGGGCGGCCGAAATGACGCGCCTGCCCGAGGCGGAGATCATGCGCATCTACGAATTGCTGCGCCCCGGCCGCGCAAGCTCCGCCGCCCAGTTGGACGGCGTGGCGCGGCGGCTTGAAGAGGATTATGCCGCCCCCCGGCTGGCCGCCTTCGTCCGGCAGGCCGCGGCACAATATGACCGGCGCAACCTCTATCGCCAGCGGTTCTGAGGGCGACGCGCCACGCCCGGCAGCCGCCTTGACAAATTGGCAGGCGAAGGATTGCTCTGCCTGGCGCAATCCGCGATGTCACGAAAAAAGGCGCTGGAATCCCCCGGCGGGGAATGACAAGGTCACGCCTGAAAGATCGCGACGCGCGGCAACGGCCCTGCGCGCGGCGTGGACAGTTTCATGCACAGACCCCGGCCGGGGACGGGCAATCGGATTGCCGCGTCGCCACCGGGGACGGACGATAGGGGAGATGGGACATGCGCTATCACACACCGGCGACATTCGAGGCCGCCGCTTCATTGGCGGCGGAGGCGTCCGGCGTGACGCGGTTTCTGGCCGGGGGGACGGATGTTCTTGTGCAGTTGCGCGCAGGCATGGTGACGCCGGACGACCTCATCGACCTGAAGAAGATTGACGGCGTGAAGGCCATGACGCGCACGGCCGAGGGCGGATGGAAGATCGGCGTTGCGGTTTCGGGCGCGGAGCTTGGGGCGAATGCCGCGCTCGTTGCCGACTGGCCCGGCGTGGTCGAGGGGATGGAGCTTGTCGGCTCCACCCAGGTGCAGGGCCGCGCGACGCTGGTGGGCAATCTCTGCAACGGCTCCCCCGCCGCCGACAGCGTGCCGGGGCTGGTTGCCGCCGGGGCGACGGTGACGGTCACCGGCCCCTCGGGCAGCCGCGAGGTTCCGGTCGCGGAGATCCCGGCAGGGCCGGGCAAGACCGCACTGAAGAAGGGCGAGGTGATCTCCGGCGTCACGCTCCCGCCGCGCGGCAAGAACGGCGGCGACGCCTACCTGCGCTTCATCCCGCGGACGGAGATGGACATCGCGGTCGTCGGCTGCGCCGTGAACCTGCGGCTTGACGGCGACAGAATCGTCGAGGCGCGCGTGGTTCTGGGCGCCGTCGCCCCCACCGTCATCACCGTGCCCGAGGCCGCGAAGGCCATCGTCGGCACGACGCTGGACGATGCCGCGCTCGACGCGCTCGCAAAGGCCCGCCGGGCCGCGAAGATCGCCTATGACCGCGCCAAGGGAGCCAAGTGATGAGCAAGATTCATGTGACGACGAAGGTCAATGGCGACGATGTGGAATTCCTCGCCGATCCGCGCGAAAGCCTGCTGGACTGCCTGCGCGACAAGCTGGACCTGACCGGCGCCAAGGAAGGCTGCGGCACCGGCGATTGCGGGGCCTGTTCGGTGACGCTCGACGGGACGCTGGTCTGTTCCTGCCTCGTCCTCGGGGTCGAGGTCGAGGGCAAGAGCATCGAGACGATCGAGGGCATGGCCAGCGGCGACAAGCTGCACCCGCTTCAGCGCAAGTTCATCGAACATGCCGCGCTGCAATGCGGATTCTGCACTCCGGGGATTCTGGTGGCGGCCAAGAACCTGCTGGAACGCAAACCCGACCCGTCCGAGACCGAGATCCGCTATTGGTTGGCCGGCAACCTCTGCCGTTGCACCGGCTATGACAAGATCGTCCGCGCGGTACAGGATGCCGCCGCCGAAATGAGAGGAGCCGCGTGATGCCGAAGGATGAACTGAAGACCAGCTTCAAGTGGATCGGCACGCGGCCCGACCGGCCGGACGGTCTGGACAAGGTGACGGGCCGGGCGCGCTATGGCGCGGATTTCAGCCTGCCCAACATGCTCCATGCCGCCGTGGTGCGCAGCCCCCACGCCCATGCGCGGATCCTGAAGATCGACGCCTCGAAGGCGCTGGCGCTGGATGGCGTCAAGGCGGTGGTGACGCGCGCCGACCTGCCCACCGGCCTCTCGGGCGAGGATCTGAACCTTCAGGACAACACGCTTGCGGGCGATGTGGCGCTTTATGACGGCCACGCGGTTGCGGCGGTTGCGGCGACCTCGGCGCTTCTGGCGAAGGACGCCGCGAAGCTGATCGAGGTGGAGTATGAGGTCCTGCCCCATGTGATCGACGTCGATGACGCCTTCCGGGCGGATGCACCGGTGATCCGTCCCGGCATGGCCGATCATTCCGTGCCCAAAGGCGCCCCAGGCAACGTGACGCGCTATATCGAGTTCGGCCACGGCGATGTAGAGGCGGGCTTTGCCGAGGCCGATCTGGTGCGCGCGCAGACCTACAGGACCGAAGCCACCCACCAGGGCTATATCGAACCCCATGCCTGCGTCGGCCAGATGGGCTCTGACGGAAGGGGCGAGATGTGGGTCTGCACCCAGGGCCAGTGGTATGTCCGCCGCATGTGCGCGGCGGTGCTGGGCACCGAGGCGTCGCAGCTGCGCGTCACCCCGTCCGAGATCGGCGGCGGCTTTGGCGGCAAGACGACGATCTTCATGGAACCGCTGGCGCTCGCGCTGAGCCGCAAGGCCGGGGGGCCCCCGGTGAACCTGGTGATGAGCCGGTCCGAGGTGCTGCGCGCCACCGGGCCGACCGCCTCGGCTTCCATGGACGTCAAGATCGGCATG
>DAIOXI010000011.1:12244-15946 GCA_036758045.1 Albidovulum sp.
GCCTTCCCCGGCATGTCCCCGATCGGCGAGGCGCTGCCTTGCGCCTTTGCCTGCTACGACATGCCGAACGTGCATCACGAAGCCTATGAGGTGCTGGCGAACCGCCCCAAGGCGGCGGCCTATCGTGCGCCCGGCTCGCCCATGGCGGCCTTCGCGGTCGAGAGCCTGATCGATGAGATGTCGCGCGAACTGGGTCTTGACCCGATCGACGTGCGCCTGACCAACGGCGCGAAGGAAGGCACCAGGTCCAGCTACGGGCCGAAGTTCAGCAAGATCGGCCTGGTTGAGACGCTGGAAGCCGCCAAGGCGCATCCGAGCTACGCGATCCCGCTTGGCCCCAATCAGGGCAGGGGTGTCGCCTCGGGATTCTGGTTCAACCATGGCGGGGAGACCTCCGTCTCCGTTGCCATCGGTGAGGACGGAACCGTGCAGGTCTCCATCGGGACGCCCGACATTGGCGGCAGCCGCGCCTCCATCGCCCTGATGACGGCGGAAACCTTCGGCATCGACTATGACGATGTGCGGGTGAACGTGGTCGAGACCGGGGCGCTTGGCGTCAATGAGCCGACCCATGGCAGCCGTGCGACGCATGCCAACGGCAAGGCCATGTATGAGGCTGCCGGTCAGGCGATCCGTGAGCTTTGCAAGCGCGCCGCGGCCGAATGGGGGATCGACGCCGAGGCCGTGGAATGGATCGACGGCGCCGCCCAGCCCGCTGGACCGAACGCCGGGAAGTTCCCGCCGATGAGCCTGCGGGAGATCGCGGGCAAGATGGGCAGCACCGGCGGCCCGATCTCTGGCCACCACGAGATCACGATGGGCGGTGTCGGTGCCAGCTTTGGCACCCATGTGGTGGATGTGGAGGTCGATCCCGAAACCGGACGGACCACGATCCTGCGCTATCTGGTGGTGCAGGATGCGGGCCGCGCGATCAATCCGGCCTATGTCGAGGGGCAGTATCAGGGCGGCGCCGCACAGGGTATCGGCTGGGCGCTGAACGAGGCCTATATCTATGGCAAGGACGGGCGGTTGCAGAACACCGTCTTCCTCGATTACCGCATTCCCGTCGCCTCGGACCTGCCGATGATCGACACGGTCATCGTCGAGGTGCCGAACCCCGGCCACCCCTACGGCGTACGCGGCGTGGGCGAGACGGGGATCACGCCGCCCTTGCCCGCCATCGCCAACGCGGTCGCGGCCGCCACCGGCGTGCGGCTGCGCGAATTGCCGATGTCGCCGCCAAAGGTGCTGGCCGCGATCAAGGCCAAGGGCTGAGCAACGGATGGTCGAGGTCAACCTCTGGTCCGGCCTGACACGCTTTACCGACGGCGTCGCCACGGTAGAGGTGGAAGGCACGACCATCGGTGAGGTCCTGGATGCGCTCATCGCGGCGCACCCGGACCTCAAGCCCTTCATCGACGCGGGGATCTCTGTCGCCGTCGATGGCGAGGTAATCGCCAAGAACCGCGCCGCCCCCGTAAGACCCGACAGCGAGGTCTACCTGATGCAGCAGTTGAAGGGCGGTAGCCCCGGACGGTCAGCCCGATTTGTCGTCGATCGGCGGATCGGGCTTGGCGAAACGCTTCCCGGTGCCCCCGATGAGCACCACAGTGCGCTGCTGTTCGAGGAACTCGTCGATCTCCTTGGCCAAGGGCAGCCTCGCGACGGTCATCTGGTACTTATCGAGCGGGCCTGCTTCTCGCGGATCTCCGCGGTGAGCAGGTCACCGACAATCCTCTGCGGCCCGTGCTGGCGCTTCACCGCCGTGGTGATGATCGCATCGTAGGCGGCCTTCATGCCGTAGAGCTTCAGCTGGCTCATCACGTCCAGAACCTGTGATCTTTCCATGGTTGGGTCTCTCCTGACCGTTCCCGGCGGCGGCAAGGCCGGCGTCGCGGCCTTCGGCGCGGATTACAAGACCCGACGGCGGTTCTGGAAAACCGCCGATCAGGATTAATGTAATGGACTCGGTATATTACATAACACTGATTATCGGCTTTCCATTAGCGCAAAGCTGAAGTGGAAGCGTCATGGAAACCGCCTCTTGCCTCAGGCCGAGGTCTGCTGACATGGTTGACAGACGAACAACGACGGGTCACTTTTGACCCATCCCCGCGCCACCCGCCACCCGCATGGCAATCGGCCAACGCCGTGCTAGATTTCCGCCATGCGCGCCTTTCTATCCCTCCTTGCCTTCCTGTGCCTGACCCAAGCCGGACCGCTCCGGGCGCAGGATCTGGCGATCCTGACATCCTTTCCCGGACAGTTCTCCGATGAGTTCGTGCAAGCCTTTGCCGACCGCCATCCGGAGCGGGACATTCGCGTCCTGAACAAGAACACCGTGGCCGCCGTCGATGAGGTGCTGCGCGGCAATACGCGGCGGTTCGGCATATTCTGGGCCTCGGCGCCCGAGGCCTTCGCGATCCTGAAACGCGCCGGGGCCTTCGCGCCCGCCGGGATTTGCGGCGCAGGTGGTCCGGCGTCCGTCGAACCCTTCGCGATCTCCGCCGTCGGCTGGGCGAAGCGGCGCGATGCGGCGGTCTTCATGCCGGGCGACTGGAACGACCTACTCAAGCCGATCTATCGCGGCAAGGTGGCCATGGCGCGGCCGTCGCGATCGGGGACTACGCATATGCTGGTCGAACAGATCCTCCAGGTGCGGGGCTGGGACGACGGATGGGCCTACCTGCTTGAACTGGCGGGCAATCTTTCGACCCTTACCGCGCGCAGCTTCGGGGTGCCGGAAGGGTTGATGGATCGCCGCTTCGACATCGGCTTCACCATCGACTTTCTCGCGCAATCCCGCGCCGAGGCGCTTCAGTTCCGCTACGGTCGCCCGGTGGTTCTGGCCAAGGCCCAGATCGGCATCCTGAAGCAGGTTCGCGACCCCAGGGCGGCCTGCGAATTCGTCAGCATGATCCTGTCGCGCGAGGGGCAGATGGCGCTTCTGAAACCGAATATCGGCCGGGTTCCCTACGATCCTGCGATCCGGGCGGAGGTCGAGGATCAGCTACCCGAAGGCATCATCCAGACCCTGCGGCTTCCCTGGCTGAACTACGATGCCGGCATGTCGGCCGATCGCTACTGGTCGGTGAACACGCTTTTCGACCTGATGATCACCGAACAACTGACCGAACGGCGCGACCTCTGGCGCCGCGCCCATGTGCTTGAAGGTCGGGTGGCGCCCGAACGGCTTGCGCATCTGCGGCGCGCGCTGACCGCGATCCCGATCAGCTGGGATGAGGCGCAAGAGGCGTCGCGCCGGATCGCCGGAGGGGTGCGCGGAACGGTGCTGGTCTCTCTGGGCGACGCGGAACGCGAGATCGTCCATGCCTGGCGCCCGCGGATCGAAAGTGCGCTGGCCGGTGCAAGGGCAGAGCTTGAAACGCTTGAGCGGCAGGACGGCAGATGACGAACATCCTGAACCGCATCGCCCCGACGATCTGGACCCGGCTTTTCCTGCTAATCCTGACGGCGGTCTTTCTGACATGGGTCGTCGTCGGCGTCGCCTTCTTCTGGTTCGGCACCGCGCAGAGTGTGGTCGAGGGGCTGGCCTCACGGCAGGTGCCGAAGCTGATGAACGCCACCCGGCTGTCTTCCCATGCGGCCGAGCTGGCCATGCTCAGCAACCGCATCCTGTCGGCGCAAAAGCCCGACCCCGAAGGGCAGGAAACCGCGCTGCGCGCCTCTATCGCGGATCTT
>DAIOXI010000011.1:15964-22902 GCA_036758045.1 Albidovulum sp.
GGCGCAGGCAGAGCGGCTGCGCTGGCTGAACGTCGATTTCCAGGATGAGATCACCGCCTTCAAGGCCGACACCACCTACAATATCGAAACCATGATGCTGGCGCTGAAGCAGGAGCCGGTCGATGCCAGGCGGCTGCGCCTGATCGACACGCTTCAGCAGGAACAGCGCAATAGCGAGATGTTCGCCGAACTGGGCGACGCCATGTCGGTCGCAACGACCCTGGGCATCCAGAGCGCGGCAAGCCAGACGCCGGAGCAGCTTGAACAGTTCGAGGCCCTTCTTGCCGATGCGCATCAGCGGGCCGGCAGGTGGCAGTCCACCTTGCGCGAATCCACCGAAACCGTGTCGCTGGTGCAAGGTCTGGAAACGCTTGAACGCAACGCGCTGAGCGAGACTGGCATCATCGAGAAGCGCCGGGCCTGGTTTCGCACGCGCGAACGCCTGCGCGCGCTGCTTGAGGCAAGCTTCACGATCCTGAACGACGTGCAGGTCCAGATCCGCGATCTGACCGAACATCAACGGGCCGACCTGATCGCGGTCAGCAATGCGTTTTCCGAACGCTCCGCCGCCACTGCGCGGGTGCTGCTGCTTCTGACGCTTTTCGGCGCCGTCGCGGGGGTGTCGATCCTGTTCCTCTATATCCGCCCTTCGATCATTCGGCCCATGCAGGTCCTGACGAAACACATGCGCCAGATCGCGGCGGGAGAGCGTGTCGCGCTGGCAGACCCGCCCGCGCGCAATGACGAGATTGCCGAGCTTTCGCGCGCCGTTCTGGCGTTTCAGACCTCGGTCAGCGAACGGGATGACGCGATCCGCCGCCTGCGCCAGACCCAGTCGGAACTGGTTCAGGCCGGCAAGATCGCCGCGCTTGGGTCGCTTTCGGCGGGGATCAGCCATGAGCTGAACCAGCCGCTTGGCGCCATACGCCAAAGGCTGCGCCTGTCCGAAAAGGCGCTGGCCGCGAATGACACCGACGCCGCGGCGCGGCAGATCGGCAAGATCGACGATCTGGTCAGCCGGATCGAGAAGATCATCGACCATCTGCGCCGCTTCGCCCGCCGCTCCGACTACACGAAAGAGCCGGTAGAGCTTGCGCCCCTGCTGGCCGAGGTTGGCGAGCTGTTGCGGTCGAAACTCGACAGTTGCGATGCGACCCTGATCGTGGAGCCGGAGGTCGCCAAGGTGGTGTTCCTTGGCGACTCCGTCCTGACCGCGCAGGTGATGGTCAACCTGATCTCCAACGCCGCCGATGCGATTGCCGAGACCGGGACGAGAGGCGAAATCAGGGTGCGCGTGGAAGAGGCCCCACCCGGCAATGTCGCCTTCAGTGTCGTCGATACCGGGGCCGGGTTCGGCGCGCTGTCGCCCGACCGCGCCGTCGATCCCTTCGTGACGACGAAGGAACCCGGCGACGGGATGGGTCTTGGCCTTTCCATCTCGCTCAACATCCTGACCGGGATGGGCGGCGGGTTGACGCTGGCGAGGCGGGCGAACGGACCGGGGGCGCGGGCGACGATCACCTTGCCGGAGGGACAGGCATGAAACGCGATCCGGTGATCTATCTTGTCGATGACGACACCGATTTTCGCGAGGCGACCGCCGAGCTTCTGGAAAGCGAGGGCTTCGCGACCCGCGCCTTCGATGGCGGGGCGCGGATGCTCGACATCATCGACCCGGAATGGAACGGGCTTGTCCTGTGCGATTTTCGGATGCAGTCGATGGACGGGTTTGGGGTGTTGAAGGGCATGCGGGCGCGCGCGCCGAAGGTACCCTTCGTGATGATGACCGGGCATGGCGACGTTCGGATGGCGATCTCGGCCATCCGGGGCGGCGCCTACGATTTCCTTGAAAAGCCGGTGCAGCCGGATTTTCTTCTCGGCGTGGTGCGGCGGGCGCTGCACGCGCGGAAACTGGCGATCGAGAACATGCGCCTGCGGCGCCGGGTCGCGCGGTTCGGCGACCTGCGATCACGCCTCGTTGGGACCTCGCCGGTGATGAAGGACTGCCGCAAGCAACTTCTCGACCTCGCGCCCCTGCCGATCACGGTGCTGCTGCATGGCGAGGCCGGGACCGGCAAGGAGGTGACGGCCCGAGCGATCCACGACTTTTCCGAGGTCAGCGGCGAGTTTCGCACGATCAACTGCGCCAATCTGAGCGAGGCAGAGTTGCGGCAGGACCTGACCGCCGCCAGCCCCGACGACACCGTCTATTTCCGCGCGCTGCACCGGCTTGGGGCTGAGGCGCAAAGCATCGTGGCAGAGTTCCTGCGCCAGCCAACGCGGGCGCGCGCCGTCGCCTCGCTGACCGGCGATCCGTCGAAATGCCACGATGCCGGGCAGATCGGCGATGAGCTTTACTACCTGGTCACGGTCGCGCCGATCCGCCTGCCGCCCCTGCGAGAGCGGGACAAGGACATGTTCGTTCTTCTGGAACTGTTCCTGCGCGACGCCGCGGCCCGCTTCAAGAAACCGCTGCCTATGGTCACGAAAGAGGCGCTGAAGCCCTTCCGCACCTATCCCTGGCCCGGCAACCTGCGCGAGCTGCGCGGCGTGGCCGAACGCATGGTTCTGGGGCTGCCCCTCGGGCTGGATCGCAATACCGCGACCGCAACGGGACAGTCGGAAAGCTACGATGCCTCGATGCTGGCCCATGAACGCGCGCTCCTTGAACGCGCGCTGATGGAAAGCGGCGGGCAAAAAGGCGATGCGGCCGCGATCCTGGGCATCCCCCGCAAGCGGCTCTATCTGCGGATGAAGGCGACCGGCCTTCTCGCATAGGTCAGAATTGACCCGAACGGCATGTCAGAACTGACCCAATCCGGCCAGAAACCCCTGGAAAAACAGGAATTTTGACAGGACAACGCCCCTTCCCGAAAGATGGCCCCGCGCCGGGAGGAAGGCGCAAAAACCCTAGGGAGGAAGCCCATGAAACTGAAAGCGTCGCTTTGCGGCTCGATCGCGGTTGCAGCACTTGCGGCAGGCACCGCCTTTGCCGATGGCAAGGTCACTGTCATCACCTCATTCCCCGAATCGATGACCGGCCCGATCGAAAAGGCGTTCGAGGCCGCCCATCCGGGCTACGACCTCGAAGTGCTGAACAAAAGCACCTCCTCGGGCGTGAAGTTCCTTGAAGAGACGGCCGGGTCGAACACCTCGGACATCTTCTGGGCCTCGGCACCCGATGCGTTCGAAGTGCTGAAGGCCGAGGGCCTGCTCGCCAAGATCGCCCCGAAAAGCGACGGCATCCCCGAAAAGATTGGTGCCTATCCGATGAACGACGCCGACGGCACCTATTTCGGCTTTGCGGCCTCGGGATATGGCATCATGTGGAACGAACGCTACCTCAAGGCGCATGAGCTTGAGCCGGCAAGGGAATGGAGCGACCTGACCAAGCCGGAATATTTCGGCCATGTCGGCATGTCCGCGCCTTCGCGCTCCGGCACCACGCACCTGACGGTGGAGACGCTCTTGCAAGGCGATGGCTGGCAGGAAGGCTGGTCGCAATGGAAATGGATGGCGGGCAACTTCCGCACCGTGACCGAACGCAGCTTTGGTGTGCCGGACGGGGTCAATACCGGCAATTTCGGCCTTGGCATCGTGATCGACTTCTTCGGTTTCTCGTCGCGCGCCTCCGGCTTCCCGGTCGATTTCGCCTATCCGACAGTCACGGCGCTGGTCCCGGCCAATGTCGGCGTCGTCACGAATGCGCCAAACCATGACGGCGCTGTCAGCTTCGTGGAATTCCTGCTGTCGCCCGAAGGCCAGAAAGTCCTGCTCGACCCGGCGATCATGCGTCTGCCGGTCAACCCGGCCGCCTATGCCGATGCGCCCGAAGGCTTCCCGAACCCGTTCGAGGACAGCTCCATCGGCGCCACGGTCAAGTTCGACGTCGACAAGTCCGGCGCGCGCTACAATCTGGTCAACTCGCTCTTCGACGTGATGATCACCTATCGCCTGACCGATCTTCAGGCCGCCGTGCGCGCCGTTCAGCAGGCCGAAGAAAAGCATGCGGGCGGCGGCAATGCCGAAGCCCTGGCCCTGATCGAAGAGGCCCGCGCGCTGATCGACCAGACCCCGATCGACGAGGCGCAGAGCCTTGACCCGGAGTTTGCCGCGATCTTCACCAAAAAGCGCAAGAAGGCCACGGATGAGGTCGAACAGCGTCAGGCCGAAGTTGAATCGCGCTGGGATGCGATGGTGGTCGATAATTACAGCAAGGCCCGCGAACTGGCCGAAAAAGCGCTGTCGATGTAACGCCCCTCGGCCGGGTAACGACCGGCCGTCGGCTGCCATCGTCCTCAAGGGTCAATGGACGGTGGCAGCCCCTTCCGAAAGTCCTCACCATGTCGAACACACATGAGACGCCCGTCGCGACGGACCTTGCGGAACGTCTACCCGGCTGGCTGTTTCCGCGCCTGAGCGGGCTGCATATCGTCGCGCTCTTCATCGCCCTCCTCCTGACCGGGCTGCTGCTGATCCCGGTCGCGCAGGTGATTTTCGTCGCCTTTCAGAACCCCGCGACCGGGGCGCTGACCTTGCAGAATTTCGTCGATTTCTTCGGCACATCGCTGTTTCGCGAAAGCTTCTGGAACTCCTTCTACGTCTCGGCGATGTCAGTCGTCGTCGCGACCGCCATCGCGCTGCCACTGGCCTATATCACGACCCGCTTCCACTTCTCCGGCTCGATCCTGATCCAGAGCCTTGGTTTCATCCCGCTGATCATGCCACCTTTCGTCGGCGCGGTCGCGATGCAGCTGATCTTCGGGCGCAACGGCACCGTGAACCTGCTGCTGGGGGAGCATTTCGGGATCAACATACCCTTCATGGAAGGGCTGAACGGGGTGATCCTCGTCCAGTCGATCCACTACTTCCCCTTCATCCTGATCAACCTCTCCGCCTCGCTGCGCAATATCGACCGTTCGATGGAAGAGGCCGCGCAGAACCTCGGCTCTTCGGGCATGCGGCTGTTTCGCAAGATCGTCTTTCCGCTCGCCATGCCGGGCTATGTCGCGGGCGCGGCGCTGGTCTTCATCAAGGTCTTCGACGATCTCGGCACGCCTTTGCTTTTGAACGTCAACAACATGCTCGCCCCGCAGGCCTATCTGCGCATCTCGGGCGTGGGGATCAGCGATCCGATGGGCTATGTCATCTCCGTCATCCTCGTCGCCTTCTCGATCCTCTCGCTTTGGGCGTCCTTCCTGGTGATGCGGGGCAAGGATTATGCCACCGTCCAGAAGGGCGGTGGCGGCATGGCCAAGCGCGACCTGAAGCCGGTCGAGAAGATCGCGGCCTATGGGGTGGTGATCTTCATCCTGCTGGTGGTGCTGTCGCCGCATATCGGCCTCGCGCTTTTGTCCTTCGGCACGATCTGGAGCTTTGCGCCCCTGCCCGATGCCTATACCTTGCAGAACTACGTCACGATGTGGGCCGGATCGAAAACCTTCATCGTCAACACCGTCCTTTATGCCGGGATCGCCGCGACACTGGACGTGATCCTTGGCACGGCCATCGCCTATATCGTGATCCGCACGAAGATCTTCGGGCGCAAGGGTCTCGATTACCTTGCGACCGCCGCGCTGGCGGTGCCGGGGGTCGTCCTGGGCATCGGCTATCTGCGTACCTTCCATGCGATCGAGGTGCCGCTGATCGGCAAGCCACTGGCAAGCTGGTGGGTCATCATCGCCATGGCCCTGATGATCCGGCGCCTGCCCTATGCGCTGCGCGCCTGCATGGCCGCGCTGCAACAGGTCAGCCTCGCGCTTGAGGAAGCCGCCGAAAGCCTTGGCGCGACCAAACGGCGCACGATCCAGAAGGTTGTCGTGCCGCTGATGACGGGCGGTATCCTCGCCGGTTTCGTCACCAGTTTTGCCACGGCGGCGGTAGAGCTTTCGGCCACGATCATGCTCGTCAGCTCCAACAATGACGCGCCGCTGGCCTATGGCATCTACCTGTTCATGCAGACGCCCTCCGGGCGCGGCGCGGGCGCGGCCCTTGGTATCGTCGCCGTCATCGTCGTCGCCATCGGCACCATCGCCTCGCAGATCATCATCGAACGCGACAAGAAGCTCAAAGCCTCCGGCGACGTTCAATAGGGAACACGACAATGAAGAAAGCTGGTATCACGATCAAGGACCTCCACCTCTCCTTCGGCCCGACCGAAGTTCTCAAGGGGGTCAATCTGGACATCAAGCCGGGCGAGTTCTTCGCCTTTCTCGGCCCCTCCGGTTCGGGCAAGTCCACGCTTCTGCGCTCTATCGCGGGGTTCGGCCCGCGGCCCAAGGGCAGTATCCTGATCGGCGACAAGGATGTCGTCGCGCTGGACCCGTGGAAGCGGAACGTCGGCATGGTGTTCCAGTCCTACGCGCTCTGGCCGCATATGAGCGTGCGCGACAACGTGGCCTTCGGCCTGCGCGAACGGCGCATGCCATCGGCGAGCATCGCCACCAAGGTGCGGGAGGGGCTGGAGCTTGTGGGGCTTGCCCATCTGGCGGACCGGATGCCGAACCAGTTGTCGGGCGGCCAGCAGCAGCGTGTCGCCCTGGCGCGGACGGTGGTCACGGAACCGGAGGTGCTGCTGCTTGACGAACCCTTGTCGAACCTCGATGCCTCATTGCGGGTGCAGATGCGGCGCGAACTGCTGCGGCTGCAACGCAAGCTGGGCCTGACGACGATCTTCGTGACCCACGATCAGGAAGAGGCGAACACCACCTCGGACCGGATGGCGGTGCTGGACGGCGGCGTGATCCAGCAGATCGGCACCCCACAGGAGCTTTACGACACCCCCGCGAACCTCTTTGTCGCGAACTTCCTCGGCACGGCCAACATTCTGGAAGGCAAGGTCGAGACAGAGGGCGGACAGGCGCGGTTCCGCACCACGACCGGCGACACGCTGGCGTTGCCGAATGGCAAGACGGCGCGCGGCACGAGTATCGTCCTGC
>DAIOXI010000011.1:22912-23593 GCA_036758045.1 Albidovulum sp.
GCCGCAGAACATCACCCTTCAGCGTGATCCCGGCGCCAATGCGCTGGCCGGACAGGTCCTGCACCGCGAGTTCCTCGGCAGTCAGATCCGCTATCTGGTGGAGGCCGGCGGGGCCGAGATCGTCGTCGATCAAAGCCACCGCGCCGGGCGTGACTGGTTCGAACCGGGGATGGCGGTTCACCTGCTCGCCAATACCGACAGCGCGGTCGTGCTGTGAGCGGGGATCACGGCGCGGTCCATATGCCGCATACGCTCTTCCTGCTGCGCCACGGTGAGACGGAATGGAACCGCGAGGGGAGGATTCAGGGCAGCCTGGATTCCCCCCTGACCGGGCTTGGCCGCTTGCAGGCCACCCGGCAGGCCGGGATTCTGGCCCGCGACCTGCCCCGGCGAAATACGCTTGGCTACTATTGCAGCCCCCTGCCCCGCGCCCGCGAAACCGCGCGGATCGCCCTGGGCGGCGTGGCGCCCGTCGTCGATCCCCGGCTGCGGGAGCTTGACTGCGGCGCATGGGAGGGGCTGACACCGGCCGAGCGCACCGGGCGCGATCCCGATCTGGTGGCGACCTGCGCGACCGATTGGGACCTCTACATGAACGCGCCGGGCGGAGAGAGTCTGACGCACCTCGAAAGCCGCCTGCGCGATTTCCTGTCCGATATCCCCGGACCGGCGGTCCTCGTC
>DAIOXI010000011.1:23774-31147 GCA_036758045.1 Albidovulum sp.
ACCGAGCGAGACAGACATGCGCGCCAGGTATCAAGCCCAGGGATCAAACGCCCGAGAACCGGCACCGGAATATCGCGTCGCCACCCGTCTCAGCCGCCCGCTGTTCTCAATCGCGCCCGCCGACCAGCGGCGTTGCCGCCGTGCCGGGCAGTTCCGCCTGCCCCTCGGGGCGGGCATGGAAGAGGGCCGGGAATTTCCAGTCCGGCTCCTCGCCGCAAAAAAGGTCCAGATAGGGGATGGCAAGCGAAGGGTCCTCGCCCACATTCTCGCGAAAGCTCCACCAGGTGCGCAGCTCGTGCAGCACCTCGTTGGGGTGCTGCTCGCGGTGATAGTCGGAGTTCAGCACCAGCCCCCGCACGTTCAGACAGAAGCCGACGTAAAGATAGCCCTCGGGCCAGAAATAGGCGGGGTTGGAACTGTCCGCATGGGCCGGAAGCGCGACGCCGGTCACCGGCTTTTCGCGGATCAACTCGCGCAGCATGAGGCCCGCGGCAAAGCCGACATAGGCCGCGTTCTGCTCCGATTCCGCCGGTTTCTGGCGTTCGAACGCCGCCAGCCAGGCGGCGAAGACAGCGGCGAGCCTATCGTCGCTGACATCGTAGGTCGTGCCGGTTTCGGCGGTCGTTTCCTGCATTTGCAGGTGAAAGGCGCGGATGAACCAGCGCAGGCGCTGCGCCTCCTTGTGAAGGGGCTGCGCGTCGCTGAAGAGGGATACGGGTGGCGCCATGGCTTCCCTCACAGATGTTGGGCAAGCATCCGCAGACGCGCGTTCAGCTTGTCGGTATCGGCCGGATCGCCCGGTTCCGCGGGGATGGAGCGGCAAAGGGCGGCGGCCATGTCCAGCAGCCGAAGCTCTTCTTCCGCACTGTCCGCCCGCGCCGTCAGCAGCCAGACGATGGCCGCCGTCAGCAGGCTTCCGGGCGTGTGGCCGCCCGGCGCCGCCTGTACCACCGGGGCGGCAGGCAATTCCCCGATCGCGGCCGACGTCAGGACCGCCCGGCAGGCCAGCGCGGGCCGGTCGCCTGCGTCCGGTGGCAGCTTCCTGAGCGCGGCGGCCGCGACCGCCTCGCTGAACATCCAGTGCGGCCGCGACCCCGCGCGGGCCGACAGAAAATCCCAGGCGAAGCCCATCATCCGGGCGCAGGCATCGGCCCCCTCTGCCGCGCCGTTCACAAAGCCCGAGGCGGCGGCAAGCCGGTCGCGGTCCAGCCGTGACACCATATCGCCGACCGTCGCCTGCTTCATCGCATGAAGCGTGTCCCGGACGGCAAGGCGAAACGGTTCGGGCACCATGCGCGCCACCGGCTCCAGCGCCTCTTCCGAAATGTCGGCGACACCCGAAAGCGCCCGCAGCGCGTCGCGCAGGGGGGCCTTCAGACTTCGCGGGATCGGGGGCAGGTTGGCTTGTTTCATCGCATTGCCGGTGTCATCTGCCCCAAGCTTAACCGCGGGTGGGGCAAGTTTCCATAAACTTCAGCGTCTCCTCCAGCGAGGAGATCACCGCCTGCGAGCCAAGCCCAAGCGCGTTCTGCGCCGAAGAGGCCTGGGCAAGGCGGATGCACTCCTCCATGTCGCGCCCAAGGTGCAGCCCGGTCGCGAAGCCCGCGTTGAAGCAATCGCCGCAACCGCAGGAACAGACCACGTCGATCCGGTAGGCAGGAAGGTCGATCCGCCCGCCCTTCTGATCGCGATACATCGCCCCGTCCGCGCCTAGCGTCAGGATCACCGCCCCCGCGCCCTGATCGAGAAGGAAAGAGGCGATGTCTTCAAGATCGGTCCGACCCGACAGCGCCATCGCCTCTTCCTGCGAAGGCAGGAAGAAATCGGTATGCGGCAGAAGCGGCTTGATCAGCGGGAAATCGTCCTGGGTGGAGGCGAAGACATCTAGCGTGGTCGTGATGCCGCGCGCCCTGGCCTCGGCCAGAACCTCGGCATTGCGGCCCTTGTCCATCGCATCCATCAGGCCGACCCCGCCGATATGGAGGATGCGGGTGTCCAGCACCCGGTCGATCTGCTCGTCATCGACATAGAAGGCGCCCGTCGCGCCCAGCTTGTGCAGGGCGGGGCGCTGTCCGTCAGGCCGCGTGGTGACGATGGAGGAAGAGGTCGCGACCCCCTTGCAGTGCTGCATGAGGTCGGTGTCGATGCCGAAATCGCCCAGCCTGCGGCGGACCCAGTCGCCCATCAGGTCATCGCCCAACCCGCCCACGGCCTGCACATTCAGGCCGTGCTTTGCTGCCACGATCGCCGCCGATCCCGCCGCGCCGGAGACCGCGATGGCGAAATCCTCGACGAAGAAAGTATTGCCCCCCGGCGGGATCTCGGTGACGGGCCGGCAGAGCGCGTCGAAGGTGTAAAACCCCATCGAGGTATAGTCGAAACTCATCTTCCCCCCCCTTCCGGCGTGTGACGCGGCCTAGCGCAGGCGCTGACCGGAGCCGGTTTCGAACAGATATATCCGGTCGGGATCGAAACGCACGCTCTCCCCCTGCCCCAGCGCCGCGCGATAGGCCCGGTCGGCCTTCACCTCGACAAGGCTCTCGCCCACCTTCAGCGTCAGATAGGTCACGTCGCCCGTGGGTTCCACGCCGTAGACATCGCCCCGCAGATGCGCACTCTCGCCCGTCACCCGGCAATCCTCGGGGCGCACGCCCAGCGTGACCTGCCCGTCATGCGCACCGGACAACCCCTCGACCCGGATGCCCGGCGCCTCGAAGGTCCCCCCCGAGAGCCGCCCCTCGATCAGGTTCATGGGCGGCGCACCGATGAAGCTGGCGACGAAGGTGTTGGCCGGATCGTTGTAGATCTCATCCGGCGTACCGATCTGCTGGATCGCGCCCGATTGCATGATCACGATCCGGTCGGCCAGCGTCATCGCCTCGATCTGGTCATGGGTGACATAGACAGTGGTGATCTTCAGCTCCCGCTGGATATGCTTGATCTGCACCCGCATCGCCTGACGCAGCTTCGCGTCAAGGTTCGACAGCGGCTCATCCATCAGGAAGACCTGCGGCTGGCGGACGATGGCGCGGGCCAGGGCGACGCGCTGGCGCTGACCGCCCGAAAGCGCGCCGGGCTTGCGGTCCAGATAGTCCGAAAGTTCCACCAGCTCCGCCGCACGGCGCACCGCCGCGTCCTGTTCGGCCTTCGGCACCCCCCGCATCCTGAGGGGGAAGCGGATATTCTCATAGATCGACATGTTGGGATAAAGAGCGTAGCCCTGAAACACCATCGCCACGTCCCGGTCGCGGGCGTCGATGTCGTTCATCACCTCGCCATCCATGCGGATCTCCCCCTCGCTGGGGTTTTCCAGCCCGGCGATCATCCGCATCGTCGTGGTTTTGCCGCAGCCGGACGGCCCGAGGAAGACGATGAACTCTTCATCCGCGATGTCTATATTGACGTCCCGGCCGCCCCAGAACGCGCCCCAATTCTTCAGCATAATGGAAAGTTCGATACAAGCCAAGCCGGTTATCCTATGACTGCGCCCCTCGTCAGCCCGCGCGACAGGTGCTTCTGGATCGCGACAACGACCACGAAGACCGGAAGAAAGGCGAGAAAGGCGACGAGGGCGATGGCGTTGTAGATGATCCCGTCCGACCCGCCGGTGAAATTGGCCAGCGCGACGGACATCGTATAGGCATTGGGGGTCGAGGCGATCAGCAGCGTGAACAGGAATTCGTTGATCGCGAAGATCATGGCGATGACCGAGGCGGTGATGATCCCCGGAAGGATCGCGGGGATGATGATCTCCCACAGGATGCGCAACTCTCCCGCGCCATCGGTCTTGGCCGCGTCCTCAAGCTCTTTCGGGATGTCGAGCATGTAGGAGCGGATGATCCAGGTCACGAAGGACAGGTTGATCGCGGCGTAGATCAGCATCAGCGCCCAGATCGTGTCCAGAAGGCCGAGGTTGCGGAACAGGAAGAAGATCGGCACGGCAACGATCGCGGGCGCCATCATCCGCGTCGACAGGATGTAGAACCCGATGTCCTCGCGCCCCCGGTATTGGAAGCGCGACAGCGAATAGGCCGCCGGAATGGCCAGGATCAGGTCGATGATGACTGACCCGAAGATCGCCGCGACCGAGTTGCGGAGGTATTTCCCCATCGGCCAGTCTTCCCAGATCATGTGCCAGGCATCGAGAGAGAAGGTCGGCAGATAGATCGGCGTCGGCGTGATGATCTCGGTCCGGGGTCTCAGCCCGATGGACAGGAACCACAGCACAGGCACGACACAGAACAGCGCCCAGCCACACAGGATCAGATAGCGCAGGACAAGGTTCTCGCCCCTGGATTTCTTGCGTTTGGCAGCCATGGCTCAGCTCCTTGCCGAAACGAATGCGCGTTTCACCACCATCTGCGCGATCACGATGGTCACGATCAGCATGATCACCGAGGCGGCAGAGGCATAGCCGAAGTTGAAGAACTTGAAGCCGGTGCGGTAGATGAAATAGCTGATCGTCTCGGTCCCGAAAGCGGGGCCGCCCTTGGTGACGATGAAGACGTTGGTGAACATGGTGGTGATGTCGATGGCCCGCAGGATCAGCGCGACCGCGATCACCGGCTTCATCATCGGCAGCGAGATATTGAAGAAGATCGCGGGCCAGGACGCGCCGTCCAGCCGGGCGGCCTCCTCGACCTCTTCATCCTGACCCTGAAGGGCGGCCACGAAGATGATGAACAGGAACGGCGTCCACTGCCAGACATCGGCAAGGATCAGCAGCGACCGGCTCATCCAGGTGGAGGACTGGATCGCGAGGTTGGCGTCGATCAGGCCGATGCGCATCAGGAGATCGGAAAAGATCCGCCCGTCGAGGAAGATCAGCTTGAAGATGAAGGCCACCGCCGAAGGCATGAACAGCATCGGCACAAGGAAGATGATGCGCCAGCCCTTAACCCAGGGGTCGCGATAGGCGTGAAAGGCCAGCGCAAGCGCGATCACGCATTGCAGGACAAGCGCGATCGAACACATGACAAGCGTGTTACAGAGCGCGCCCCAGAACTGATCGTCGCCGAAAAGCTTCTGGTAATTGGCAAAGCCCACCGGCTTCCACGGGCCGAACTTGACCTCATGAAAGCTCTGGATGATCGCGTAGACCCCCGGATAGAGCGTGATCATCAGAAGGTAGATCACCGCGGGCGCGACAAGAAGATAGGGCAACGCGGCCTTCAGGCGCTTGCTGCGCCTCTTGAAGCTGCGCGGCGCCGGGCGTGCCGGGACGGCTTGCGCCATCCCGGCCCCCGACAGGGGGGAATTGCTCATACCAAGACCTTTTGCTTTGGCGGCCCTGCCGGGCCGCCCTGTCAGAAGGGAAGTGCCTTGCCTTCACCGACGTAAAGACCCGGCGCGGTGTCTGCGTAGTTTACCGGGTCGTTGCCTTGATAGAAGCCGTTGCTTTCCATGATCGACCGGACGGCGGCGGCGGCATTGTCGAGCGCCTCCTTGGCGCTGATCTGCCCGACGACGGCGCGGTTGAGCTCGGTCCCGATGGCCTGCTCGATCGGGAAAGCCCCCGGCAGGCGCGGCGAACACCAGGCATGTTCAAGCGAGTCGCCCCAGACCTTCGCGGGCTGCGACACCTCCTGAAGGTTCGGGTTCTGAAGCACCGACTTGTAGCCGGGCGCCACGCCGTTCGCGTTCGCCTCGTTCATCGCCATGATGGAGGAGGTGGTCAGGAAGGCCAGCATCAGGAACGCCCCTTCGGCATTCTGCGCCGAGGCCGCCACGCAAGAGGTGGAACCCGCGACGTTCGGCGGCGCGAACCGCCCGCCCGCGATGCGCGGTTCGTAGATGGTGACGAAATCGCCGACGATCTGCGACTGGTCGGGGCGCATCGCCTGCGTACCGCTGTCCTGCCAGGAGATGTTGGTCGCCACCTGCCCGCCCAGCCAGGCGGCGCGGTTTTCCGGCCAGCCGGCACCGGCCATGCCCTCGTTGGCGTTCTTCGACAGGGCCAGCAGGATCTCCATCCCCTTCATGCCCGCGTCGCCGTTGAAGATCGGTTCCCAGTTCTCATCGAACAGCATCATCCCGGCCTGGGCGGAGATATGCTCCCAGGTATAGGTCGACCAGAAGCCCGGCGCGGCCATGATGCCGATGCCGGACACCCCCGGCTCAACCTTGTTCAGCTCACCCGACAGGCGGATCAGCTCGTCATAGGTCGGCACCGAATTGGCCTTGTCGATCGGACCGCCCAGCACCTTCTCGACATAGCCCTTGCGCAGGTGGACCATCTGGATGTCGCAATCGAAGGGAATGCCGTACATCTGGCCGTTGAAATAGCCGTAGTTCAGCCGGTAGGTGTCGTAGAAGTCGTCCAGCGGCAGCTTCCACTTGTCGGCGAAGTCCTGAAGCGGATGCAGGAAGCCGGGCGCGGCGAAGTCGCCCAGCCAGGGCGAGAAGAACTGAAGCGCGTCGAAAGAGGCGTTGCCGGAAATGAACTCCGCCAGCGCCTTGTCGTAGAAACTGTCATCCGGGATCGGCACCAGTTCCACCTTGATGCCCGACAGCGCCTCGAACGGCGCCAGCCCTTCGGCCGCTGATTCGGCATCCGCCGCGCCGACGGCAAAGCGCACCGTCGTCCCGGCGAGTTGCGAGCGCACGGCTTCCCAGTCGACGATGCGGATCCAGTCCTTGTTGCTGTCCCAGATCGGCTTGTCATCCGACATGTTGTAAAGCTTGCGATAGTCCTCCCGGACGTATTGCGAGATCGAGATCTGATCCAGCACGCTCTGCGGGTCCGGCAAATCCGTGGCCGCAAGCAGTTTGCCGCCCCAGACCGACCCGCATGACGCGATGCCGAGGGCCGAGCTGCCGCGCATGAATGAGCGGCGCGAAAGTCTTCCGGTGAATGCCATCTGGTTTCCTCCCTTGATGGTTCCAGGACCGCCCCCTCCCCGCCACCTCCGGCACCGTGATCTCCGGAGGCCCCTCTCATGGCGAGGTCAGGAACATTTTTATGTCCGAAGATACTCTTGTTCTCAAATTTGCTATAAGTCAAGCGTCACGATCCATATTTGGAACATTTTTATTGACTGTCTATCAAAAGTTCATCTAAATATTCTCAACCCAATCCAGGAAAGCGCCCCCATGTCGTCGAACATCGCCCTCACCGGACTCGCCAAGGATCTCGCCGCCCGCGCCGCCTCGGGCAAACCCGTGCGCATCGGCCTGATCGGCTCGGGCGAGATGGGGACGGACATCGTCACCCGCGCCGCGATGATGGACGGGATCGAGGTGGCGGCGATCTCGGAGCTTAACATCCCGAACGCCCACAGGGCGGTGTCGATCTCGCATCAGGAAGACGGCCACAGCGCCGATGCCGCGACCACGGACGCGATCAACGCCGCGATCGAAAGCGGCAAGACCGC
>DAIOXI010000012.1:0-727 GCA_036758045.1 Albidovulum sp.
CGAGCTTGTCCCCGATCTCCTGAATCGGACGCTTCACAGCCTCACGCGCTATCTCAATATCCGTCTTGAAACCCATAACTCCGCTCCCTTCAGCATGTCCAAGGCGCCGGTGCCACCGGCTCTTGTCCGGGTGATAGCGATAGCTTGGCGGGTCGGAAGGCTGATTTCCGACCTATCCGCTCGCGGAATCGCCAGAAGCTGTTTCCCATCGGAAATCCCGGCCCCCGATCCGCGACGGAACCGCGCGGCGGCGCCCTTCGTTGGGATCGGGAGAGAGAGGAAAGGGGACCGGACATGCGTATCACGACCGTCATCATCAATGCGGGTTTCGCCTTTGGCCTGATGCTGGCCTCGACCGTGCTGCTCTTGGTCTAGACGGCGCCCGCCCAGCCGCGCTGCGACGGCACATGCAGGCGCAGCCGGTCGCCGATTGACAGCCGTCCTTCCCGTTCCACCCAGGCCGTCACCCCGCGCCGTCCGGCGGCGGCACGTTTGAAGGCGGCGCCAAAGCCCGCATGGACGCTTTCGATTTCCCGTCCCGGCAGGTTGCAGGAGCGGTTTTCCATATCGACCGTCACCGTCACCCCGCTGTCGGATTGCAGGCGCGACGACGGCGGGACGTGGGTGAAATCCGCGATCCCCTCGACCACGACGGAGGCACCGACGAGGTCGGGCGAGAGCCGGTCAAGGCCCATTTCGGCGGCGATGGCGGCCAGTTCCTCAGCCG
>DAIOXI010000012.1:737-5105 GCA_036758045.1 Albidovulum sp.
GTATTGCGACGGCACGCGCGAGCAGGAGGGGCGCGTCAGGCCCGAATGCGCCTCACCCGTCACGCCGGCGAAGGTCAGCTCCAGCGCGCGGGCCGGGTCGGAGGACAGCTTTGCCGCGCGGTCGGCGACGCGGCCCAGCCAGATGACGGTGGCGTAGTGATCGGTCGGCTCAAGCGCGGGCATCGGCGGTCCTCTAGGCCTCAGACGGTCAATGTGAAGAAGAGGCGGCGGAACGGGAAAAGGACGGCACCGTCCGCTTCGACCGGATAGGCGGCCTCAAGCGCCTTGTCGTAGCGGCTGAGGAAGGCCGCGATCTCATCCCCGTTCATCCGGTCAAGGTAGGGCCGCATCGCGGTTGCTTCGGTAAAGCGGCGGACCGGATGGCCGTTGTCGGAAGGGTCGAGGCGCTGCACATAATCGGTTTCCCAGACATCGACGTGCCCCAGCGGAGAAAGCATCCGGTGATACGCGACCGGCGGCGCCACCGGGGCGGTCCAGTCGGCTAGCGGGAAGCGGTCGGGGAACATGTCTGCGGCGAAATCGCGCAGGAAACGGTGCGAGGGCGCGCCGTATTGCCGGGGCATCTGCACGGCCAGCGTGCCGCCGGGGGCGAGATAGCCCGCGAGACGGGGAAAAAGCGCCGCGTGATCCGGCAGCCATTGCAGCGCGGCGTTGGAGAAGATCAGCGCCAGCGGGGTATCGGCCCGCCATTCGGTGACGTCGGCGGGGACCAGATCGTCGTAGCAGCCCTTCGCCCCCGCCGCGTCGAGCATGTTGGGCGAGGCGTCAAGGCCGATCAGCCGCCGCCCCGGCCGGTAGCGATGGGCCAGCGCAGGCCCCGCCGCGCCATTGCCGCAGCCGAGGTCCAGCACCGCGCCTTCCGGCAGATCCCCCACCCGGCCCAGAAGGTCCAGCGCGGGCCGCAGGCGCAGGTCGCGAAAGCGCGCATAGGTTTCCGGGTTCCAGTCTGTGCCGCGCGGGATCATTCCCGTCCCTCCTTGATGCAGCAAGGCGGGACGTGGCATTTGCCGCATCCCGCCCCGCTGTCCTTTCGTCAGCCTCAGGTCACGCCGAGGGTTCAGGCTCAAGCCCGCCCTTGGGGGTGCGCGGCTTTTTCGTCTTCGGGATGGCGGTGACGGCCGGAACCGCGCTGCCCTTGTCGGAATTGTCATCCTCATCGGTGTCCGACTTCGGCGGCTCACCCCGGATGACGCGCATCATGTCCTCGCCCGTCAGGGTTTCGTATTCCAGAAGCCCCTGGGCGAGGTTTTCCATCTCCTGCCAGTTGTCGCGCAGGATCGACTTGGCGCGCTCATAAGCTTCATCCACCAGACGGCGCACCTCCTGGTCGATGATCTCGCGGCTTTCGCTGGAGGCGTTCCACTGCGATTGCGCGCCAAGGAAGCTTTCCTGGGTCGAGGTGTAGTTGATGTTGCCCAGCTTGTCGGACATGCCCCACTGGCTGACCATCGCGGTGGCCAGACGGGTGACATGCTGGATGTCGCTGCTGGCGCCGTTGGTCACGTTTTCCGGGCCGAAGACCAGTTCCTCGGCCGCCTTGCCACCCATGGCGGAGGCAAGTTTCGACAGCGCGCTTTCGCGCGTCATCGACAGCTTGTCGCGTTCGGGCAGGTAGAAGGTGACGCCAAGCGCCCGGCCACGCGGAATGATCGTGACCTTGTGGACCGGGTCGTGCTGCGGGACGTGGATGCCGACGATGGCGTGGCCCGCCTCGTGATAGGCGGTCAGCTCCTTCTCGTCCTCGGTCATCACCATGGACCGGCGCTCCGGCCCCATCATGACCTTGTCCTTGGCCTTCTCGAAATCCTCGAGCGTCACGAACAGGCGGCCGACCCGCGCGGCCAGCAGCGCCGCCTCGTTGACAAGGTTGGCAAGGTCCGCGCCCGAAAAGCCCGGCGTACCGCGCGCGATGATGCGCAGATCGACATCGGGGCCAAGCGGCACCTTGCGGGCATGGACCGACAGGATCTTTTCCCGGCCCTTGATGTCGGGATTCGGCACCTGCACCTGACGGTCGAACCGACCGGGGCGCAGAAGCGCGGGATCCAGCACGTCGGGGCGGTTGGTGGCCGCGACGATGATGATGCCTTCATTCGCCTCGAACCCGTCCATCTCGACCAGAAGCTGGTTCAGCGTCTGTTCGCGTTCGTCATTCCCACCGCCATAGCCGACGCCACGGCTGCGCCCGACGGCGTCAATCTCGTCGATGAACACGATGCAGGGCGCATTCTTCTTGGCCTGTTCGAACATGTCGCGGACGCGGGATGCACCGACGCCGACGAACATTTCCACGAAGTCAGAGCCGGAGATGGTGAAGAACGGCACGCCCGCCTCCCCCGCGATGGCGCGGGCAAGAAGCGTCTTGCCTGTCCCCGGAGGGCCGACAAGCAGCGCGCCTTTCGGGATCTTGCCGCCAAGACGGCTGAATTTCTGCGGGTTGCGGAGGAACTCGACGATTTCCTCAAGCTCTTCCTTGGCCTCGTCGATACCCGCCACGTCGTCGAAGGTCACCCGACCATGCTTTTCGGTCAAAAGCTTCGCACGAGACTTGCCAAAGCCCATCGCGCCGCCGCGGCCGCCGCCCTGCATCCGGTTCATGAAGAAGATCCAGATGCCGATCAGGATCAGGAAGGGCAGCCAGAGCGAGAGGATCGAGAAGAAGCCAGACTGCTGCTGACGCTCGGCCCGGACGGAAACCTTCTTGGCGATCAGGTCGGTCACCAGTTGATCGTTCAGCGCGTCGCCCTGCGGCTTGACGGTGACATAGGTCTGACCGTCCTTGGTCTGGACCTGCAACTGTTCGCCATCCATCACGACGGCGCTGACCTCACCGCTGTCGACCTTCTGGACGAAGTCCGAATAGGTCAGAGTGCGCGCGTTCATCGTGCTTTGGCCGTTGCCGAAAAGCTGGAACAGCGCGAGGATCAGGACGAACAGGACGACCCAGAATGCGATGTTTCTCGCGTTACCCAAGGGGATTTCCTCCAAACGTATGCGGGCCGCTCCGGCGAAGGCGCGGCCTTTTCTCTAAAATAGACATTAGAACGCCGGGTTCAATGCGTTATCAGCGTGCAAAGGTGCCCTGTGACGATTTCCGCCGTCCAGCCTGCCCCATGCCCTGCAAGGGGCGCCGCGACAAGCGTTTGTCCGCGCCAGACCGCCGGGGAAACGACCAGCGCGGCGCGGCTGATGCCGCTATCGCGCCAGGTCTTGCAGGCGCGCAGCCCCTCGGCGCCCAGCGCACGGATGCGCAAATCCGCGTGATGGGGCCCGGTCAGGCGCCAGCGCCCGTCCCAGATCGCGTCGGTCGGGGTCGCCAGCGCCGCGACGGCCTTCGGTTCGCGCGTGATGTGGATCTCGGCCTTTCCGATCCGCAGACGGCAGCCCCAAAGCGTCGCGTCCCGGCCCTGCCGGATCGCCTCATGCAGCCGCTCCATCTGCGCCGCGCGCGGGGCATAAGCCGCGCTGGATACCCAGCGCAGCGCGGCGATCAGGATGCGGCGGGCGGTTTCGGGATGCGTCAGACGGAATCCCTGCCGGTCAAGGATCACCTCCCCCGCCTCGGTGCGCAGGATGGCCCATGCCCTTTCGACCGCGGCCGATTTCAGCGCGCCTTGTGCGATCGAGAGCGTGTCGGCGACGGCGGAAAGCCCCTCGGCCGTGATGCCCAACGGCCTCAGCGCCGCCAGAACCTTGCGGGCCTTGACACGCTGAAAGCGGTCATCGGCGTTGGACGGGTCATCGACCCATGTGATGCCGTGGCGGGTCAGATAGGCGCGCAGGTCGGCGCGCGGAACCGTCAGATAGGGGCGCATCCAGCGGATGCCGCCTTCCTCCCAGCTTCGGCGCATCCCGCAAAGCCCGTCGATCCCGGCGCCGCGTGCAAGTCCCATCAGGAAGGTTTCGGCCTGATCGTCGGCGGTATGGCCCAGGACGACCGAACCGATCCCCCGATCCCGCGCCCAGGCACCGATCAGCCCATAGCGCGCGCGCCGCGCCTGATCCTGAAGGTTGCCGTCGATCCTGCCATGATCCCAGACCAGCGTGTCATGGCTGACGCCCAGCCCGGCGCACATCCCGGCGACGAAACGCGCCTCTTCCGCCGCCTCGGGACGCAGGCGGTGATCCACGGTGACGGCATGCAGCGCACCGCCGCGATGGCCCTGAATGCGCGCGAAAAGGTGCAGAAGCGCAAGGGAATCGCTGCCGCCCGACACGGCGACGCCGATCCTTGCCGGCCAGCCGCCCGGAAAGCAACTCTCTGGCAGATGCAGAAGGAAGGCGTCCGCGCCCTCCCCCTGCGGCCGGCCGTCGCCCGTCACTGGCAGCCGTAGTTGCGCATGTTGG
>DAIOXI010000012.1:5115-17556 GCA_036758045.1 Albidovulum sp.
GTTGGCCGCCGCCTCGCCCGCCTCGGGCGCCGTCGGGAAGCGGGTCCCGACCTCGCCCAGCGTGACGCAGGCCTCTTGCGTCTGGCCCAGCGCACCCAGCGTCGCGCCGAGCCTGAGAAGCGCGCCCGGAGCGCGCGGGCCGTTTGGCGCGCCCGAGAACGCCGTCAGATAGGCGCGCGCCGCATTGGCGGTGTCGCCGGTCTTTTCCAGCGCTTCGCCCCGGTAATATTGCGCGTCCCCCATCAGGGGGCTACCCGGATAGGCTTGGGTAAAGGCCGTAAACTTGTCCGCGGCGCCTTGAAAGTCACCGGAATCGAGCGCCGCCTTCGCCCGATCGAAGTCCGCCTGTTCGGCCACGGCCAGTTCCGGCGCCCCAGCCCCGGCGCCCGTCGAGGGCTGGGTGGTGACGACCGGGGCCGCCCCCTGGGAGCCGCCGGCGGGCGCGCCCCCAAGGCTTTGGGTGATCGGCAGGTTCGACGGATCGCAACCCTCTTCCAGCTCGCAAAGCCGGAATTCGAGATCGCCGATCCGGTTGGTGCCATCGGACACCACCCGGTTGACATGGTTCTGAACCTGTTCCGTCTGGGAGGTGAGCCGCGACAGCTCCGCCTCCATCGCGTTCATGCGGTCGAGCGCGGATGCCCCGCCCGCCGCCTGCATCGCGGGCGCGCCCCCCTGAACGAGTTCGGAGCGCAGCGCCTGGAGATCGTCGGCAAGCCTTTGCAACTGGCCCCGGATGTCGGCCAGCGGCTCGGCCTTGGCCTGCGCGAAACCGGCGGCGGGGGCCGCCGCCAGCGCGAGGGTCAGAAGAAGCGCCCGCATCATCGCTTCTGCCTCAGACGCCGCCCGCGGCGCCAAGAACCGTCACGGCGCGGCGGTTCTGCGTATAGCAGGCCTCATTCGAACAGACGGCCAGAGGGCGTTCCTTGCCATAGGACACGGTTTGCAGCCGGGTCCCGGCGACGCCGTTGGCGATCAGGAAGTTCTTCGCGGCATTCGCGCGGCGGTCGCCCAGCGCGAGGTTGTATTCCCGCGTCCCCTGTTCGTCGGCATGGCCCTCGATGATCGCGGTATAGCCGGGGTGCGAATTCAGCCAGTTCGCCTGCTGGGTCAGCGTCGTCTGCGCCTCGGGCGACAGCGTGGACTGGTCGACGGCGAAATGCACCCGGTCGCCGACGGTCTGGTTGAAATAGGCGATGGAGTTCGGATCGCTCGGGTCGCCGAGGCCACTCTGGCTGATGCCGCCGGCGCCCATGCCACCCGCACCGGCGCCGCCCGCACCATAGCGGTCGGGGTTGTTACATGCCGCCAGCGCGACGACGCCAGCGACGAGAAGAAGGGAGTTCAGTCTGTTCATCGGTCTTGCCGCCTTTTTCCTTGGCTCGATGGCCGTTACCATATCATCGGGTTCAGTCTTTGGAAATGTCGGGTTCGGCCCCCGCAGGATGGACGATATTGCCCATCCTAGGGCAGAAGCGGCGACCAGGCCGGATCGGATGCCCCGCCCTGCATCGGCACCGCTTTCAGGTTCCGGCCCGAAATATCGACCGAGTAAAGCTGCGCCACGCCCGCCGCCCCCGCGCCTTCGCGGGTGAACATGATGACGCGGCCATTGGGCGCCCAGGTCGGGCCTTCGTCGAGGAAAGAGGCGGTCAGAAGCCGCTCTTCCGACCCATCGGTGCGCATCACGCCGATGTGAAAGCGGCCCGCGTTCTGCTTGGTAAAGGCGACCATGTCGCCGCGCGGGCTCCAGACCGGGGTGCCATAGCGGCCCTCGCCAAAGCTGATCCGCGTCGCCTCACCCCCGCCCGCCGACATGACGTAAAGCTGCTGGTTGCCGGAACGGTCGCTTTCAAAGACAATCTTCGACCCGTCGGGGGAGAAGGAGGGCGCGGTTTCAATCGACGGCGCGTTGGTCAGCCGCGTGGTCTGGCCGGAGGACAGCTTCATCGCATAAAGGTCGGTATTGCCGTCCTGCGACAGCGAAAAGACGACCGTCCCGCCATCGGGCGAAAAGCGCGGCGCAAATGTCATGTTGCCCTGAAGCTCGGCCAGCGCGCGGGAGGAGACGCTGGCAAGGTCCATCAGCTTGATGCGGGGAAAGCCGGTCTCGAACGAGGTATAAAGCACCCGGTCGCCCGCAGGAGAGAAGCGCGGCGCCAGCACGATGGTGGAACTGTCGGTCAGGTACTGCACATTGGCGCCGTCGTAGTCCATGATCGCAAGGCGCTTCAGCCGCTGATCCTTCGGGCCGCTTTCGGCGACATAGACCACACGGCTGTCGAAATAGGGGCTTTCCCCGGTGATGCGGGAATAGATCTGGTCCGCCACCTTGTGCGCCATCCGCCGCCAGTCGCCCTGGCCGCCGCCGAATTGCAGCCCGTCGCCCAGGGGGGCGCCGGAAAAGACGTCGTAAAGCCGGAACTTGACGTTGATCCGCCCGTCCGTCCCGGCCGAGACCGCCCCGGTGATCAGCGCCTGCGCGTTGATCGCCTTCCAGTCGGCATAGGCCACCGGCGCCTCAAAGCTCGTCACCGGGCTGATGAAGGCCGTGGCCGGGATTTCGCGGAACAGGCCGGTGCCGGTCAGGTCGGCGGCGACGACCTGCGAGATCTGCGCCGCGACCTCGGCAGCAGCGGGGTTTTCCGCGATGAACTGCGGGGCTGCAAAGGGCAAGGGCTCGATCACGCCATCGGTGATGGTGATGCGCAAGGGGCCGGTCTGCGCCTCGGCCGCCATTCCGGCCAGGCCGGTCAGCGCGAGGGCTACGCAAAGCGAGCGGATGAAGGTCATGGCTTTCCCTTCCCTGGGATCGTTGACTTTGATGCCGGTCGCATGGATCGCCGCGGCGCGGCCCCATCTTGTCCGGTTCGGGAGTGAATTCAACGCGGCCCGCCCCGGTTCCGTCCGGTCGGCGAAAGCCCGCCATGCGAAGGGGCGATGGGGCAACAGGCGATGGGGTGTCATTTCATCCTCATCTTTTCCGGGTCGAAGGTGATTTCGACCTCTTTCCACTGGTCATATTTCTCTGCCGGAAGCGGGTAACCGTTCTGGCCGCAGCGGATGATGGCGCGGCGCCCGGCCTCATAGGCGAGCCGGGCCGAGGCCTCGCTGCCGCCTTCGAAACCGATCATGCGGATCGAGCCGCTGACGGGCTTGCCGCCCGGTTCCATCGTCACGCCGATCGTCACCACCGTGTTCAGCGCGTCGGTCGACAGCGATCCGACGTTCCAGCATTGCTTGACCGCGATCACCAGCGCGTCCTTTTCGCCCCCCGTCATCGGCGGGCCGGAGGGCGCGGTGCCGGTGCCGGGCGCGGGCGTGTCGGACTGTTCGCCCGCCAGCGCCTCGCGCAGCGCGTCAGCGACAGCGTCGGTCGGTGCCTCCGTCGGCGCGGGCGCTTCGGCGGTCTCCGTCGGGGCAGGCCTAGCCTCGGCCGGTGCCGCCTCGGCAGGCTTCGGTTTCGCCGGTTTCGACCTTGGCCGCATGGAGGCTTCGGGCGCGGCCGAGGCGACCTTGTCCTTGTTCTCTTCGGTCTTTAGCACATCGCCCGTTTCTTTCGGGGCGGCGGCCTCGGTCTGCGGTTCGGGCAGCGGGTCCGCGGTCGGCTCCGGCGCCACCTCGACCGTCTTGTCGGGGGCGATCTCGGCCGGGCGATCGGGCGCCTCATTCGGCGTCGGCGCGACGATGTCGGCGGGTTTCGGCTGCGGCGCGGGGGTGACGATATCGGCCGAGGCCACCTGTTCGCTCGGCGGCGTGGGGGGCGTCGGCGGGGTGTCGGCCACCTCGGCCTGCGGCGGCGCGATGTCGGTCACGTCGGGGCTGGCATCGGGTTCGGGCTGCGGCTCGGGCTGCGGCTGTGGCGCGGGATCGGCCTGCGCGACCGGCTCGGGCGCGGGCGGCACCGGCTCCGCCTGCGGCGGTTCGGGCAGCGAAGGCTGGGGCGGCGCCTCCGTTACCGCCTTCGGCGCGGCGGCGATCATCGCGTCGTATTCGGACTGCGACATCAGCGACACTTCGGCCGTGGTGACGGGCGGCGGCATGTCGTGCGAAAAGAAGATGCCGCCCACAAGCAGCCAGAGGATCGCGCCCGCATGCGCGCCCCCCGAGACGATCAGTCCGATCCGTTCCGAACGGTCCATGGGCATCAGCCCCATCGCCCCCTCAGTTCGCCGCCTGCCCGCCGAAGTTCGGGCCTCCGGCATCGGTGACGAGCGTGATGTTCGAGAAGCCGGCCGAATTCAGCGCGCCCATGACCTGCACGACACGCTCATACGGGATGCGCCCGTCGGCGCGCAGGAAAAGCTTGTCGCTGGTCCGTTCGGTCGCGATGGCGCGCAGCCGGCCGATCAGCTCGCCTTCCGCAACAGGCGTGTTCTGGATCGAGATCGACCCATCGTCCTGCACCGAGATGGTCAGCGGCTCTTCCTGTTCCGTCGCCACCGCCTGCGCGGCGGTCTTGGGCAGTTCCAGCGGCACCCCCACGGTCAGCAAGGGCGCGGCGACCATGAAGATGATCAGGAGCACCAGCATCACGTCCACGAAGGGCGTGACGTTGATCTCCGACATCACGGCCACCTTCCCGCGCGAGCCGCGACGGCGGCGTCCGCCGCCACCGCCCTTGATGACGCCAGCCCCCATCGCTCAGGCGTCCAGCTGGCGCGAGAGGATGGTGGAAAACTCGTCGGCAAAGGCCTCATAGCCGCCGATGATGCGGTCGCTGTCGGTCGAAAGCTTGTTGTAGAAGATGACCGCCGGGATCGCCGCGACAAGGCCCAGCGCCGTCGCCACCAGCGCCTCGGCAATGCCCGGCGCCACGACGGCAAGCGAGGTGTTATGGCTGATCGCGATCTGTTCGAACGCCACCTTGATGCCCCAGACAGTGCCGAAAAGGCCGACGAAGGGCGCGGTGGAGCCGACGGTGGCCAGGAAGGGCAGCCCGCGGGTCAGGTTTTCGGTCGCCTTGGCGATGGCCACGTCCATCGACCGCTCGATCCGCGCCTGCGCGCCGGTGATAAGCTCTCCGTCCTGCCGGTGGCTGCGCCGCCATTCGACCATGCCGGAGGCAAAGATCCGCTCGCTCGCGCCCTCGGGCTGCGGGCCGATCTGGTCGAAGAGTTCATCCAGCGGCTCACCCGACCAGAAGGCACGGTCGAACACCGCCGCCTCGCGCCGGGCCTGCCGGTAGGAGATGAACTTCTGCACGATGATCGCCCAGGACCAGAAGCTGGCCACGGTCAGAAGGATCATCACAAGCTTGACGATGAAGGAGGCGCGCCAGAAAAGCGCCAGCAGGGAAAAGTCGATGTCCTGCGCCATCGCGATGGTCTGGGTATCCATGAATCTCTGCTCGCCGGTTCCGGTCCGTCTTTCGCGGCCCTGTTACCAGCGATTCTATCCGGCTTTTAGAGGGAAAGCCAATACATCTGCGTGAGCGGGCGAAACATTGCCCCTTGGGCGGGGCTGGGGCGCGATGAAGGACGGGCAGACAGAGGCTGGCGGCGAAGCCCCCCCCCCTCAATGCACCGCCGGACCCAGCTTCAGCCGCAACTCCGGCGGGACGCGGGCCGCGTGGCCGGTGTCGGTCAGGCAGACGAGCGTCACATGCGCCTGGAACAGCGCTTCGCCGCCGCGCAGCACGGATTGCTCAAGGACGATCCGCGCGCCGGTGACGGCTGCGGGGCGTGTAACCACGGTCAGCTCATCGTCGAACTTCGCGGGCCGCAGGTAATCCGCCTCGACCCGGCGGACGGCGAAGACGATGCCCTCTTCCGCCTTCAGCCGCCCCTGGTCGATGCCCAGCCCGCGCACCCATTCGGTCCGCGCGCGTTCGATGAATTTCAGGTAGTTGGCGTAATAGACGATCCCGGCGAGGTCGGTATCCTCGTAATAGACGCGGATCGGAAAATCGTGCTGCATCGCCCTGCCCCCTGCTCTTGCCGCGACCCTAGACGCGGGCCGTGTCAGAGACAAGAAGGCCGCAGCTTGGGCCTTTTCCCGCCCATCGGCCAAAGTCCGCTTGTCCCGGCGCGGGCCTGTCGTGTAGCGAGAGGGAAAGGAAGCACAGCGCGAAGGCGGAAGCGAGCATGACGAAATCGGTCATCGAGGAAGACCTCATCATCGAGGGCAACATCGCGTCCAAGGACGGCGATATCGAGGTCAAGGGTCAGGTCAAGGGCGATGTGACGGGCGAGAACGTCTCGGTCCACACCCATGGCAACGTGACCGGCGCGATCAAGGCGACCTCGGTCCGCGTTCAGGGCCGCCACACCGGCCAGATCGAATGCACCGAACTGGCGCTGGAAAAGAACGCCGAGGTGAAGGCCGACGTGAAGGCCCAGACGCTGTCCTCGGAAAAGGGCGCGCGGCTGGTCGGCAAGGTGCAGATCACCGGCTGACCCGTTCGGGACTGCCTTTCAGGGATCAGGCCGCGCCAAGGCGCGCGGCCAGCCGCAGCGCATGGCTTGGGTCATGCGCGACGACCGGCATCACCGGATCATAGGCCGCGCGGATCAGGGCGCCGATTTCCGGCCTGAGGATCACCGCCTCGCCTGCCCTTGCCAGCGGCGAACGCTCGCGGAAGGCGCGGTCGGACCAAAGCAGGATCACCTGCGCCGCAAGGCTCAGCGCGATGGTTTCCGCAGGCAGGTCCGACAGGCTGTCATCCATGCGGATGAAGACGAAACAGGCCCGGATCGCGCCCGTCTCCTCGAACCGGAAATGGCGGTACTGGATGGCGTCTTCGGCCACAAGCCGTGCCGTCAGCCCGTCAATCCCCTCGACCAGCCGGCCAAGATCGGGGACGGCATTCAACTCCGCCCAGTCGCGGAAGAAAAAGATCATCAGGTTCGCGCCCTGCTCGGGGTCGGTCTCCTCCATCGGGTGTCCGGCAAGGTCGGTGATAGCCCGCAGCGCGCCTTTCAGGGTGGACAGCGTCGCATCCTCGACCCCGAAGACCACCGGCGCGATGGGCCGCGTCCAGCGGGCGAAAAGGTAGTCGCCGTCCGAACGGGTGAAAAGCGCGGCGATCTCCTCTGGCGTCATCGGGGGCGGTCCTCCGGTCGGTTGCGCCCTGGGCATAATGGCTTTGGCCCCGCGCCTCAACCCGCCGGGTCAACCGTCGCCGAAAAGGTCAGACTGCCCCGCCGCGCGCGGCTGCGGCAGGCCCAGATGCGCCCAGGCTTTCTGCGCCAGCATCCGCCCGCGCGGGGTGCGCTGGATCAGGCCCTGCTGAAGCAGATAGGGCTCGATCACCTCCTCGATGGCGTCGCGGCTTTCCGACAGCGCCGCCGCGATCGTCTCCACCCCCACCGGGCCGCCGCCGTAATTCTCGGCGATCAGGCCAAGGTAGCGCCGGTCCGCCCCGTCAAGGCCAAGGTGATCGACTCCGAGGCGCGTCAGCGCGCTATCCGCAATCGCCCGGTCCAGCCGCCCGTTGCCCTCGACCAGCGCGAAATCGACGACACGACGCAGAAGCCGCCCGGCGATCCGGGGCGTGCCGCGCGCACGCCGCGCAATCTCAAGCGTGCCTTCGGGATCGGCGCTGATCCCCATCATGCGCGCGCCGCGGGCAACGATCCGGTCCAGTTCGGCCACGGTGTAGAATTGCAGCCGGGTCGGAATGCCGAAACGGTCGCGCAGCGGCGTGGTCAGCAGGCCAAGGCGCGTGGTCGCACCGACCAGCGTGAAGGGCTGCAACTCGATCCTGACGGTGCGGGCGGCGGGGCCTTCGCCAATCACCAGATCAAGCTCGAAATCCTCCATCGCCGGGTAAAGCACCTCTTCCACCGCCGGATTCAGGCGGTGGATCTCGTCGATGAACAGCACATCGCGCGCCTCAAGGTTGGTCAGGATCGCCGCCAGGTCGCCCGCACGCGCCAGAACCGGGCCCGAGGTCATGCGGAAGTTGACGCCCAATTCCTTCGACATGATCTGCGCCAGCGTGGTCTTGCCCAGACCGGGGGGGCCGTGAAACAGCGTGTGATCCATCGCCTCACCCCGCCTGCGGGCGCTTTCGATAAAGACACGCAGGTTGGCGCGCGCCTCCTCCTGCCCGACGAAATCGGTCAGCGCCTGGGGCCGCAGGCTGCGATCGGCATCCTCGGGCTGCGGCGCGGGGCGAAGGGTGGGATCGGGTTCCATCGCCTACCTCGTCGGCGCGAGAAGTTTCAACGCCGCGCGGATCAGCGCCGCGGCCTCGGCGCCCTCATTCGCGCCCGCGGCCTCGGCGACGGCGGCGGCGGCCTCCCCCTGCCCGTAGCCGAGGTTCAGAAGCGCGGACAGCGCGTCGGCGGTGGCGGTGGCCGAGGCGGAAACCGGCGCGGCGGGGCGTCTGGCGGGCTTCGCGGCGGCTTCGATCACCTCATCCCCGGCGGCGACATCGACGCTCAGCGCGCCGCCAAGGGCCATGACCGAGGGCGCCTTGTCCTTCAGCTCCATCACCACCCGCTGTGCAAGCTTTGGGCCGACACCCTGCGCCGCCTTGACCGAAGACCAGTCGCCCAGCGCAATCGCCCGGCCGACCCCTTCGGCGCCGAGCGTGCCGAGGATCGCCATCGACGCCTTGGCGCCGACGCCCTGCACCGACATCAACAGCCGGTGCCATTCCTTTTCCAGCAGCGTCGGGAAGCCGAAAAGCTGCAACAGATCCTCGCGCACCAGCAGGTCGGTGTACAAGGCCACCGCCTCGCCCACCGGCGGCAGCGCGGCGGCGGTGCGTTGGGAGACATGGACGATATAACCCACGCCGCGCACGTCGATCAGGACGTGATCCATGGCGCGGTGCAGGATGACCCCGGCGATGCGGCCGATCATGCGGCCCCCTTCAGCGCGGCGGCCAGACGGCCCGCGCTTTGCAGGTGATGGGCGTGGCAGATGGCGATGGCCAGCGCATCGGCGGCATCCGGCCCGTCAAGCTGGACGCCGGGAAGCTGATGGCGGACCATATGCGCGATCTGCGTCTTGTCAGCATGGCCGACACCGACCACCGCCTTCTTGACGGCGTTCGGGGCATATTCCCCGACCGCAAGTCCCGCCCGCGCGGCGGCCAGCACCGCGACGCCCCGCGCCTGGCCCAGTTTCAGCGTACCGGCGCCGTCGCGGTTGACGAAGGTCTGTTCCACCGCCGCCGCGTCGGGGCTGTGGACGGCCAGAACCTCCCCCAGACCGGCGAAAAGCGCCAGGAGCCGCGCGGCAAGATCGCTGCCTTCGGTGCGGATGGTGCCATTCGCGACATGGCTGAGTCGCGATCCCGCGACCTCGATGACGCCCCAGCCGAGGCATCGGAGGCCCGGATCAATTCCCAAAACGCGCATCTGCTCCCTCAATCTGTTGCTTTTTTCCCACGACTAGCACGAAAAGAGAACATCCGAAAGGCGGAAAGCGGCGGTGGGATTGTTGCCGGTGACGCGACGTCGGCGGTCGAAATTCGCCTTCGCAGGCGCAGAAAACGACATTTTTCGCATCCGCAGAAACGATTTCATGACAGTGACTTAACAGTCATTCGACCCATGCAGCGATTGCATGACGGCCCTGCATTGGCGTGACTTGTGGCAACGGGGCGGCGGTTCTATCTGACGCCTCGAAAGCAGGGCGCACAGAAAACAGGCGCTTTGAAAACTGAGGAAACGGAAATGTCTGTCTCTACCACGAACCGCACAGCGCAACACCACATGGGTGGCTTCTTCGGCACCATGGTTTCGGCCTTCGCCGCCTGGAACGACGCCCGCGTCACCCGCAACGCCCTGTCGCGTCTGACCGACCGCGAACTGGACGATATCGGGCTGACCCGCGCTGACATCGACACGATCGCGACCCGCTGAGGGCGGAACCATCCGACGGCGCCCCAAGGGGCGCCGGGACGCGCGATCGCGCCAAAGGCCGTGACAGCAGATGCTGTCACGGCCTTTCTCGTTTCAGAAAAGCCCGATGACCGGCCCGGCGGGCCGGTCCGGGAAATCAGTTCAGGATGTCGCGGATCTTGCCGGAAATCGCCAGCGTCAGCGGGTCGGCCTGAAGCACATAGGCCCCGGCCCTTTCCACCGCGGTTCCCTCGTCCAGCGCGGCCACACGTTTCTCATAAAGATCGGCGCCGATGGTTGCATGGACCATGGATTTCAGCGCCACGACCGACATGGCGACCACCACCAGCGGCCCCAGAATGCCCACGCGGCGCGTCCTGCGGCGACGGCGGGCGTTGTAGAAGGACATGCCCAGCGTGCCTTCGGCCTCGAACCCGCCACCGGCCTGATGGATGCTCTCGATGCGGCCGAGACGGCCGTAAAAGCTCTGCAAATTGCGATCGACCATTTCGGTACCTCGCTGTTACCCAGTTATCACGCCCCCGGATTTGACCAGGGTGGGGTATCTTTGCGGCAGGAATTTGGCGGCAGCCAGCTTTTTTCGCCTATTGGTTGCGGTGCAGAACCAATATCGTCCACTCGCCCTGTTCGTCGCGGTGACGCAAGGTAAATCCGGTTCTCTCATAGGCCGCGATCACCTCATCCGCCTGCGGGACGAGGATACCGGACAGGATCGCGATTCCGCCGGGGGCGACATGGCGGCCCATGTCGGGGGCCAAGGCGATCAGCGGCGCCTTGAGAATATTGGCGAAAACCAGATCGAAGGGCGCGGCGGCGCGCAGCGCGGGGGCGTCAAAGCCCGCCGCCTCGACGCAGGTCACACGGTCGGCGAAACCGTTGGCCGCGACATTCGCGCGCGCCACATCGACCGCGACCGGGTCGATGTCCGAGGCCAGCACCGGGTCCGGCCAGATCGCGGCGGCGGCCATGGCCAGCACCGCCGTGCCGCAGCCGATATCGGCCACATTCCGCGCCACCACACCTTCGCCCGCCAGGCGTTCCAGCGCCAGAAGGCAGCCCTTGGTGGTGCCGTGATGGCCGGTGCCAAAGGCCATCGCCGCCTCGATCAACAGCGGCACGCGATCGCCCGGCACCTTGTCGGCGTCATGGCTGCCATAGACGAAGAAGCGGCCCGCCTCGACCGGCTGCAATTCGCGCCGGACATGGGCGACCCAGTCGGTTTCGGGCAGTTCCGAGACGGCGAACTCCGCCGCCCCGAAGGCCGCCGCCAGAAGCGACAGCGCGATCTCGTCCGGGGCTTCCTCGAAATAGGCGCCAACCTCCCAGCGGCCCGAGCCGTCCTCGATCTCGAAGCAGCCCACACCCGCGGGGTCCAGATCCTCAAGCGCCTCGACCAGCCCCTCGGCGGGCGCGCGGGCGGGCAGCGTCGTGATCGCGGTGAAGGTGGTCATCGGTCTCTCCCGGTCAGGTGTCCGGCTTGGGGCTTATCGCGCCGGGTCGTTCAACGCCAGCCCCTCGCGCCCTGCGGGGCGACGGGCGCGCGGCCCAGCCGCCGGACATAGCGCCACGCGAACCACGCCGCGAGACAGCCCGCCGCGACATTGGCCAGCGCGTTGGCCCAGAGGATACCCGGCGCGCCCAGCCACATGGCTCCGGTCAGCGCCAGCGGGTACATCAAGAGCCCGTCGCGGAACCAGTTGCCAAGCGTCGACCAGAGCGGGCGGGCGAGGTTGTTGAACGTGGCGTTGGCGACGAAAAGCGCGCCGGTAAAGACAAAGGCACCGGCCGCATAATGGGTAAAGGTCCGCAGCACCGCCACGCCTTCGGGCGACAGGCCGAAGGACCGCGCGACCGGCCCCGTGGCGGCGATCATCAGGACCCAGGTCACCATGGTGTAGACGGCGCAGAACTTCAGCGCCGCCCAATAAGCCCCCGCGACGCGGTCGATGCGCGCGGCGCCGAAATTCTGGCCGATGATGCCGCCGATGGCGCCGGACAGCGCGAAGATGCCCCCGAAGGCCGGGATCGTCAGCCGCATCACCACGCCCCAGCCCGCCACCGCGGCCTCGCCGAACTGGGCGATCTCGCGCGTCAGGATCCAGTTGCCGAAGGGGGTGGACAGCTGGGTGGCGATGGCGGGCAGTGCGATGGCGAAATAGGGGCGGAAGAAGGTGGCCACATCCTCGACCGACGGGCGCGCCAGCAGGTCGTGCTTGCCGATCACGAACCAGAGGCCCGCCAGCGCCATGACGGCGCGGGCGGCGACGAGCGAGATGCCCGCCCCGGTGACACCCCAGCCCATCCAGACGATCAGCACCGGGTCCAGCACCACCGCCAGCAGCCCCGCCGTCATGGTGACCGACATCGACCGCCAGGCATCGCCCACGGCGCGCAATATGGCCGAGGCGTTGATCCCCAGCGCGAGCAGGGGCATCGAGGGCAGCGTCAGCGCCAGGAATTGCGAGCCGAGTACCAGCACCTCCCCCTCGGCGCCGGAAGCGGCGAGAATCCCGTCCCGGAACACCCAGATCAGCGCCGCGAGAAGCCCCTGCAACCCCGTCGTCAGCACGACCCCCACCGTCGCGATCCGCCGCGCCCGCGCCCGCTCGCCCATGCCGAT
>DAIOXI010000012.1:17566-27300 GCA_036758045.1 Albidovulum sp.
GGCAGTTGCACCCGCACCGGCCTGCCTATGGCGCGCGACACCAGCGCCACGGCGCCGATCATCATGCCGATGGCCACCGACATCACCGCGAACTGGATCGTCCCCGCGATACCGAGGGCGGCGATCATCGCCTCCACCCGAAGCTGGGAGATCCACCAGAGCGCGAGGAAATCGACGAGGAACGTGAAGGACAGGCCCAGCGCCCCGGAAAGCGCCATGGTCACCACATGGCCCATCAGGTTCCCGGTGACGAATTTTCCCTGGCGGGGCGCGGTCATCTATTCCGCCGCGACCGGAAGGCCACGGGCAAAGATCGTCTCATACCCCGGCTCGGGGTGGCGCGGGATCATCAGCGCCAGAAGCAGCGAGGCGATGGCGAAGCCCGCCGCAAGGCCAAAGACCGCGCCCGGCGACAGCACCCAGAGGTAGCCCAGCGCGGCGGGCAGGAAGACGGCGGCGATATGGTTGATGGTAAAGGCCACGGCAGCGGTCGGCGCGATGTCGCCCGGTGCCGCGATCTTCTGGAAATAGGTCTTCAGCGCGAAGGCGAGCGCGAAGAAGAGGTGGTCGATGACGTAAAGCACCGCCGCCACCACGACACCCCAGCCGAACCAGTAGATACCGCCATAGGCCAGAAAGACCGCGACCAGCCCGACATATTCGAAGATCAGCGCGTTGCGTTCACCGAACCGCCCCACGGCGCGGCCCATATAGGGCGCGGCCACCATGTTGATGAGAAAGTTGATCAGGAACAGCGCCGTCACCTCATAGACGAGAAAGACGAAGCGAACGAACATCATCAAGGCCGCGAAGACGACGAAGATCTGCCGCCGCGCGCCCGCCATGAATTGCAGCAGGTAGTAGAGCCAGTAGCGCTTGCGCAGGACGAAATGCTTCAATTGCGGGTCCGGCGCCTCGAACCTCGGATAGGCGAAGGTCGCGAAAAGCACGATGGCGACTGTCAGCCCGCCTGCGGTCGCATAGACCATCTCATAGCTGAGGTCGAAGGTCTTCCAGGTCAGCACGATCAGCCCATAGGCCAACATCGACGCGCCCGAGCCGATGGCGACGATCCAGCCGATCGTCTGCGGCGCCTTCGCCCGGTCGATCCATTGCAGTTGCAGCGACTGGTTCACGGTCTCGAAGTAATGAAACCCGATCGAGGACAGAAGCGTGATGACAAGGATGCCACCAAGGCTGGGGAACAGCGCCGTCACCGCCGTCGCCGCCCCCAGAAGCGCCAGCGCCAGCAGCGCGAGCGTCTGTTCGCGGAAGAGCCACAGCAGCACGATCACCCCGATGGCGAGAAAGCCCGGTATCTCGCGCAGCGTGTGAAGCCAGCCGATCTCCACCCCGGTAAAGCCCGCGGCGTCCGTGACGAAATTGTTCAGAAGTGCCGACCAGGTGGCGAAGGACAGCGGCATCGCCGCCGCCATGAGGAACAAAAGCGCCGCAGGCCGCCGCCAGCGGGGCAGCGTCCGGGCCTCTTCGATTGTCATGGTCCGCCTGCGCATGGCCCTGCCTACGCCGGAAACCGGGCCGAGGCGAGCGCTATTCGCGCCCCCGCCCCGCACAGCTTCGCCGCCCTTGTGTGCGCGGGTGCATGATCTGTATCAAGGAAAACACATTCTTCATAATGCATGCGTCGGGGAGACAGGGAGGAACCGCGCATGGATCTGGTTGCGATCATCGAGCGGATCGGCGAGGCGCCGACGGCCGCTCTTCTGGGTCTGGTCACCGGCGCGGTCTTCGGCGTGGCGGCGCAACGGTCGCGCTTCTGCCTGCGCGCGGCCACGGTGGAATTCGCCCGGCGGCAGCTTGGGCCACGGGTGGCGGTCTGGCTCTTGTGCTTTTCCACCGCGCTGGTCTGGGTCCAGGCGGCAGAGCTTCTGGGCTTCTTCCGGGTGGAAGAGGCACGGATGATGGCGGTGCCGGGGTCATGGTCCGGCGCGGTGATCGGCGGGCTGGTCTTCGGCGTCGGCATGGTGATGTCGCGCGGCTGCCCCGGTCGGCTTCTGGTCCTTGCCTCCTCGGGCAACCTGCGGTCGGTCGTCTCGGGCCTGATCTTCGCCGTGGTGGCGCAGATGAGTCTGAAGGGCATCCTTGCGCCGGCGCGCGACCGGCTGGCCTCGCTGTCTGTCACCGAAGGCGGGCAGAACCTGAACCTGATCGACTGGCTGGGCCTGCCGCGCGAAAGCGGGCTGATCCTCGGGGCTGCCATTGCCCTTCTGGCGCTGGTCATCGCGCGTCGCAACCGGATCGGGGTTTCAACCCTGATCTTCGCCTCCGGCGTCGGCTTTTCGGTGGCGCTTGGCTGGATGTCGACCTACGCGCTGTCGCAGGTCAGCTTCGACCCCGTGACGGTCAGTTCCGTTACCTTTTCAGGGCCTTCCGCGGCGACGCTGATGTTCTTCCTGTCGCCCGAACGCATCCTTGAATTCGATGTCGGGCTGGTGCCGGGCGTGGTGCTGGGCGCGGGTTTTTCGGCGCTGATCGGGGGGCAGTTCCGCCTCGAAGGCTTCGACGGCGAAAGCAGCATGCGCCGGTCGATGACAGGGGCGGTCCTGATGGGATTCGGCGCGATGCTGGCGGGGGGCTGTTCCATCGGGGCGGGTGTCACCGGCGGGTCGATCTTTGTCGGCACGGCATGGCTCGCGCTTTTCTGCATGTGGCTGGGCGCGGCACTGACCGACCTGCTGTTCGATCAAAGGGTTGAACGCGCGGCAGCCTGATCCGGCGCGCGCGGCCAAAGGACGGTGGACCAGTGGCCACCGACCGTCCTAGACTGCCCCTGCCTGCGAACGGGACGAGTCGAATGGGTCTTCTGGATGAGATCGAAGCGATGGCGCCACGGCTGCGCCGGGTGGCGCTGGTGCTGACCGGCGACATGGCGGCGGCTGACGATCTGGTGGCCCATACGATCGACCGCGCGCTGGCGCGGCGCCATTACCTGCGCGATGACGGCCCCATCGCCGGATGGGTGTGGCGCGCGCTGATGAAGCGGCATCGGGACTGCGACCGGCGCCGGGGCGCGCATCTGGTGCTGGTCGATGCGGGCGCGGCGGTCGCGGCAGAGGATGGGCCGGATGCGGAGGCCGTGGCGGTGCGCGCGGCGGTGGCGCGGCTTCCGGTCGATGCACGGCAGGCGCTGGCCCTGACAGTGATCGACGGGCAAGGCCTTGCCGAGGCGGCGGCGACGCTGGGCCTGGGCGAGGACGCGCTGGTCGCGCGGCTGGCGCGGGCGCGTTCGGCGCTTGGCAGGCTCACGGGCGGGGCGGCGGCCCCGGCCCCGCGTCAGGGCAAGGCATGATGGGCGAGGCGCGGACGGAACTTGCCGCCGCGCTGATCCGGCTACACGCCGGCGCGCTGCCGGGGCCGGAGCGCGTGAAACTGTCCGAACGCAGCGCGCATGAGCCCGAGATTCGCGCCACGCTGGACGGCTGGGCGCGGCAGGACGATCATCTGCGGGCCGCCTATGCCGGGGTTCTGGACGCCCCGCTGCCGCAAGCGCTGCGCGAGGGCATCGAGGCGGCGCGACAGGACGAACGGCTGCGGCTGCGCGCGCGGCTGGCGCGGCCGTTGCGGGTGGCCGCCATCCTTGTCCTTCTGGCGCTGGGTGTTCTGGCCGGGTTCGCCGCCGGGCGGCACTCGGTCCTTCATTCCCCCGCCGGCAACGCCGCGCGCGATGCCATCGCCGCCTATGCCACCTATGCCGCCGAGGGGCTGCCCGCTATGGACCTTGCGCCCCCGACCCCGGACGCCATCGGCCCCTGGCTGACCGAGCGGACCGGCCTGCCGGTCACCCCGCCCGGCCTGACGAAAGCGGGCCTGCACCTTTCGGGCGCGCGGGTCCTGCCTTCGGAAAACGGGCCGGTGGCCTTCCTGCTTTACGAAGACAGCGCGGGACACCGGACCGCGCTGACCATCGGGCGCACAGGGATGGATACCGACGATACCGCCTTTCGCTTCGCGGGCCATGACGGGGTGGAGAACATTGCCTGGACCGATGGCGGACTGACCTTCACCGTGACCGGGCAAACCAGCCAGGACGCGCTGCGCCGGATCGCCGCCGCCGTCTATGCGCAGATGGACTGAACCTCAGTAAAAGCTTTGCGGGTCGATATCTATCGACAGGCGCAGACTGTTCGGCGGCTTCACCTGCCCGACCCAGGCGGACAACGCCGCCTGCAAGGGCGCGGCCTTGTCGGCCTTGACCAGAAGCCGCACCCGGTGCCGCCCCCGCACCCGCGCGATCGGCGCCGGGGCGGGGCCGAAGACCTGCGCGCCGATGCGGCGCAGGGGTGCGTCGCGCCGCGCCAGTTCGGTGCCGAAATCGAACACGGTCTGGGCATCGGGCGCCGACAGGATGATCCCGGCAAGGCGGCCATAGGGCGGCATTCCCGCCCGCCGCCGCTCTGCCGCCTCGGCACGCCAGAACGCCTCCTCCTCGCCCGACAGGATCGCGCGGATGACGGGATGCTCGGGCTGATAGGTCTGGATCAAAGCCAGCCCCGGCCTCTCCCCCCGCCCCGCGCGGCCGGAAACCTGGCGGACAAGCTGAAACGTCCGTTCCGCCGCCCGCAGATCGGACCCTTGCAGCCCGAGATCGGCGTCGATCACGCCGACCAGCGTCAGCAACGGAAAGTTGTGGCCCTTGGCAACGATCTGGGTGCCGATGATGATGTCCGCGCCACCCTCGGCGATCTTGCCGATCGTCTCTTTCAGCGCGCGGGCAGAGCTGAAAAGGTCCGAGGACAGCACCGCCAGCCGCGCGTCGGGAAAGCGGGCGGCGACCTCTTCGGCCAGACGCTCCACCCCCGGCCCGACGGGGGCGAGCCGCCCTTCGGCCTTGCAGTTCGGGCAGGCCGCCGGCACCGGCTTTGTCTCCCCGCATTGATGGCAGACGAGGCGCTTGAGGAAGCGGTGTTCGACCATCCGCGCGTCGCAGTGATCGCAGCCGATCTGGTGGCCGCAGGCGCGGCAGATGGTGACGGGCGCATAGCCGCGCCGGTTGAGGAACAAGAGCGCCTGCTCCCCCCGCCCGATGCGATCGTTTACGGCGGCGGCCAGCGTCGGGCCGATCCAGCGGTTCGCCTCAAGCTGTTCGTCGCGCATGTCGATGGCGCGCATCTCGGGCAGTTCGGCGGTACCGAAGCGCGATGTCAGGTCGATCCGGGCATATTTGCCGCTTTCGGCATTGACCCAGGTTTCAAGGCAGGGCGTGGCCGAGGCCAGCACCACCTGCGCATCGCTCAGCGCGGCACGCAGGACGGCCATGTCGCGGGCGTTGTAGAGAACGCCATCTTCCTGCTTGTAAGAGGTGTCGTGTTCCTCATCCACCACGATCAGGCCAAGGTCGCGAAATGGCAGGAACAGCGCCGAACGCGCCCCCACGACAAGGCCCACGCGCCCCTCGCCCGCCATGCGCCAGAGGCGGCGGCGTTCGGTCTGAGTCACGCCGGAATGCCATTCGCCGGGGCGGGCGCCGAAGCGGCCCTCCACCCGCGACAGGAATTCGGACGTCAGGGCGATCTCCGGCAGCAGGACCAGCGCCTGCCGCCCCTGCCGCAGCGTCTGTGCCACCGCCTCAAGATAGACCTCGGTCTTGCCCGACCCGGTAACGCCCTTCAAAAGCGTCGTGCCATAGCGCCCGCCCGCCACGGCCTTGCGCAAGGCGTCGGCGGCCTCACTTTGATCCCCGGCCAGCGCCTTGCCCGGCAGGTCGGGGTCAAGCGCCGGATAGGGCAGATCGCGGGGCGCCTCTTCTTCCGCCACCGCGCCGATCTTGACCATGCCCTTGATAACGCTGGTGGAAACGCCCGCAAGCGCGGACAGTTCCGAGAGCGTAAAGGCCGCGCCGCCGTATTCGTCGAGCGTATCCAGAACCCGCCCCCGCGCGCCCGTCATCCGGTCCGGCTCTGCCCAACCCTTGCGGTAGACCCTGCGCGGCCCCGGCGGATCGGCCAGCCCCGGCGCACGGGTCGCCAGCCGCAGCATCGCGGGCATCGGCGTCAGCGTGTAATCGGCCGCCCGCATCAGGAAGTCGCGCATCGCCGCCGCCATGGGGGCGGCCTCCAGCACCCGCATCACGGGGCGCACCTTGGCAAGGTCATAGCCCCCCTCGCCCGGTCCCCAGACCACACCCAGAACCCGGCGCGGACCCAGCGGCACCTCGACAAAGGCGCCGGTCCAGCAGCCCCCCTCAGGCGCGCGGTAATCGAGGGGCCGCCCCAGCGGCTCGGTCGTCAGCACCGAGATCAGCGCATTCGCGTCGAAAAAGCCCGACTCCGTCACGCCCGCCCCCCGATCACGGGTTCCTGCCGCCCGATGTTTGCGCTAAAGAGGCGCCGAAACGAAGCCGCCATCTGAGGGAGCGCTGCCATGAAATTCTTCGTCGATACCGCCGACACCGCCGCGATCAAGGAATTGAACGACCTTGGCATGGTGGATGGCGTCACCACCAACCCCTCGCTGATCCTGAAATCGGGCCGCGACATTCTCGAGGTCACGAAAGAGATCTGCGACATGGTCTCGGGTCCCGTTTCCGCCGAAGTCGTGGCCACCGAGGCCAAACAGATGATCACCGAAGGGCTGAAGCTTGCCAAGATCGCCCCCAACATCGCGATCAAGGTGCCGCTGACCTGGGACGGCCTGACCGCCTGCAAGGCTTTCGCATCCGAAGGCCACAAGGTCAACGTCACGCTCTGCTTCTCGCCCGCTCAGGCGATTCTGGCGGCGAAGGCCGGGGCCAGCTTCATCTCGCCTTTCATCGGGCGGCTGGACGACATCCATCTCGACGGGGTGGACCTGATCCACGACATCCGCACCATCTATGACAATTACGACTACCGGACAGAGGTCCTCGCCGCCTCGATCCGCACGGTGAACCATGTGATCGACTGCGCCAAGATCGGCGCCGACGTCATCACCGCGCCGCCCGCCGTCATCAAGGCGATGGCGAACCACGTCCTGACCGACAAGGGCCTTGACCAGTTTCTGAAGGACTGGGCCAAGACCGGCCAGAAGATCGTCTGAGCTGAGAGCGCCGGCGAGGGGCCGGAATGGGCGGGTGAGGGAGTCCTTCCTGCAACGCCTGCCCCGGCCCGTCGCCGCATCTGCGAAAAAACGCAAGCCTTCCCGGCCCTGCACTGTTAGGATCGCGGCAAACACCGCTTAAGAAGAGACAGGCATGGCAGATACGGCGAGCATCGCGGCAGACCTCCGGGACAGGCTGATCGCGGAACCCGAAGTTATCCTTGAGGACCGCGACCTGATGCGCGCGCTGATCGCGGCGAACGAACGCGCGATGGGCGCCAATATCGTCGATCTGCGCGGCATCGCGATGGAACGGCTTGAGGCGCGGCTGGACCGGCTGGAGGATACCCACCGGTCGGTGATCGCGGCGGCCTATGAGAACCTCGCCGGGACCAACCAGATCCACCGCGCGATCCTGCGCATGCTGGACCCGACCGAGTTCGAGGAGTTCCTGAAGAACCTCGGCGGCGACGTGGCGCAGATCCTGCGCGTCGATTGCGTGCGGCTGGTGCTGGAAACCGTGCAGGAGGATCGCGACCCCTCGCTGGAGCGTGTGGGTGAGGTGCTTTGCGTCCGTGACCCCGGTTTTGTCGATGATTACCTCGCCGGGGGGCGCGGCGCGCCCGAACGGCAGGTGGTGCTGCGCCAGATCCATTCCGACGACGGCGGCTCCATCTATGGCGAGGCGGGCGCCTATCTGCGGTCCGAGGCGGCGCTGCGGCTTGACCTCGGCAATGGGCGGCTGCCGGGGATGCTGGCGCTGGGGGCAGAGGACCCGCACCAGTTCCGCGCCAATCACGGCACCGATCTTCTGGCCTTCCTAGGCGGCGTCTTCGAACGGGCGATGCGCCGCTGGCTGGCCTGAGAGGGGGCGGGATGACCCTCGCCCTTTCCCCCGCGCTGCGCGACGCCTTGGCCCGGTGGCTGGATCACCTCGCCGCGCTGGACGATGCGGCGGCCCATACGATCCGGGCCTATCGCACCGACGTGACCGGCTTTCTCGCCTTTCTGGCCGAACATACAGGCGACAGCATCGGCCCGGCGCGGCTGGCAGGGGTGACGCAATCGGACATGCGCGGCTGGATGGCGCATGAACGGGCGCGCGGCGTGGCGTCACGGTCGCTGGCGCGCAGCCTCTCGGCGGTGAAGGGCTTTGCCCGCTGGCTGGCCGAACGCGACGGCTTTGACCCGACCGCGATCCTCGCCACACGCAGCCCGAAGTTCCAGCGCAAGTTGCCCCGGCCGCTGTCCGAACCCGCCGCGAAGGAGGTCATCGGTCTGATGGGCAGCCTCCCGCGCGAGGAATGGGTGGCCGCCCGCGACGCCGCCGTCGTGACGCTGCTTTACGGCTGCGGCTTGCGGATTTCCGAAGCGCTGTCGCTGACCGGCGCCGATGCCCCCCTGCCCGAGGTGCTGCGCATTCGCGGCAAGGGCGGCAAGGAACGTGTCGTCCCGGTCCTGCCCGCCGCCCGGGCTGCGGTGGCGGAATACCTGCGCCTTTGCCCCTTCCCGATCTCCGATGAACCGGACGAAGCGCTCTTCCGCGGTACCCGTGGCGGGCCGCTGAACCCGCGCCTGATCGCGGGCGCGATGGCACAGGCGCGCGGCGCGCTTGGCCTGCCCGCGACGGCCACGCCCCACGCGCTGCGCCACAGCTTCGCGACACACCTTCTGGCGGCCGGCGGCGACCTGCGCGCGATCCAGGACCTGCTTGGCCATGCCTCGCTTTCCACCACCCAGGCCTATACGGCGGTGGATGCCAGCCGCCTTATGGAGATATACGAGAAAGCGCATCCCCGCGCCTGACGGGGAATCGCGCGTTCAGAAAGGTATCCGATGTCGGCACGGCTCAAGGCACTTTATGTCCATCTCTTCACCGCGACCGGCGCGGTCCTGTCGATGCTCGCCATGCTGTCGGCGGCGGATGAGAAGTGGAGCATGATGCTTCTCTGGCTGGTGGTCGCGCTGATCGTCGATGGCATCGACGGCCCGCTGGCGCGCCACTACGACGTCAAGACCAACTGGCCGACCTATGACGGGGTGCTTCTCGACCTCATCATCGACTACCTGACCTATGTCTTCATCCCGGCCTTCGCGCTTTTCCAGTCGGGCCTCTTGCCGGGCTGGACCGGGTGGTGCGCGATCATCGTCATCACCTATGCGAGCGTGATCTATTTCGTCGATACGCGCATGAAGACAAAGGACAATTCCTTCGCGGGCTTTCCCGCCTGCTGGAACATGGTGGTGATCGTCCTGTTCGCGCTGCACCCGAATTTCTACCTGATGCTGGCGATCATCATGGTGCTTGCCGCCTCGATGTTCACCAACCTGAAATTCATCCACCCGGTCCGCACGGTACGCTGGCGCTGGCTGTCGCTGCCCGTGGCGCTGGCCTGGATCGCCTTCGCAGCGCGCGCCGCCTGGGTCGATTTCGCGCCGGGCGAGATCGCGCACTGGGGCCTTGCGATCACCTCGCTTTACCTGCTGCTGGCCGGGGTGGTGCAACAGATGGTGCCCGCGCGGGGGTGATGGGGGGCGACTCAGGGCTCCGACGCGACAATGCCACTGGTCGCGCTCTTGCAGTCTGGCTGGATTGAAAGGTGGTGCCCAGAGCCGGAATCGAACCAGCGACACGCGGATTTTCAAGCCGTCCACCGGCGCGGGAAATCAACCGGTTGCGCTGCGCTTCCCTGTCAAAC
>DAIOXI010000012.1:27310-30811 GCA_036758045.1 Albidovulum sp.
AAATCAAGCACTTAAGGGGCGATTGTCAAACCGGTTCTTCTGCGATTCGGGGCAAAGAAAAACCGTCGAGGGGGCGGCCACCCACCTCGACGGCGCATTCGAAGTCACTGTCCTGACAGGATACCAAACCGCGGACTCCGGCGCAATCACCGGGGGCCTGCATGTCTGACATTCTGCCCTTCTGCCAAGTCAAGCTGCAGTACCTTCTCGACCTCGTCCTTGACCAGTCGCTGGACGACAACGCCTTCCGCGTCGCCGCCTATCTGGCGCTTACCCATGCCGACCACGACACCGGCGAATGCCATCCGTCCTTCGAGACGATCGGCACGGCCCTCGGACGACATGCAAAGTCGGTGACCCCACGGCTCAGCGAACGTCTGAACGCGGATCTGGAAGCCCTGCGGCACGAGAACGCCGCCTTGATGGCATCCCAGCTGCAGAGCTTCAGGAGCGATTTGACGGCCATTGCGACGCGCGCGCGCGATATAATCGAGGCCGATACCCGCATGTTTCTGCACGCGACCTCGGGCACGATGCTGAGCTTTCAGCACCGGATTACGCGGTGGCTGACCCTTGCACCGGTGATCCTGCTGGCGACCGCGACCGCCGCGATCACGGCGCTGCTCGTGCTGAGCTGGCTCTGGAGCGTGATGCTGTCGAAATCGGAACTGACGCGCCTTGGCCTGCAGAGGATCGACCAGGGCGGGATGACCTACCTTCTGACCGACCCGGCCCGGGCGCGTATTCAGACATGCGCGATCAGCGAACAGAGATCGGTGTTGTGCATTCAGATATCGGAGAAATGAATGCAGACGCCCCTGACAGCGCTGGAGCGCGAATTGCTTGGCTACGTCGAACGGTTGGCGACAGCCTCCGAAACCTCGGCACAGGCCTTGCGCGCCTTGGAAGCGCGCTCGACCAACCGGATGGGGCTGAGGATGGATGGCTTGGCCGACTGCGTCTCGCTGCTCATTCGGTCACAGATCGAGTCCATGACGGCCTTGCGTGGCTTGCTGAGCGAAGCCGCGAACTTAGGGGCGATCGACAGGCAGCTGAGCGAGAGCTTGAAGCAAGCGAAGGCCGCCGAAGAACGGCTGAGGCGGCGCTGAGGGAACGGGATTGGGGGCATGAGCTTTAGGGTAGAAGGAAACGGAACTTGAAACGGAACTCATAGCGGAACAGAACGAACTCACTCTGAGATCAGGGTATCGAATTTTTTGCCTATTTTATTGATGTTAAGTGCGCTAAGCTTCTCGCCGAGCCCGGAATATGAACCGGAACTCTAACGAGGCCGCTGGGCCTTGTATCTAGGGGCGCCATGTCGACCGACACCATAGCAGACAAGGGCGAAGCGATCACCATCGTCGAGCCACTGATCCCTGAAGAAGCTTCAAAGTATCGGGCGCAGTTGAACGACCTGGCCGTCGAACTCGCCAGCCAGTCCTCAGGGCTGCGATCATCCCTACCCAAAGGCATCCGCGCGCCGCTGGCCGATCTCGTCCGGTCGATGAACTGCTACTACTCGAACCTGATCGAGGGCCACAACACCCACCCGATCGACATCGAACGCGCCCTGAACAAGGATTTCAGCGCCGACGCCGAGAAGCGGAACCTGCAGCTTGAGGCCGTCGCCCACATCGAGGTGCAGCGCTGGATCGACACAGGGGGGCTGACCGACCACCCGCTTGCCCCCGACAGCCTGCGCGAAATCCACCGCCGCTTCTGCCAGAACCTGCCACCGGATTTGCTCGTCGTGCACAGACCGGACGGCACAGAGTTTCCAATTGTCCCCGGCGAATTCCGCACGGACTTTGTCCAGGTCGGCAAGCACGTCGCCCCAAGCCCCGGCGCGGTGCCGCGCCTTCTGGCGCATATGCGCAAGATGTATGGACTGCAGGGCAGAAGCGGCGCGATCATCGCCACAGCCTGTGCTCACCATCGCCTTGTCTGGGTCCACCCGTTCGTTGATCTGAATGGCCGCGTCTCGCGCATGGTCGCCCACGCCATGCTGCGCGACACTGTCGGCTCCGATGGCCTCTGGTCCGCTGCCCGGGGCCTCGCCCGCCGGGATGCCGAATACAAGCAGCGCCTAATTGCTGCCGACGAACCCCGTCATGGTGGAGCTGACGGCCGAGGCAACCTCTCCGAACAGCGCCTCGCCGAATTGGCGAGCTTCTTCCTTGAAGCCTGCATCGACCAAGTCCGCTTCATGGAAACCCTGATGCAACCGCAACGCCTGCGCGAGAGGATCATGACCTGGTGCAAGGGCGAGTTGGCCAAGGGCACGCTGGCCAAGGGCGCAGATATAGTCATGCGCGAAGCGCTGATGTCCGGCGAAGTCGAACGCGGAGCATTGCCCAGCCTTCTCGGCGTCAGCGACCGTCAGACGCGAAAAGTCACGGCGGAACTGCTGGCGATGGGGGCGCTGAAATCAGACACTCAACGCGCGCCTTTGAGGCTGAGTTTCCCGGCTAGGTTGGCGAGCGACTGGATGCCGGGGCTTTTCCCGGAAAGGTAGATATGAACAGTTGGCGGCAAGAACAGTGCTTAGGGTCAGGACAACGGATCCTCCACCGTTTGGCATCGCTTCAAGACGGGGCTGGAGGCGGAGGGGCTGATCCAGCCCGGTCTCACCCTCAAAGGCCTGCGGCATACCGTGGCGACCACGCTGCGCGAGGCAGGGCTTGATGAGCGCCGCATTGCCGACATCTTGGGACAGAAAACCCTGTCCATGGCGCGGCACTATTCGCGGTCTGCCAACCTTGCTGCCAAGAACCGCGAGACCATGGCGACTCTCGAAACCGAGAACGCGCGGCGGGCGCGGATTGTCAAACCTTCCGCCCAAAACGTCAAACCCGAACCGAAAGAGAAATCGGAATGAAAGCAAAGCCTAGCGATTTCAGGGTGTTAAGTGGTGCCCAGAGCCGGAATCGAACCAGCGACACGCGGATTTTCAATCCGCTGCTCTACCAACTGAGCTATCTGGGCACCGGGGACGTTGCCGTCCGGTTTCGGGTGTTTAGGCGAGGCGGGCGGGGCTGTCCAGAGGGTTTTTCAGGATTGTGCGGGCGCCGCCCGGCTCAGTGCGGCCTGGCCCCGGCGGCGCCGAAATCGGCCTCGTCGGGGTCGTCCTCTTCCTCGGCAGGGATCGCATAGGCGCCGGTCAGCCAGCGGCCGAGGTCGATATCGGCGCAGCCCGCAAGGCTCGTCTCGTTCGCCTCGCCCCGAAACGCGGCGCGAAGCTGTTGTTCAAGCGCGGCGCGGTCGCGTTTGGGCATCGGCGCGAAATCGACCGTCACCTGCCCGCCAAGCCCGCGCAGACGCAGCTGGCGCGGCAGGTCGCGGGCGGCGGCGATATTGGCCTTGAGGCTGGCGGCGGGCGAGGTGTCGTTGCCGGTGTTCACATCGACCGCGATCAGCGCGCGGGTCGGTTCGATCGCCATATGGCCGCCGCCGGGAAGGGCGGCGGTGGGCGCGAGAAGCGCGTCGATCATCTCCTCG
>DAIOXI010000013.1:0-5157 GCA_036758045.1 Albidovulum sp.
AACCGGCCGCCCCTGCGGCCTCCGCCGCGCCCCGTGCCGACAAGCCCGCCGCCGATCCCGCGCCTGCACCCAGCGCCACGCCCTCGCAGCGCCGCCCGATCATCCCGGCCGGTCAGCCGCTGCCGCCGCAGCCCTCGGCCGGCGAGATCAGCCCCGAAGCGCTCGCCTCGGTCCGCGAGGTGGAAAAGAAGGCCCGCAAGCTGACGCTGATGGAACTGACCGAGCGGACCTGCAAATGGCCGATCGGCGACCCGGCGACCGAGGATTTCTGGTTCTGCGGCCTCTCCACCCAGCCCGGCAAACCCTATTGCGAGGCCCATGTCGGCGTCGCGTTCCAGCCGATGTCCTCGCGCCGCGACCGGCGGCGCTGAAGCGGATCACCAGCGTTTGCTGATCGACATCGGCAGCGCGTCCGCGGCGCCGGTTGCGCGCGTTGTATGGAAGCCGTTCGCATCGGGCCGGGCGGCCCGCAATCCCCCAATGGAAATCCCCGCGCCGACGGACTAGCGTGCCGCCGCGCAACAGGAAAGATGTCTGACCATGCCCCCGATCATCGAGGTCCGTGACCTCGCCAAGACCTATGCCAGCGGCACCGTCGCGCTCAGCGGCGTGACGCTGGAAATCCGCGAGGGCGAGATCCTCGCCCTGCTCGGCCCGAACGGGGCCGGGAAGACCACCTTCATTTCCATCCTCTGCGGCCTCGTCACGCCCACGGGCGGGCAGGCCCTGGTGGGCGGCCACGACATCGCCCGCGACTACCGCGCGGCGCGCAGCCTGATCGGCCTTGTCCCGCAGGAAATCGCGGTGGAACCGTTCGAGACGGTGATGAACACCGTCCGCTTCTCGCGCGGGCTGCACGGGCGGGCGCCGGATGATGCGCATCTGGAACAGGTGCTGCGGTCGCTGGCGCTTTGGGACAAGCGCGACGCGCGCCTGAATGAGCTTTCGGGCGGCATGAAGCGGCGGGTGCTGATCGCCAAGGCGCTGTCGCATGGGCCGCGCGTCCTGTTCCTCGACGAACCGACCGCCGGCGTGGACGTGACGCTCCGGCGTGAGATGTGGGCGGTGGTGCGCGACCTGCGCGCCGCAGGCGTGACGGTGATCCTGACCACCCATTACCTTGAGGAAGCCGAAGAGATGGCCGACCGGATCGGCATCATCGACAAGGGCCGCCTGCTGCTCTTGAAGGACAAGGCCGCGCTGATGCACGAATTCGGGCGCAAGCGGCTGACGGTGGAACTGACCGACCCGCTGGCGGCGCTGCCGGACAGCCTTGCAGGCCATGGCCTGACCCTGTCGGAAGACGGGCTGCGCGTCAGCTATGACTACGACACCCGCGCCGATCGTTCGGGCATCGCGCGGCTGCTCGCGGGCTTTGCAGAGGAAGGGATCGGTGTGCGCGATCTGGAAACCGAACAATCCTCGCTTGAAGAGGTGTTCCTGAGACTGGTGGAGGAAAGCGCATGAACCTGCGCGCGGTCAAGACGATCTTCGATCACGAGATGGCGCGCTTCTGGCGCACGCCCTGGGAATCGCTCGCCTCGCCTGTGGTCTCGACGGTGCTGTATTTCGTCGTCTTCGGCGCCGCCATCGGCGGGCGCATCCCCTCGGTCGAAGGCGTGTCCTACGGCGCCTTCATCGTGCCGGGCCTTATCATGCTGACGGTGCTTCAGCAGTCGATCGCCAATGCCTCCTTCGGGATATTCTTCCCGAAATTCGCGGGCACCATGTATGAAATCCTCGCCGCGCCGATGTCCTTCATCGAGGTCGTGGCGGGCTATGTCGGGGCGGCGGCGCTGAAATCCGTCATCATCGCGGTGGTGATCCACCTGACGGCGCTGCTCTTCGTGGACCTGCCCGTGGCGCATCCGGTCTGGGCTTTGGGCTTCCTGACCCTGACGGCAGTCAGCTTCTCCCTCTTCGGCTTCCTGATGGGGCTTTGGGCGAAGGACTGGCAGCAGTTGCAGTTCATCCCGCTGATGGTCGTCACGCCGCTGGTCTTCCTGGGCGGCGCCTTCTATTCCGCCTCGATGCTACCGCCCTTCTGGCAGGGCGTCGCGCATCTGAACCCGGTTCTGTACCTGATCTCCGGGTTCCGCTGGGCCTATTTCGGCATGGCGGATGTGCCGGTCGGCCTGTCGCTGGCCGCCGTGACGGTGTTCCTGGCTCTTGGCATCACGGCAGTCTGGGCGATCTTCCGCACCGGCTGGCGGCTCAGGGCCTGAGCCTGCCAGACCGGCGCGACCGATCAGGCCGCGCGCGGGCGACGCGGACGACGGCGCTTGGCGGGCTTCGGCGCCTGGGCCGCCTGACCGCCCCCGGCAGGGCCACCACGCCCCCGGCGGCGCGGCCCGCCCTTGTTGCGGCCCGGCGCGGCGTTGCCGTCGCCCTGCGGCATCGACCCGCTGGCCACCGGCACGTCGATCTTCATCAATTTCTGGATGTCGCGCAAGAGCCCCGCCTCTTCGGGCGCGCAGAACGCAATCGCCTCGCCCTCGCGTCCGGCGCGCGCGGTGCGGCCGATGCGGTGAACATAGTTGTCCGCCACTTCCGGCAGGTCGAAGTTGACGACATAGGCCACGCCCGGAATGTCGATCCCGCGCGCCGCGACATCGGTCGCAACCAGCGTCGTCACCTCACCGGCGCGGAACGCCTTGATGGCGCGGTCACGCTGGCCCTGGCTCTTGTTGCCGTGGATCGCGGCGGCGTTGAACCCGTCCGCCACAAGCCCCTTCATCAGCTTCTCCGCCCCGTGCTTGGTGCGCGCGAAGACCAGCGTCAGCGCGGCCGGATCGCGCGACAGGATCTCGCGCAGCTTGGCCGGCTTGGCGCCCTTGTCGAGGAAATGCACCGATTGCGTGATCTTGTCGGCGGCCTTGCCCGGCGGCGCGACCTGCACCCGGCGCGGATTGGTCAGATAGGCCTGGGACAACTCCTCCATCTGCTTCGGCATCGTCGCCGAGAAGAGCATCGTCTGGCGCGGGGAGCCAAGGCGCGGCGCGATCTTGCGCAGCGCATGGATGAAGCCGAGGTCAAGCATCTGGTCCGCCTCATCCAGCACCAGATGGCGCACGGTGGACAGATCGACCGCGCCGCGATCCATCAGGTCGATCAGGCGGCCGGGCGTGGCGACCAGAATGTCGGTGCCACGGAACAGCATCGCGATCTGCTTGCCGATGGACTGGCCGCCGACGACGGTCGCAACGCGCAGCTTGGTGCCTGCGGTCAGCACCCGCAGGCTTTCGGCGATCTGGTTCACCAACTCGCGCGTCGGCGCAAGGATCAGCGCCTTGGCGGTCTTGGGCAGCGGCTTGCCCGGCTGGGCCAGCAGGTGATCGACCAGCGGCAGGCCAAAGGCCAGCGTCTTGCCGGTCCCGGTCTGGGCGAGGCCGAGGATATCATGGCCTTCCAGCGCCAGCGGGATCGCCTGGTTCTGGATCGGGGTCGGCTGGGTCAGCCCCGCGCCCTTCAGCGCAGTCAAAAGTTTCGGCGCAAGGCCGAGCATGTCGAAATCGAACAAAGTCCGTATCCTTCCTGGGCCGCGAGGGGCGCCATGCCCGCCGCAGCCGTGTTGCGTGGCCGCAGGTCAGCGGCCGGTTAGGGTTCGCGGGGCCTCGGGACAAGCGGGCGTTTCCCGCCGGTCCGGCCGTTCGCGTCAGGAACCCTGCGTGATGGGGAACTGAAATCTCGTGTCGCTGATGGCCCGTTCAGGGGCGCGGCAAACTCACGCGGCAGCGCAGCGACGTGTGGCACATGGGGTATTTCGCAGCACAGGTCAAGCCCTTCCGCAGCCTCTTCCCCGCCCCCCGGCCTTTGGGCTATATCCCGCCAATGTCGCAAAACCCGCCCGATCTCCGCCCCGACCTCGCGCCCCGCCCCGTCTTCGACGAAGGACGGCGCGAGGGGCAACCGACCATCGGCATGGTCTCCCTCGGCTGCCCCAAGGCGCTTGTGGACAGCGAGCGTATCCTGACGCGCCTGCGGGCCGAGGGCTACCAGATCAGCCCCGATTACCGCGGCGCCGAAGCCGTCATCGTCAACACCTGCGGCTTTCTCGACAGCGCCAAGGCCGAAAGCCTTGAGGCGATCGGCGAGGCGCTGGCCGAGAACGGCCGCGTCATCGTCACCGGCTGCCTTGGCGCGGAACCCGACTACATCACCGGCGCGCATCCCTCCGTCCTCGCCGTCACCGGCCCGCATCAGTATGAGGCGGTGCTGGACGCCGTCCATACGGCCGTGCCACCCGCGCCCGATCCCTTCGTCGATCTGCTGCCCGCCACCGGCGTGAAACTGACCCCGCGCCATTACAGCTACCTCAAGATTTCCGAGGGCTGTAACCACAAATGCCGCTTCTGCATCATCCCCGACATGCGCGGCCGCCTCGTCTCGCGCCCCGCCCATGCGGTGCTGCGCGAGGCGGAAAGGCTGGTTGAGGCCGGGGTGAGGGAGCTTCTCGTCATCAGCCAGGACACCTCCGCCTATGGGGTGGACCTGAAACACGCCACAGAGCGTGACCACCGCGCCCATATCACCGACCTCGCCCGCCCCGAGACACTGAAACGCATGGCCCGCCCGGCGGCGGCGGCACGGACGCTGGACGAAATCGCCGCCTGGCGCGCGATCTGCCCGGAAATCACGCTGCGCTCGACCTTCATCGTCGGCTATCCCGGCGAAACGGAGGCGGAATTCCAGACCCTCCTCGACTGGCTGGATGAGGCGCAACTGGACCGCGTCGGCTGCTTCCAATACGAAAACGTCGCGGGCGCGCGGTCGAACGCCCTGCCCGACCATGTCCCGGACGAGGTCAAGCAGGACCGCTGGGACAGGTTCATGGCGAAGGCGCAGGCGATTTCCGAGGCGAAACTTGCCGCGAAGGTCGGAAGCCGGATCGAGGTCATTGTCGACGCGGTGGACGGCGAAGGCGCCACCTGCCGCACCAAGGCCGACGCGCCGGAGATCGACGGCAACCTCTTCATCGACGCGGATTTCGAAAGCCTGAACCCCGGCGACATCGTCACGGTCGAGGTGGATGAGGCCGGCGACTATGACCTCTGGGGCCGCCGCGCCTGAGCCGTCCGGCTTCTTCGTTGCCGAAAATACTCCCGCCGGAGGCAGGGCCGAGCCGGAGCCGCAAGGCGGAGGCGAGACGAAGGACTT
>DAIOXI010000013.1:5167-7300 GCA_036758045.1 Albidovulum sp.
TAAATTACTCCCGCGGTTGGCTGGGCGTTGCTGTTGCCGAATGGGGTTGGCTATACTATGTACTTGGGCGGGGGCCTGCCCGCGCGCGCCGTCAGATCACCGGCGCGGGACGGAGATCAGGACCCAGCTGTCCTTCACCGCGACCTGCGCGGCCCCGCTTTCGGGGCCGAAACCGCTCAACTCCGCGACCCCGGCGGGGCAGGCGATCAGGTCGGCGGCATCGTCGAGGAAACGGTTGGTAAAGGCATCCTCGCCCACCCGTTTGCAGGCATCCCCCGCGTCGCGGTAGCCGCTCATCAATGGCAGGTCGGTCGCGAGCCCCTCGTTCCGCGACAGCCCCGTCGCCTGACACCCCGCCAGCAGCGCCAGAAGCACCCCGCCTGTCAGGATCGCCTTGCCCGTCATCTTGCGCCCCTTTGCGTCCGCAGCCCGCACCAGATCCTGTTACATCGCCCCCGCTTCGTTCCGGCGGCAGACGAACGCCCACCCTGGCGCAAGGCCAGACGGCAAGTCACCGGGCGGCCAACTGACCGCTCAGACGATCCCGCGCAGCCCTTCGAGGATGGCGCGGTTGGCGCAGTTTTCCGGCGCGACGGGGGCGCAGGGGTCGGCCTTGGGCCTTGCGCCCACCGCCTCCACACAGCCCCGGCAGGCGGTCAGTATGGCGCGGAAATCCTCGGCCGACATCAGGCCGGTATTCAGCGCGGCGGCCAGATCGACGCCATGGCGTCGCGAGGCCGCATCGGTCAGGTAATAGGGGACGAGCGGCGCGTCACTCGCGCCCGTCGCGGCGAACGGGATCACTCGGGCCAAGGGGTGCCTCCTTCACGGATGTCCTGCCCGCTCAGGATCGGTGCGCAAGGGCAGCGCCGCCTTGATCCAAGTCAAGCTGGATCACCCGCCCGGATTGACGCCGAGGCGCATCAGGGTCCGCCGCACCGTCGCGATACGGTCCGCATTCGGCGGGTGGGTGCCAAGGAAGCGGTCGCCCGGATCGGGAATGCGGGTGAAGAAGGCCGCCCCCCGCTCCGGGTCATAGCCCGCGTACAGCGTCAGTTCGGTCCCCAGCGCATCCGCCTCAAGCTCATAATCCTTGGCATAGCGGCGTGCGCCATAGGTCCCGCCGATCTGCTGGCCAAGCTCGACCGACTGATCTCCGCCACCCATCGCCGCACCAAGCGCGGCACCAAGAACGGCACCGATCTGGGCGTTGGCCTGCTGGCGCGGGATATGGCCCGCGATATGGTGGGCGGCCTCATGGCCCATGACAAAGGCCATCTCATCGGCATTCCGCGCGTCGGCGATCAGCGCGACGGTAAAGGCGATGACCGGACGGCCCGAGGCATCGAGCGTCTGGAAGGCGTTCGGCGGCAGGTTGGCGTCATCCGCCACCCCGATCTGGAAATCGCAATTGGCGCGCGGGGCCTGGGCCCGGCAGGCGCGTTCGATCACCGGCTCCATCCGGTTGCGGACCGCGACGAAGGTATCGACCGCGCGCTCGGGCGACAATCTTGGCCCGGCCTCTACCGGCGCGGCCGGAAAGCCCGCCGGTCGCGGCGTCTGAGGTCCCGTCGTCACGCAACCGGCAAGGGCAAGCGCGCCCAGAAGGATCGCAAGGCTGGATTTCACGTCTCTGCTCCCGCATGCCGGTTCGGCCCGGCTATCTGCGGCCCAGCATAGCCCCGAACCGCCCCCGCCGGAAGGCCCCGCCCCGCCCCTTCACGCAACCGTGCCGGGCCTTGCGCCCGGCGGGAGAGCGGACCCATTGAGCCTGCCCGCAACCCGCGCTACGCTTGCCCCATGTTCACCATCGAGCACGATTTCGACGCCACCGTCATCACCCTCGTCGATGAGGGCAGCCCCCATCTTGAAGAGGACGTGACGATCCAGGCCTTCGACGAATGCGTGACGATCGAGCAATACGATCCGCGCAAGGACGAGGTCTGCAAGATCATCCTGTCCAACGTGCAACTGCGCGAACTGGCCGCCGCGCTGGGGGTGCAGATCCGGCGGCGCCTGACGCGGCCCGCGCGGCTGCGCGCCTTCAACATCACCATGGCGGTGCTGCTCGTGGCCTCGCTCTATCCGGTGCTGATGACCTGAGGCCGTTGACCCGGGCCCGCCCTATCCCAA
>DAIOXI010000013.1:7310-13654 GCA_036758045.1 Albidovulum sp.
CTGCCCGAAGGCGTCTACCGGATGCGCCCGCGCGGCGAGAAGGGTTAATCCAGCCGGAAGACCTTGTCCCGCGCCGTCGCGCCCCGGATCAGCGTCAGCGAGGATTTCGGCACGCCCAGCGCCTTGGCCAGAAGCCGGATCACCGCCTTGTTGGCCTTGCCGTCCTCCGGCACCACGGTGACATAGACCCTTATCGTGCCCTCCTCGATCAGGAGGCGCTCGCGCGAGGCGCGCGGCGTCACCCGCACCGCGATCTCGGCGCCGGGGCGGGCCATGTCCTCCAGGGTCGTCTCATCGTCCTTGCTCATCACCCCAGACGGCTAGAGGTTTCCGCGCCGCTGGTCTAGCGTTGAAAGAAAACGGGGCGCCCTGATGACAACCGCATTCCTGACCGATGAACGCTGTTTCTGGCATGGCGGCGGGAATTATTCGCTGACCCTGCCGGTGGGCGGCTTCGTCCAGCCTGGCGGCGGCTTGCCGGAAAACCCGGAAACGAAGCGGCGGTTGAAAAACCTCCTCGACGTCTCGGGCCTGCTGGGCGAACTTGACGTCAGCTCCGCCCCGGAGGCCAGCCGGGAGGACCTGCTGCGCGTCCACCCTGCCGCCTATCTCGATGCGTTCAAGGCCGCCTCGGACGCGGGCGGCGGCGAACTCGGCCTGCGCACCCCCTTCGGCAAGGGCGGGTATGAGATCGCGGCGCTGTCGGCGGGCCTGGCCGTGGCGGCGGTGGACACCGTCCTGACCGGCGCGGCGAAGAACGCCTATGCGCTCTCCCGCCCACCCGGCCACCATTGCCTGCCCGACTGGCCAAACGGCTTCTGCCTGCTGGCCAATATCGCCATCGCGGTCCGCGCCGCGCAGGCAAAGGGCCTTGCCCGCCGTATCGCCGTCGTCGACTGGGACGTGCATCACGGCAACGGGACCGAGGCGATATTCCTCTCCGACCCGTCGGTCCTGACGCTGTCGGTCCATCAGGAACGGAACTATCCGCTGGATACCGGCGCGGCGACGGTCCGGGGTGAGGGGAAGGGCCATGGCTTCAACCTCAACATCCCGCTGCCGCCGGGCGCGGGGCATGAGAGCTACCTTGAGGTCATGGACCGGATCGTCCTGCCCGCGCTGGCCCGCTTCCGGCCCGAGGCGATCGTGGTCGCCTGCGGCTATGACGCGGCCGCGCTCGACCCGCTGGGGCGGATGCTGGCGACGGCCGAGACCTTCCGCCTGATGACACGAAAGATGATGCAGGCGGCAGAGGATCTTTGCGGCGGAAAGCTGATCCTTGTCCATGAGGGCGGGTATTCGGAAACCTATGTCCCCTTCTGCGGCCATGCGGTGATCGAGGAGATGTCCGGCACCGCGATCCGGGTTCCCGATCCGCTGGCCGAAACCGTCGTGGCGCGGCAGCCCGGCCCGGCATGGCAGGCGCACCTTACGGCCCATATCGCGGAACTCGCGGGATTTTTCGGGCTCTGAGCTGCGGCCTTCCATTGAAATCCGGGGCGCGGGCCGCGATATGGTTCGGGCGCAACCGGAGGCAAGGCGATGACAGACAGACCCGAAGGCACGGTGAACCCCGCCGTCAGGAACGACGCGGTGATGGAGTTCCTGCTGACCCGCCGTTCCCGCCCCGCCAGGACGCTGAAGGCGCCTGCCCCCGACCGCGCGGCGCTGCGCCCGATCCTGACCGCTGCCGCCCGCGTCCCCGATCACGGCAAGCTGGAACCCTGGCGCTTCATCGTGCTGGAACGCGCGGCCCTTGACCGGCTGGCGGCGATGGCCGCGACCCATGCCGACCGGATCGGCCTTGCCGCCGACAGCGCCGCCAAGGGGATCGCGCAGTTTTCCGAAAGCCCGCTGGCCGTCGCGGTCGTCCATGTCCCGCGCCCGACCGACAAGGTGCCGGAGATCGAACAGACGCTGTCCGCCGGCGCCGCCTGCCTGTCGCTTCTGAACGCGGCGCTCGCCTCGGGCTGGGGCGCGTGCTGGCTGACCGGCTGGCCCGCGCATGACGAGGATTTCGCAGCCAGGGCGCTGGGGCTTCGTCCCGGCGAATGGATCGCGGGCTTTGTCCATATCGGCACCGAAGGCGTGGTCCCGCCGGAACGGCCGCGCCCCGATCTGGACGCGATCACGACCTGGATGGAGTGATGCCGATGATCCGCGCGCTGTTCCTCGCCTGGACCGACCTTCTGCGCCCGCGCATCTTCGGCGTACTGGCCAAGGGCGTCGGGCTGACGATCCTGATCTTCATCGCCCTTCAGGCGGCGGCCTTCTTCGCGCTGCGCGCCCTCGCACCCGAAACCCTGGCGCTGCCCTTCGGCGCGAGCCTGCCGCTGGCCACGATCCTGTCCTGGGGGTCGCTCGCGCTGTTCCCGCTGATGGGGTTCTTCCTGATGGCCCCGGTCGCGGCGGGCTTTTCCGGGCTTTACGCCGAAAACGTCGCCGACACGGTGGAGGATATCCACTACCCCTCCCGGCCCGGCGCGGCCATGGATTTCTTCGAAAGCATCCCCGGCGCGCTCGGCATCCTGGGCGCCACCCTTCTGGTCGCGCTTGTGACGCTGATCCTGACGCCCTTCCTCGGCACGCTGGCGCCGGTTCTCTTCTACGCCGCGAACGGCTGGCTTCTGGGGCGGGAGTTCTTTCAGATGGCGGCCCGGCGTCACATGGACGCCGCCCCCGCCGAGGCGATGCGGCAAAGGAACGCCGCCATCGTGACGCTGACCGGGGTCGCGGTCGCCTTCCTTCTCACGGTGCCGATCCTGAATATCGCCGTGCCGGTCGTGGCGGCGGCGGCCTTCACCCACCTCGTCCACGGGCTACTGGGGGATGAGGACCGCGCCCTTCCGGTCTGAACGTCTACTGCCCCTGCGGCATGTCGTCGAGCCGCCCGAACCAGTCGATGTCGCGCAGCGTGAAGACGCCCGAGACGATCACCGCAGCGATGATCGACCAGATCACGACGGCGAACATCGTCGTCCAGATGATCTTGCGCTTGAGCTGAAAGTTCGCGGGGGCGCCGGGCGGGGTTCCCGGCACGACATGGCCGTCCTCGGCCTGGCTGCCCGGCCGGATCTGAAGCGCTATGAAGAAGGTGATGAACCAGATCACCGCGAAAAGGACAAGACCGCCGGTAACGCTCATCAGACCTGCTCCAGTTCCACGAGGCAGCCGTTGAAATCCTTCGGATGCAGGAACAGGACCGGCTTGCCATGGGCGCCGATCTTCGGCTCCCCCGTCCCCAGCACGCGCGCGCCCTGCGCTTTCAGCCGGTCGCGGGCGGCGAGGATGTCATCGACCTCATAGCAGATGTGATGGATCCCGCCCGCCGGGTTCTTTTCCAGAAACCCCGCGATGGGGGAGTTTTCGCCCAGCGGATAGAGAAGCTCGATCTTGGTGTTCGGCAGTTCGATGAAAACCACCGTCACCCCGTGATCGGGTTCGTCCTGCGGCTGGCCCACCCGCGCGCCCAGCGTGTCGCGATACTGTGCCGAGGCCGCATCGAGGTCAGGCACGGCGATGGCCACATGGTTCAGGCGTCCGATCATCTGAGTTCTCTCCTGCAGGGTCCTGTCGGCGCCGTTCTAGGGGTGAGGCGGGGCGAGGTGCAAGCGGCGCGTTCGCCGCAGGCGCGTTTACGCTTCGTTAGGCAGGGCCTGCCTTAGTTGTCCCAGACCCTTTTCACAGCGGAGCGACGCCCATGCCCGACCCGATGTCCGACCTCGTCCCCCAACGCGCCCCCTCGCCCGAACGCCCGCTTCAGGGCGTGACCCTGCTTCTGGTCGAGGACAGCCGTTTCGCCTGTGAGGCGATCCGCCTGATGTGCCTGCGTTCGGGCGCGCGGCTTCGGCGCGCCGATTGCCTAGGCTCTGCCCGGCGGCACCTGCAATGCTACCGCCCGACCGTGGTCATCGCCGATATCGGCCTGCCCGACGGTTCCGGGCTGGACCTGATCGGCACGCTATCGCGGCAAAGCCCGCGCGTGCCGGCGCTGATCGCCATGTCGGGCGATGCGGGCGCCGGGGCGGCGGCGCGGGCGGCCGGGGCCGACCTTTTCCTGGCCAAGCCGGTCGAAAACCTCGCCGCGTTCCAGCAGGCCGTGCTGTCGCTGCTGCCCGACCGTCCGCAGGCGGCGGCGGGCGATGCCACGCCGTTTGCTCCCGACCGCGCCGCGCTCAGGGACGATCTGGCCCATGCGGCGGCGCTTCTCGATCCGCAGGCCGAAGGCGATCTCGACTATGTCGCGCAATTCCTCAAGGGGCTGGCCCTGTCGGCCCACGATGCCGACCTGCGCGCGGCGGCCGAGGCGCTTCTGGCCGATCACGGGCGGAACGCCGCGCCGCTTGGCCGCGTCAACAGCCTGTTGCGCGACCGTCTCGCTGCCAGCGCGGGTTTCTGACGGCTCACCCCGCCAGGGCGGGATCGCGCGTCACCAGAATCGGCCGCGTCAGCCCGGACAGGTCCTGCCGCTGCACGCCCTCCGCGTCGAAATTGCCGGGGGCGAGCCAGGCCTCATGCGCGGCCTTCAGCGCGGGCCATTCCTTGTCGATGGCGGCGAACCACGCGGTATCGCGGTTGCGCCCCTTGACCACACCTGCCTGCCGGAACACGCCCTCATAGCTCATCCCGTAGCGTTCGGCGGCGCGGCGCGAGGGCAGGTTCAGCGCGTCGCATTTCCATTCGAACCGGCGATAGCCCGCCTCGAACGCCCAGCCCATCATCAGGCAGATCGCCTCGGTCGCGGCGCGGGTCCGCTGCAAGGCGGGGGCGAGGTTGATATGACCGACCTCGATCGAGCCCGCCGCAGGATCGATCCGCAGGAATGAGGCGACGCCACCCGCCCGGCCCGTCGACAGATCGACCACGGCATAAAAGAACGGGTCCTCCTTCACCGCCATCGCCTCGGCCCAGGCGAGATAGCCCGCAAGGTCGGTGAACGGTCCATAGGGCAGGTAATCCCAGATCGCGTCGCTCATCAGGTTCGCCGCATGCAGGTCCTGACCGTGCCGGGCCGGGTCGAGCCGTTCCAGCCGCGCGCAACGCCCCCCGATCGCCTCCGGCCCCGGCCGCGCGGGCGGGGTCCAATCGCCCACCGGATCGCCAAACCTGCGCCCTGCCATCTTCATTCCCCCGGCTGTTGCGGGGCGACTATGAACCGCCGCCCGCCGGGCGGCAAGGTGCCGCGAAATGACACCCGAATTGCCACGCCCGCGTCCCCGCCCTTCCGCAATCCTGCCGTAATCTCCCCCGAAATTCAGGGGCAAGAAGCCCCCGAAAGGGCGATTTGCGTAAAGGTGAGAGCGATGAAAGACTCGATCATCCGCGTTGTGACGAACGAAAAGCTGACCCGGATCACCCATTGGACGGTGTTTTCCGTCGGCGCCCTGACGCTCGCCTTCTCCATCGCGGCAACGGCGGCCCGCGCGTTCTGAAGCGCAAAGCAGGACCCAAAGGAAAAAGCCGCGCCCGTGATGGCGCGGCTTTTCGTTTTCAGGGGCCTCAGCGCGCGGCGGGCGGAACCTCCTTCGCCGACCAGACCGGACAGTGCCCGTCAAGCCGTCGTTGACAGGTCAGGCAAGCGGAAGCGGGTGCGGCTTTCAGCACAGCACCGTCTCCATCCGGTCCCAGTCGCCGAACTGCCAGACCTCCCCCAACACGCTTGCGAAAAGCCCGTCGAAGACCTCCACCGGCATCGCCTGACGCAGGCCCGTGACCATGCCGATGCGCTCCGACCGGGACGCGGCCCCCAGCATGAACCGCATGAAGCCCGCCATCTTCGCCGGCGGAATATCGGACACGATGCTGTGTTCGATCCCCTCGATCTCATCGGCCGAGAAATTCGCGGCGATCAGGGGCATCAGTTCCGTCTCCTCCTCATGCATATGGGTCAGGTCATCGGCCATGAAGATCGCGAAGCGCTGGTAGAGACGGCGCAGCTTCGCGGGCCGGTCGGCCCCGGCCATCGCCACCTCCTCCGCCATGCGGCGCAAGTCATCGAAGGCGGCAAGGTGGTGATCGTGGTCGTCGTCCTGATGCTCTGCGCCGCCCGGCACGCGGGCCTCGACGACCGCGTGGATCTTCTGGTTCTCATGGCTCAGGTGCGACAGGCTGAGGTCCAGATGCGCCGACAGCGCGCCCAGCACCTCCATCAGCGCCTTGTCGTCAGAGGCATCCGCCTGGCCCAGCGCGATCAGCATCCGCGCATCGGCCAGGCGAATGCCCTTGTGGACCGCGTAATAGAGGTCCTTCGTGGTCACGTTCTCGAAATGCGGTCTCGCATTCATGTGTTTTCTCCATTCATTGGTGTGCATACGATACTCTTGTTTGCCGGACGGTATAGAGCG
>DAIOXI010000013.1:13747-27759 GCA_036758045.1 Albidovulum sp.
ATCCATGGACCGTCTGCGCGCAATGCGGCTTTTCCTGCGGGTGACGGAGCTTGGCAGCCTCAGCGCCGCCGCGACCGATCTCGGGCTGGCGCGGGGGGCCGGATCGGCAATCGTGGCCGAGCTTGAGCGGCATCTGGGCGTACAGCTGCTCGAACGGACGACGCGCAAGATCCGCCTGACGGAAGAAGGTCAGATCTATGCCGGGCGCGCCCGCACGATCCTGGCGGATGTGGATGAGCTTGAGGATGAGATCGGCGGCGCGGAACGGCGCCCGCATGGCCGGCTGCGCATCCAGATGCCGCCCGGCCTGACGCGGATCATCGTCGCCCCCGCCCTGCCAGGTTTCATCGCGGCCTATCCCGGGATGGAGCTACAGATCCTGTCGCGCTCGGATCTGCCCGATTTCGTCGGTCTGCGGCTTGACGCCGCCGTGGTCGTCGGTCCGCTGCCCGAGCTTGACATCGTCGCGCGCCCGCTTGGTCATCTTCCGGTGCTGACAGTCGCCGCGCCCGCCTATCTAGAACGTAGCGGCACCCCGCGCGTGCCCGCCGACCTGGCCGACCACAGCTGCGTGCGCACGATTTCGACCACGACCGGCAATCCCGTCGTCTGGCGGTTCCGTGAGGGCGACCATGACATCCGCCTTGCCGTTCCTGGCCCTCTTGCCTTCGAGGCGCCCGAAGCCGCCGTCGCCGCCGTCCGGCGCGGCGCGGGCATCCTCCAGATCGCCAGCTATCTGCTGTTCGACGACATCCGCGCGGGCAAGCTGGTCCCCATCCTCGACGATTTCCGCCCGGAGGGTCCGACGCTTCAGATCGTGCATCCCCGCCACCGGCGCAAGCCGCGACGGCTGAAGGTGTTCGAGGACTTCCTCTCCGACCTCAATCAGAAGGTGCGGACAAGCTGGAACATCACCGACACGCAAAGCCCCGGACCGGGGCGGATCACGCCTCCTTCGGAATGACCCGCAGGCGCAACTCGCGCAGCTGTTCGTTCGTGGGCTCGGAGGGCGCCGCCATCATCAGGTCCTCGGCGCGCTGGTTCATCGGGAACATGATGACCTCGCGGATATTCGCGGTATCGGCCAGAAGCATCACGATCCGGTCGATGCCCGCCGCGCAGCCGCCATGCGGCGGGGCGCCGTATTTGAACGCCTTGACCATGCCGCCAAAGCGCTTCTCAACCTCTTCACGACCGTAACCGGCCAGTTCGAAGGCCTTGAACATGATCTCCGGCTTGTGGTTGCGGATGGCGCCCGAAAGGATTTCGTAGCCGTTGCAGGCAAGGTCATACTGATAGCCCAGCACCTTCAGCGGATCGCCCGACAGCGCCTCCATGCCGCCTTGCGGCATCGAGAACGGGTTGTGGGAAAAGTCGATCTTGCCCTCGTCGTCCTTCTCATACATCGGGAAATCGACGATCCAGGCGAATTTGAACGTGCTTTCGTCGATCAGGCCAAGCTCCCGCCCGATCTCCATCCGCGCGCGGCCCGCGACGGCCTCGAACGTCTCCGGCTTGCCGCCGAGGAAGAAGACGGCATCGCCCTCGGCAAGGCCGAGTTGGGCTCGGATGGCCTCGCTACGTTCGGGGCCGATTGCCTTTGCAATAGGACCAGCGGCCTCAAACTCTTCAAACCATTTCTTATAAATGCTGATTGCCTCTTCGGTGCGCCCCTCAGCCTGAAGTTTGGCAAGCATCGCGGCCAAAAACTGCATATCAATATCGGTCAATGCCTCGGCGCGCTTCCGCCAGAAGATATACCCCATCCCCGGCAGGCCCTGCTGTTGGGCAAAGGCATTCATCCGGTCGGCGAACTTGCGCGACCCGCCGCCCGGCGCGGGAATGGCGCGAACTTGCGTCCCCTCCTGCTCCAGCAGCTTGGCGAAGATCGCGAAACCGGACCCCGCGAAATGCTCGCTGACGACCTGCATTCGGATCGGGTTGCGCAGGTCGGGCTTGTCGGTCCCGTACCAGAGCGCCGAGTCGGCATAGGAAATCAACGGCCAGTCGGGATCGACCGTGCGGCCGTCCGAAAACTCCTCGAACACGCCCTGGATCACCGGCTTGACGGCGTCGAACACGTCCTGCTGCTCGACAAAGCTCATCTCGACGTCAAGCTGGTAGAAATCGGTCGGCGAACGGTCGGCGCGCGGGTCTTCGTCGCGGAAGCAGGGCGCGATCTGGAAATAGCGGTCGAACCCCGCCACCATGATCAACTGCTTGAACTGCTGCGGCGCCTGCGGCAGGGCATAGAACTTGCCCGGATGCAGGCGGCTCGGCACGAGGAAGTCGCGCGCGCCCTCGGGGCTGCTGGCGGTGATGATCGGCGTCTGGAACTCGGTAAAGCCACCGGCCCACATGCGGTCGCGCATGGATTTCACCACGCGGGCGCGCAGCATCATGTTGTGGTGCAGCCCCTCGCGCCGCAGGTCGAGGAAGCGGTAGGTCAGGCGGGTTTCTTCCGGGTAGTCCTGTTCGCCGAAGACCGGCAGCGGCAGTTCCTCGGCCGCGCCCAGGACTTCCATATCGGTCACATAGACCTCGATCTCACCCGTGGGGAGCTTGGGGTTCACAAGGCCCGCATCGCGCGCCTTCACCTGCCCGTCGATGCGGATCACCGTTTCGGCCTTCAGCTTTTCGATGGAACCGAAGGCGGGGCTGTCGCTGTCGGCCAGCACCTGCGTCATGCCGTAATGGTCGCGCAGGTCGATGAAGAGAACGCCGCCATGGTCGCGCACCCGATGGACCCATCCGGCAAGGCGAACGGTCTGGCCTGCGTTGGATTTGTTCAGATCGGCGCAAGTGTGGCTGCGATAGGCGTGCATGGGGCTTCCCTTTCAGGGGCGGTAACCGGGGTCCGCGCCGATACACCCTTTGCGCCGGGCGAAGTCAAGGGCGGCGCGGTCCCGCCGATGGGGTTGAACCCCCGGCGCGGGGGGGGTATCCTGCGCAAATGGCCGGCCGCGAACGTCGGACCACACCATGTCCGCGCGTTCCGGCCAGCCCGGCGCCCTGGGGGCCGCACCTCCGGGGACCGGCAGAACTGGGGGTGGACCGATGTGGGCAAAAGCGCTCGACACGATGCTGCGGCAACTGGTGCAGCATGGCCGTCTTGAGGTGACATATACCGACGGCACGAAACGCAGCTACGGCAACGGGCCGGGCGATCCGGTGCGCGTCCGGCTGAGCGGGAAGAAGACCGAGCGGCGGCTGGCGATGCACCCCAACCTTGCCGTGGGGGAGGCCTATATGGACGGCCACCTGACCGTGGAGGGGGAGGATATAGCGGGCCTCATCGCGCTGGCGTTGAGCAACGATGCCCGCATGACCCCGGCCTGGTGGCTAACGCCCGCGCGCCATCTCGCGCGCTGGTTCCGGGTCCTGACACAGATCAACCCCGCCGGGCGCGCGCGCGCGAACGTTCATCATCACTACGACCTGACGCCAGAGCTTTACGCGCTGTTCCTCGATGCCGACCGGCAATATTCCTGCGCCTATTTCCGCAGTCCCGACGACACGCTGGAACAGGCGCAGGCGCAGAAGAAGGCGATCATCGCGCGGAAGCTTTGCCTTCAGCCGGGGATGCGGGTGCTGGACATCGGCTGCGGCTGGGGCGGCATGGCGCTGACGCTGGCGCGCGATCACGGCGCGCGGGTGCTGGGCATCACCCTGTCGGAAGAACAGCTTGCCGTCGCCACCGAACGCGCGGCGGCCGAGGGGCTGGCCGACCGGGTCGAATTCCGCCTGATCGACTACCGCAAGGTGGAGGGGCGCTTTGACCGCATCGTCTCGGTCGGCATGTTCGAACATGTCGGCCTGCCGCATTACCGCACCTATTTCGACGCCGTCCGCCGCCTGTTGACCGAGGATGGCGTGGCCCTGATCCACACCATCGGCAATCCCGGCCCGCCCGCCGCCACCGGCCCCTGGATACGCAAGTATATCTTCCCCGGCGGCTATATCCCGGCCATGTCGGAATGCCTGCACGCGATCGAGGGCGCCGATCTGTGGACCACGGATGTGGAGGTCTGGCGGCTGCATTACGCCGAAACGCTGCTTCACTGGCGCAGGCGGTTCGAGGCCAACCTGGAACGGATACGGGCGTTGCAGGACGACCGTTTCTGCCGCATGTGGCGCTATTACCTTGCCGGGTCGGAGATGACGTTCCGCTATGGCGATCAATGCGTCTTTCAGTTTCAACTGGCGCGCAAGCGCGACGCCGTGCCGCTGACGCGGGAGTATCTTTACGACAGCCCCCTTCTGGCAACCGAACGGCAGGGGAAATGCGCCTGAGGGCGGCGCCCTCCGCAGATTGTTCGCGCATCCGCCACATTGCCGCCAGAATGGGAGGGCACTTCTCCCATTCATGGACATTGCCGAGCCCTCCCCCGCGGCCGCCATGACCGGCGTGCCCCCTGCGCAGGATCTGCGCCGGGCAGTGGGGGTGCTTGTCCTGTGGACGCTTTACGCGATCTGGCGGCAATGGGGGCATTGGCCCGACGACCTTTCGGCGCTCTACATCGCGGGTCATCTCTGGCAGACCGGGCAGAGCGAGCTGATCTATGCCGCCCCGCCGGGATTTTTCGGCGGCCATGCGGCAAGCTGGGACCCGGTGATGGCCGATCTCGGCATCGCGGGCAAGGTCACGTTTCCTTATGTCTACCCGCCGCTTTGGGCAGCACTCCTGGGTCCGGTGACCGGCCTGATGGGTCCGCAAGCTTTCGCCAATGCCGTGCTGCTGATCCAGATGCCGATGCTGGCCGCCTCGGTCCTGATGGCGGCGCGGCTGATGCGGCCTGCCACGATGCCGATGCTGACCTGGGCGCTGATCGGCATCGTCATCCTGCTGACCAGCAGCCAGTCCTACATCGCGCTTTGGCACAATCAGCCGACGATTACCGTGGGCTTCCTCGTCCTTCTCTGCTTCACCTGTCTGGATGCGGACCGGCCCATCGCCGCCGGGACCGCGCTGGCGCTTGCGGCCGCGATCAAGCTGACACCGGCGGCGCTGGTGCTGATTCTCCTTCTCGACCGGCAGTACCGCGCGACGCTGTCCTTCGCCCTCTTCGGCGCCGCCCTGGGCCTTCTCAGCCTCGCCCTGACCGGCACCGCGCTCCACGGAACCTTCCTCGACAGCCTCGGCCTGATCCGCGAAGGCGCGCTGATAAGCGCCGTGAATGTCTCGCTTCTGCCCGCGCTGATGTCCCTCGGCGCGGCGCTCGGCCTTGGCCCTGCCTTTGATACGCAAAGCCACTTTGCCATTCTCGCCCCGATCCCTTCTGGCTGTCGACCGGCATTACCCTGACCGCGATCGCCCTGACCACCGCCTTCCTGATCGCGCTGAGGGACAGGCCCGGCCCGGAACGGCGCGCGACCGGGCTTTTCGCGCTCTGGCTGATCCTTGCGCTTTTCGGCCCGCTCGGCTGGCAGCATTACTTCCTTCTGCCGCTTCTCCTCCTTCCGGGCCTCATCGCGCGCCTGTCGACACGCGCGGGACTGCTTCTTGGCCTTGCCATCGCCCTGCCGTCGATCCGCTTCGTCTTCCTGACCATCGCCTTCCTGCCCTGGCCGGTCGCGAACTACGTCTGGCTTGCCTGCCCCGGCTGGCTGGCCGTTCTCCTCATCCTCTATGTCAGGGCGCGACGCGCCGCCTGAGGTCCATCTGCCCTTGCGCCCCGGCCCGTTCCGTCTATAACCCCCGACAATTTGCGAATTGGGGGCCGGAGCCATGCCGAAGAGAACCGATATCAAGTCGATCATGATCATCGGAGCCGGGCCCATCGTCATCGGTCAGGCGTGCGAGTTCGACTATTCCGGCGCCCAGGCCTGCAAGGCCTTACGCGAGGAAGGCTACCGGGTCATCCTGGTCAACTCCAACCCCGCCACGATCATGACCGACCCCGGCATGGCCGATGCCACCTATATCGAGCCGATCACCCCCGAGATCGTCGCCAAGATCATCGAAAAGGAACGCCCCGACGCCCTTTTGCCAACGATGGGCGGGCAGACCGGCCTGAACACCTCGCTGGCGCTGGCCGACATGGGGGTCTTGGAAAAGTTCAACGTCGAGCTGATCGGCGCCAACCGCCGCGCCATCGAGATGGCCGAGGACCGCAAGCTTTTCCGCGAGGCGATGGAACGGATAGGGCTGGAAAACCCCAAGGCGACCATCGTGTCTGCGCCGAAGAAGGAAAACGGCAAATACGACATCAACGCGGGCGTCGCCGAGGCGATGGCCGCGCTCGAGGACATCGGCCTGCCCGCGATCATCCGCCCCGCCTTCACGCTGGGCGGCACCGGCGGCGGCGTCGCCTATAACCGCGACGATTATGAGGCGATCTGCCGCTCCGGTCTCGACGCCTCGCCCGTGGCCCAGATCCTTGTCGATGAATCGCTTCTCGGCTGGAAGGAGTATGAGATGGAGGTCGTCCGCGACAAGGCGGACAACGCGATCATCGTCTGCTCCATCGAGAACGTCGATCCGATGGGCGTCCATACCGGCGATTCGATCACCGTCGCGCCCGCGCTGACGCTGACCGACAAGGAATATCAGATCATGCGCAACGGCAGCATTGCCGTGTTGCGTGAGATCGGGGTGGAAACCGGCGGGTCGAACGTTCAATGGGCGATCAACCCCAAGGACGGCCGCATGGTCGTGATCGAGATGAACCCGCGCGTCTCGCGCTCCTCGGCGCTGGCCTCCAAGGCCACTGGTTTCCCCATCGCCAAGATCGCCGCGAAGCTCGCCGTGGGCTACACGCTGGATGAGCTGGACAACGACATCACCAAGGTGACCCCGGCGAGCTTTGAGCCGACCATCGACTATGTCGTCACCAAGATCCCCCGCTTCGCCTTCGAGAAGTTTCCGGGCAGCAAGCCGGAACTCACCACCGCGATGAAATCGGTGGGCGAGGCGATGGCCATCGGCCGCACCTTCCACGAATCGGTGCAAAAGGCGCTGGCCTCCATGGAAACCGGCCTGACCGGCTTTGCCGAGATCGCCATCGAGGGCGCGCCGGAAAAGGCCGCCGTCGTCAAGGCCATCTCACGCCAGACACCCGACCGCCTCCGCCTCATCGCCCAAGCCATGCGCCACGGCCTGACGGATGAGGAAATCCAGCACACAACCGCCTTCGACCCGTGGTTCCTTGCCCGTATCCGCGAGATCGTGGAGGTGGAGAACGACATCCGCAAGAACGGCCTGCCGGTGACCGAGGACGGGTTGCGCCGCCTCAAGATGATGGGCTTTTCTGACGCGCGCCTCGCCAACCTGACCGGCCGGGATGAGGATCAGGTCCGCCGCGCCCGCAGCCGCCTTGGCGTCACCGCCGTCTTCAAGCGCATCGACACCTGCGGCGCGGAGTTCGAGGCGCAGACGCCCTACATGTATTCCACCTACGAGGTCCCCGCGATGGGCGAGGTGGAATGCGAGGCGCGGCCGACGAATTCCAAGAAGGTCGTCATCCTCGGAGGCGGCCCGAACCGGATCGGCCAGGGGATCGAGTTCGACTATTGCTGCTGCCACGCCTGCTTCGCGCTGACCGATGCGGGCTATGAAACGATCATGATCAACTGCAACCCGGAAACGGTCAGCACCGACTACGACACTTCCGACCGGCTGTACTTCGAACCGCTGACGCTGGAACACGTTCTCGAAATCCTGCGCGTGGAACAGTCGAACGGCACCCTTCACGGCGTCATCGTCCAGTTCGGCGGCCAGACGCCGCTGAAACTCGCGGACGCCTTGGAGGCCGAGGGCATCCCGATCCTTGGCACCACGCCCGACGCCATCGACCTTGCGGAAGACCGGGAGAGGTTCCAGAAGCTTCTCCAGGACCTCGGCCTGAAACAGCCGGTCAACGGCATCGCCTCCTCTGACGAACAGGCCATCGCGATTGCCGAAAAGGTCGGCTTCCCGCTGGTGATCCGCCCCTCCTACGTCCTTGGCGGCCGCGCGATGGAAATCGTGCGCGACATGGACCAGTTGAAGCGCTACATCACCACCGCCGTCGATGTCTCCGGCAAGAACCCGGTGCTGCTCGACAGCTATCTCTCCGGCGCGATCGAGGTCGATGTCGATGCGCTGTCGGATGGGGAAACCGTCCACGTCGCGGGCATCATGGAACATATCGAAGAGGCGGGCGTGCATTCCGGCGACTCTGCCTGCTGCCTGCCGCCCCATTCGCTGACCGCCGAGACGGTGGAGGAGTTGAAGCGCCAGACCGTCGCCATGGCCCTCGCGCTGAAGGTCAAGGGCCTGATGAACGTCCAGTTCGCGATCAAGGACGGCGTGATCTATGTGCTTGAGGTGAACCCCCGCGCGTCCCGCACCGTGCCCTTCGTCGCCAAGGCGACCGACTCGGCCATCGCCTCCATCGCCGCCCGCCTCATGGCCGGTGAGCCGATGGCCGCCTTCCCGATCCGCGCGCCCTACCCCGAAGGCGTCGGCCCCGATACCGACCTGCCCTTCGCCGATCCGATGACGCTCGCCAACCCGATAACGCCGTGGTTCTCGGTGAAGGAGGCCGTGCTGCCCTTCGCCCGCTTCCCCGGCGTCGATACGATCCTCGGGCCGGAAATGCGGTCCACGGGTGAGGTCATGGGCTGGGACCGCAGCTTCGCGCTGGCCTTCCTGAAGGCAGAGCTTGGCGCCGGAACGACCCTGCCGGAAGCGGGCCGCGTCTTCATCTCGATCAAGGACATGGACAAGACCGATGCGATGGCGGCGGCGGCCAGGGACCTTGTCGCGCTCGGTTTCCAGATCGTCGCGACGCGCGGCACCGCCGCCTTCCTCGCCGAACACGGGGTCGGGGCGGAGACCACGAACAAGGTCTATGAGGGGCGGCAAGAGGGCAAGCTGCACATCGTCGACCGCCTGAAAAACGGCGAGATCGCGCTGCTGTTCAACTCCACCGAGGGGCAACAGGCCATCGAGGACAGCCGCTCCATCCGCGCCGTCGCGCTTTACGACAAGATCCCGTATTTCACTACGGCGGCGGGGGCGATTGCGGCGGTGCAGGCGATGAAGGCACGGGGCGAGGGGATCGGGGTGCGCACGCTCCAAGGCTAGAGCACGCCCGAACGCACAGAGCTTTCGCAACGTAGGGCAGCGCCCGGCCTGGCGGGGTGGGCGAGAAGCGCCCGCCCCGTGGGGGGCGGGTCGGGCGCTGCCCGGTCGAAGGCGACCGGGCAAGACACCAGTAAGTGATGGCCTGCCCGTTCTCAGATTCATAGTTGGTGTTCCTTATGAAGCTGTTTGCGCCTCCGGCTCCAACGCACACACCTCCCCCGACCTTTGCAATCCGTTACCAATCAGCCACAGGGAGCGCGGAGACACCCCGTCAGGTCAATTTATCAGCGGGGCTTGCGGTCGAGAAACCGGCGGAGGTAGTGCCAGACTACATCCCACAGAATCTTGGCCAGAAACCAAACGAGGTTCTCTGCCATGTGTTTCCTAAGTTAGGAAGAGGCGGCTTCAATAAAGAAAAGCCCCGAGGCTATCGCCCGGAGCACTTCAGAATTCTCATTTCCGCCAATTTCGGTTTTCCATCTGATGAGGAATGGCCCGAAAGATCTAACGACCCAAAAGCGCACAGACTTGCATGAGCATAACCGTGGCGCTGCCACCCAAATAACTAGAACCAAAGCGCAGGTCAACAGCAGCCACTCAAGGGGGAGTATTTGTCTGGACCCAGCCCGATTTGTCCCGCGACAAATCGGGCCGCGCCCGCCCAGGCAGTCGCGCCCCGATTGCGAACGCATGGCCACACCGGATAGCCCCTTGGCCTACGCCTTCCGGCTCCGGCCAAACGGATCGCGCGGCCGTCCACTGGACGCCCGCTCTTGCGATCCTTCGGGCGCGCCCAAGTCAGGGCACCCCCCCTTCGTAGCTACAAGGACCCTACGCCGCCCCGACAGCCTCCCGCGGCCCCCTCAGACCGCCTCATCCTCCAGATGCAGTTTCATGTCGATCAGCACCTTCTGGATCGCCAGCGTCTCGGTCAGCAGCCGCTTGGCCTCGTTGATGGAGATCTTGCCGTCCTCGATCGACTGGTTGTATTCGGCCATCAGCATCGCAAACCGCTGCGACAGCGCCACGACGTCCGAGTTCACGCCCCCCGCCCCGGTATTGCCGCGCGTCCCGTCATGGGACAGGGTGATGCCGCGAATATCGGCCAGCGCGGCGGTCACATGCGCGAAGCGTGCGGCACTTTCCAGCGCCGCCACGACGTCGATCGGCATGAAGCGATCGGCATGGTCCGGGTCGTCGGAATAATAGCGCCCCAGCGTCGCCTTCGACTTTCCGCACAGCGCCGCCGCGGCCTCGATCCCGACATCCTTCACCAGCGCCTCACTGTGCTTTTTCAGATAGCTGGACAGTTGTTTCCGCATATTCCGAACCTACCCTTACCCCTGCGACGTGGCAAAACGCGCCTGACCTTCCCCTTAGTTTGCCTCGCGGCATTTGTCATTTTTTAATCGCCCCGCCGCACCTGGGGCGCGTTATGAGTGGCCGGCATCCCGGACCGGAGAAGGGTGGGGTTGTCGTGCGTCTGCCGCCTGGGAACGGCAGGGCCGGGCCTTCCGGCAGCCGCACGGCACCCTTCACCATGCCGCCCTGCATTTGCCCTTGCGGCGCGGCGGGCTTGCTGTATGCCGTGGCCATGGCCAAGCTCTATTTCCACTATTCGACGATGAACGCGGGCAAGTCGACGCTGCTTCTGCAAGCCTCGCACAACTACCGCGAACGGGGCATGTCGACCTATCTGCTGACCGCGCGGGTCGATGACCGCAGCGGGCGCGGGCGGATCGCAAGCCGTATCGGCATCGCCCAGGACGCGGACCTTTTCGACGCCGGAACCGACCTTTTCGCCTGCCTCACGGCGCGGCAGGCCGCCGGGCCGGTCGATTGCGTCTTTCTGGACGAGGCGCAGTTCCTGTCGCGCGATCAGGTCTGGCAACTGGCCCGCGCGGTCGATGACCTTGGCCTGCCGGTCATGTGCTATGGGCTGCGGGTGGACTTCCGGGGCGAGCTGTTCCCCGGCTCAGCAGCGCTACTGGCGCTGGCCGACGAGATGCGCGAGGTGCGCACCATCTGCCATTGCGGGAAGAAGGCGACCATGGTGGTGCGCCGCGGCCCGGACGGCAAAGCCATGAAGGAAGGAGCACAGGTGCAGATCGGCGGGAACGAAACCTATGTCTCGCTCTGCCGCCGCCATTGGCGCGAGGAGATCGGGGACCGTCCTGCGGCAGGCGACGCCTAGAACAGCCGCCCGCCCGGCGGCACCTCCTGCCCCGGCCCGATCAGCACCACCTCACCTTCCTCATCCGGGACGCCCAGCACCAGCACCTCGGACTTCACCGGACCGATCTGGCGCGGGGGGAAGTTGACGACGGCAAGGACCTGCCGCCCCACCAACTCCTCAATCGTGTAATGTTTGGTGATCTGGGCGGAGGATTTCTTCTCCCCGATCTCACCGCCGAAATCGACCCAGAGCTTGAAGGCGGGTTTGCGCGCCTCGGGGAAGGGTTCGGCCCTTGTGATGCGCCCGACGCGGATGTCCACCTTCAGGAAATCGTCGAAGCTGATCGTCATTGGCCAAGTTCCTTTCCGCGTTCGGCCGCCGCGTGGACGGCCCGTTTCAACAGCGCCGGGAAGCCCTGAGCTTCGTCCATCAGCACCGCCAGCGCGGCGGCGGTCGTGCCGCCGGGCGAGGTCACGTTGACGCGCAACTGGCCGGGATCCTCCCCGGCCTCTTCGGCCAGCGCACCGGCCCCGGCGACGGTCGCCTTGGCAAGTGTCATCGCCAGATCGGCAGGCAGCCCCTCGGCCTCCCCCGCCGCTGCCAGCGTCTCGATCAGGTGGAAGACATAGGCGGGGCCGGAACCGGACACCGCCGTCACCGCGTCCATCTGGTGTTCGCCGTCCAGCCGGACAACCTGCCCCACCGCCGCCAACAGCGCCTCGGACAGCGCCAAATGCGCCTCGCTCGCCTGCCCGTTGCCGCAGATGGCGGTGATACCTCGGCCGATGGCGGCGGGCGTGTTCGGCATCGCCCGCACGATCGGCGTCCTGGCGCCCAACGTGGCTTCGTAATAGGCGATGCGGGTCCCGGCGGCGACCGACAGGAACAGCGTCCGCCCGTTGCCAAGCGTCTTCAGACGCGGCAGCGCCTCGGCCATCATCTGCGGCTTGACCGCGACGAGGACGATGGCGGGATCGTCGGGCAGGCCCGCGTTCAGATGAACACCCTGCCCCTTCAGCCAGTCGGAGGGGTGCGGATCGACCACGAAGACGCTGCCCGCCGGCAAGCCGCCCTTCAGCCAGCCCGCCAGCATGGCAGACCCCATCTTGCCGCAGCCAAGAAGCACAAGGCCCCTGTCGCGCACCGTCGTCATATCCATGGCGCACCTCCCTTTCGGCAGGGAAGATGCGCGATCATCGCGGGAAGGAAAACCCCAAAACCGCCCGATTCAGGCGCGGCCGAAGGCCTGGCCCATGGCCATCTCCAGCGCCCGTTCGGGGCTGTCATTGCCCCAGCAGACAAGCTGGAAGGCGGGGTAGAAGCGTTCGGCCGAGGTCACGGCCTCGGTGATCATGCGGTCGATCTGTTCGGCCCCCGCGATCTGCCCCCCGGCAAGCGACAGGCCATAGCGCCAGACCATCAGCCGCTGTTCGCGCCAATAGGTGAAGGCGCCGCTCCAGACCATGTCATTGGTACGGTTCAGCGTGTCGTAAAGGGCAGGCACACGGTCCTCGGGCGGGTCCATCTCGAAGGTGCAGATCAGGCGCAACGTCTCATCATAGGGCGACCAGGCAAGCGTGATCGAATAGGTCCGCCACTGCCCTTCGACCGCCATCGCGATCTGGTCGTCCGTCACCCGGTCAAAGTCCCAGTCGTGATGCGCCGCAAGCGTTTCGACGATGTCGATCGGGTGCAGGTCGTCGGTGTGAAGATAGCTCTCGGATACTGACATGCCCGGCCTCTGATTATCTTGCCTCTGGCGGGTCGAAGCCCACAAGCGGCAGGGAACTGCCACAAGGATCGGCGTTGCCTGTCGCCGTCCTTACCAGATATGGTGAAGACCGGCGGGCTTTCTGTAAAGCAGTATTTTGTGGATAAGCACGACCCGCCCGCAAATTCACGTGTAGCGTGACAGCAAAACTTGCACTGTTTGACAAAGATACTTGCAACATCCGATTTTCAGACGTTCGTCACCAGTAGCTCTGCCGCTGCTGTCGGCTTCTCCCCGATCGAATAGGTCGTCGTCAATGCCTCGATCTCGAAAGCGGCGAACACCTCTCGCACCTCCGGCAGGTCGTTGATCGACAGGATGAACCGGCCCTTCAGTTGGGCCAGCCGATTCGCCAGACGCGTGAAGTCGGCCCGGCTGAAGGGCGCCTTCCCGTAGTCTCCCTCGCAGCCCCAGTAGGGCGGATCGAGGTAGAAGAGCGTCCCCTCGCCGTCGTAGCGATCGAGGAACCGCTCGAAGTCCAGACACTCGATCACGACACCCGCGAGGCGGCTGTGGAGGTCTTCCAGCATGGGTTCCAACGTGCTGAGGTTGAAGCGGCCGGGCCTCGTCTTGTCGACGCCGAAGTTGCGGCCGGAGACCTTGCCACCGAACGCCGTGCGCTGGAGGTAGAGGAACCGGCCCGCCCGCTCCAGATCGGTCAGCGTCTCGGGGTTGGTCGCCACCAGGCGCTCGAACTCGGCGCGGGTGGTGAGCTGAAACCTCAGCGTCTCGAGGAACTGGGGATAGTGGCGCTGAAGGATGCGGAAGAGGTTGGCGACGTCGCGGCCGAAATCGTTGATGACCTCCGCTCGCGGACGTCGTGTCCGGCGCAGGAAGATGCCTCCCATGCCCACGAAGGGCTCGGCATAGGTGGTGTGATCGATCGTATCGATCCGGGCCACGATGCGCTTGGCGAGGATGCGTTTCCCGCCGAGCCATGGGGCCACCGGGGCGACGGGTTCCACGGCCGTAAAAGAGGGCATTGAAGGGTATAT
>DAIOXI010000014.1:0-1176 GCA_036758045.1 Albidovulum sp.
GAACGGGATGCGCAGGATGCCAAGGAAGTGCAGGCCGAAGACGAACAGCACCCCCGCCGCGACATAGGACAGCGGCCGCAGCCATTCGCGGAAGACCTGCCCCAGCGCCGTCGCCCCCATCCCCAGCGCCATGAAGATCGTCGTCACCCCCAGCGCGAAGGCGATGGCCGAGACGATAAGGCGCTTTTGCGCACCCGGTGCGATGGTCCGGTCTGACCGCAGTTCGGACATCGAAATCCCGGCCATGTAGCACAGGTAGAAGGGCACCATGGGCAGGATGCAGGGTGACAGGAACGAGAGGATGCCCGCCAAAAGGGCGCCGCCGAACGATGCGTCCATGAGTCCCCCCACCTCGCTTGCCGCGAACATAAAAACACATTAGGATTTTTATATGTAATGGTCGAGGCGTCAACATGCTGCTTTCGCTGCGTCGGATCGGATTTGCAGTCGCGCTGCTCGCGGCCACGCCTGCGACGGCTGAACTGAATCTTGTGATGGTCTGGCGCGAGGGCTGCGTCTATTGCGCCGCCTGGGACAAGGCCATCGCGCCGGCCTACCCGAAAACGACCGAGGGGGCGGCCGCGCCGCTGGTGCGCGTGAACATCCGCGAGGTGGCGTCGTCGGGCTTTGCCTTCGCCAGCCCGGTCATGCTGACGCCGACCTTCGTCCTGATGGAAGACGGGGCGGAGGCCGGGCGGATCGAGGGCTATCCGGGCGAGGATTTCTTCTGGGGGCTTCTTGGTCGCATGATCGGCGAGGTGCAGGGGGACCGCCCCGTGCCGTCGCAGTAAGCGCATGGTCGGGCCGGACACGGAAGGGAAAGGGAAGGTGTCGCACGAGGATGACAACATGGATTGGGAAAGTCGGATGGAGGCCTGCCTCGCCTCGGTCGACCCCGAGCGTTTCGCGCCCGAGGCGGACGCGGCGGCCAGCTTTCTCAAGGCGCTGGCCCATGACGGACGGCTGATGATCCTGTGCAACCTCGCCAATGGCGAACGCTCGGTCACCGAGCTTGAAACCCTGCTCCTGTCGCGGCAAGCTGCGGTCAGTCAGCAACTGGCACGTTTGCGGATGGAGCGGATCGTCAAGACCCGGCGCGAGGGCAAGACGATCTACTATTCGCTCAGCGATCCCCGGATCGCGCGTATGCTGGGGCTTATCTATGACTGTTTCTGC
>DAIOXI010000014.1:1186-6784 GCA_036758045.1 Albidovulum sp.
GGGGCGCAGGGAGGAGGCGATGTGGGAACTGTCACCCGGTGTCCTCGCGGCACTTGTCGGTCTCGGCGGCGGGATCGTCCTTGGTCTCGCGGCGAGGCTGGGCGATTTCTGCACCCTCGGGGCGCTTGAGGCCGCGACCTATGGCAATGACCAGCGGCGGCTGCGGCTTTGGGGCGTGGTCCTTGGTGTCGCGATCCTTGGCACCTTCCTTGCCGAGGCGCTGGGCTTTGCCGCGCCGGACCAGACCTTCTACCACACGATCGCCTGGAACCCCGTCGCCTCGGTCGTCGGCGGGCTTGTCTTTGGCTACGGCATGGCGCTGGCGGGAAATTGCGGCTTTGGCGCGCTGGTGCGGTTTGGCGGGGGCGATCTGCGCTCGCTCGTGATCGTCGTGGTGATCGGCATCTTTGCCTTCGTCACCATGTCGGGGCTGCTGGCACCGCTGCGCTCGGCGCTGTTCCCGCAGGTCCCGGCGGAAGGGACGCAAGGCATCGCCCATTGGCTGTCCGAACGGACCGGCCTGCCATCTTTGACCTTCGCCGCCCCCTTTGGCACGGCGGCGCTGTTCTGGGCGCTGTCACATGCGCCCTTGCGGCAGCGGCCGAAACAGATCGGCTGGGGTGTCGCGGCGGGGCTGGCGGTTGTCTGGTGCTTTGTCGGAACGACCTGGGTGTCAGACGTCAGTTTCGGAGAGGTCGGCGTGGAGGGGCCATCCTTCACCGCGCCGCTGGGCCGGACGATCATCTTCTTCATGACCTCGACCGCGGGCGGCATCACCTTTTCGGTCGGGATGGTTGCCGGGGTGCTGGCGGGCGCCTTCGCGGGGTCCACGATCCGCGGCCTCTTCCGCTGGGAGGCGTGCGAGGACCCGCGTGAGCTTGGCCGGCAGGTGTCCGGCGCGGCGCTGATGGGGGTCGGCGGCAGTCTCGCGCTGGGCTGTTCGGTGGGGCAGGGCGTCACGGCCATGTCGACGCTGGCGGTTTCGGCACCGGTCACGCTGGCCGCGATTGCCGTCGGCGGGCTGGTGGGGCTGCGCCAGTTGATCGGCGGCTTTCACCACGGCTGAGCGGGCGTCAGCCCATCAGCATCAGGTTGTCCGCATCAAGGATCAGGGCGAAGTTCCAGAAGCCGGCCAGCTCTGCCTCTTCGTCGGCGCGCCCGGCCTCTGTCAGGCGTTCGACGCGAAAGCCGAAGCGTTCGAATCCGCTTTGATCGAGGGTGGTCAGGATCACCGGATATATGCCGCGCTCCAGCGCCGTCGCGGCAAGGCGCCGGGCAAGCGAGGTGACATCGGGCAGCGGCGCCGTTACCCGGATGCCGAGACAGGCCCAGCTCTCTGGATGGGACCAGAGCGCGGGGGAGAGAGGCGTCGCATCCGCCGTCGCAAGGGCGGTGCCGGGGGCCGCCGCGCCGGGCGCGTCCAGCATCCGGTCCAGATCGACCGGGGCCGCGTCCTGAAGCCGCGCGAGGATGTCCATCGCCAGTTCCGCCGTCATGTCCAGACCTCCGCCGCGATCAGAGCGGCGGCGCGCGCGTTGCCCGGTGCGGGCAGGTCCGCCGTGGACAGGGCCGCGCGAAGCTCTGCCCCCTTGCCATCGTCGAGAATGGCCGTCACCTCGCGCTCCAGACGCAGCATTTCCCCGGCCCCGACCGTCACCGCCAAGCCGCGATCGGCCGCCGCCTGCGCCCGACGCTCCTGATCGTCCATGAAGCCCGCCATCTGGGGAATGAAGATCGCGGGCAGGCCGTGATAGAGGATCTCGTGAAAGCTGTTATAGCCCGCCGCCGTCACGACCAGATCGGCCGCCGCCGCGATGGACGCAGCATTGCGGGTCTGACAGACGGTGGTGTTCTTCCAGCCGTAAAGCGCGGGCGGCACGACCGAACCGGGCCAGATCAGGATCAGGTGCAGGCAGTCCGACCGACGTTCCATCAGCGCGGCCAGCATCTGCATCTGCGCGGTCCGGTCCGCCGCAACGCCGCCCCCCAGCATGGTCACGACAAGCGTGGTGAAATCGCGCCCGAGGCCCTTGGCGAGATCGGCCCGCATCGCGTCGGAGGGCCGTTCGGGCAGGTCGCCGACGATGGGGCCGACCTTGTGAATATGACTGCCGAAGGTCATGTCGGCGTTCAGTTCGCCAAACGCCTCCTCCGGCACGATCACGCGGCGGAACACGCCTTCGCGATGCAGGGCCGCAGGTGTGATCTGGCCCGCCTGCCACAGCCCGCGCCGGATCCACGCGGCGTCGAGACCCTTTTCCAGAATGGTGCGGTAGATCGAATCGAAGACATAGCCGCCGTCAAAGACCAACCGGTCGCCGGGCTGAAGCGCGCGGCGCAGGCGCATGTAATTCACAAGGTCATTGGCGTGGCCGGTGTCATGCGCGGCGCTTTTCGAGACGAGCGGCAGGCAGTCATGCCCCTCGGCCCGGATCATCGGCAGGCAGCTTGGGAAGGCGGCGAACCCGATTTTCGCCCCTGCCATCTCGCGCGCGATCAGGGCGCAGCGCCTCGCGTGGCCAAGGCCGTTTCCATTCGTCGGCAGGAACAGGGTACGGGGTGGGCGCGGCGGGCTTGTGTCGCCGGGCGGCGCAAGCCCGATCAGCCGTTCAATCGTCTCGATCCGCTGGGTGCCGGTCCAGGGCGTTTCGGCGACCCGCGTGGCGATGGCGGCGCGGTTCGGCAGCACGGTCTGGCGCAGATAGTCCGCCAGCGCGGGAAGCAGGGGCGGCCCGCGCAGGACCGGCGCGGCGCTACCGGCGAGCGTGCCTTCCGGGGTGCAATCGACGACGATCCCGCCCGAGGCCATCATCTCTGTCGCAATCACCGCGATGCGGTCGCCTTGCATATCGGCGGCGAAGATTGCGGCGATGTCGGCCAGCCGGGCCAAAGTTGCGGGCGAAAGTTCATGCATCCCGAAAAGCCGGGCGGGCGTGAAGCGCAGTGTTTTCAGATGGTCCCGCGCGCGGCGCGGCAGGACCAGGTGCTGCCGCAGACCCGGCTGATGTTCCATCGCCATCAGGGCGGGCAGGGTTGAGGGGTCCTCAAGAGCGGCTTCCGGCAGGACGACGAAAAGGTTGGCCTCGCCCACCGTCGCGGGCCGCGTGGGGCCAAGACCGGCCGCAGGACCGGCGAGATCGGGGGCCAGCGGGTGCGGCTGGGCGTCGGACAGGTCGATCAGGCCCGGCTCCCGCCCCAGCACATAGGCCAGCTTCGACCGGGCCGAAATCTGCGCCTGCCGGGTTTCGAACCGCCCGATCAGCGTTGCGGGGATGTCGCCCGGCAGGCCGATCTGGCGAAGCCGGATCAGGGTGTCGTCCGTCAGCGCTTCGGCTCCGATCACGATCAGCCGGGTGACCTGCCTGCCGTCGAGCGTGCGCAGGAAAGGCGCCGCGTCATAGCGCAGGCTGCGGTCCAGATCCTCGGGCAGCCAGGCATCGTCAAGCGTCACCGCATGGCCGCGCCCGTCAAGCTGCGCCGCGAACAGGACCTTTGCCTCAAAGCCGCGCGCGCTACGGTCGCCGGATTCGATCAGGATCATGCCGCCGCCCTCCGTTCCAGCCGGTCGGCGAGGCCCATGAACATGTCGGCGAAGGCGTCGGCGGAGTGGCGCGCGATGGCCTCCTGTCCCCTGCGCACCTGCCGGGCGAAGCGGGCCGGGTCGTTCAGATGCGCGGCGATGGCGGCGTCGATCTCATCGGGGCGGACGCCGATCACGCCGCCGCCGAAGCTTGCCGCCGTGTCGGGGTCGGAGAGGGTCAGCTTGCCCGCCGCCAGCGCCTCGGCCAGGACGCGGCCAAAGCTTTCGCGCCATGTGGCGGCGGTGAAATAGACCATGATGTCGATCATCTCGAAATACCGCGCAACCTCGATCCCGCGAAAGGGCAGAAGGGTCCAGTGCGGCCTGACCATGCCTTCGGCGATCAGCGCGTCGGCGCCGAGGATTGTGTTTGCGGCGGCATGGGGCGGGAAGCAGGTATCGAGGACGGCGGGCGTGGGAAACTTCTCGAATCCCGGACGGGAATGGCGCCCGCGCCGGTCCTGCGGGCGGTCCGGGGGGGCGGCCATTTCAAACGCGCAGATGTTGAACCATGTCTCGGGCAGCACATGCCAGCCGAAGGGCAGCCGGTGCGCCCTTTGCCAGGCTTCCACGGTGGCCCGATTGGCGGCGGAGATCGGGGCGATGTGTTTGCCAAGCGCCAGTGTGCCGCGGTCGATCGGGGCCAGACAGGCAGCGACGTCAAAGCCTTCAACCCCGCCGGGGCGCAGGAAATTCTCATGCGTCACGACGATCAGGTCGCGGCAGATTATGCTTGTGTTCAGGTTATCCTGAAATTTCAGGAAAGAAGGATTGTGAAGGATGACAAGGTCCGCTGCAATCACCGGCGCGTTCCAGATCAGGTCGATCTGCAACGCCAAAAGCGTCGCCTCAAGCTGCGGCGCGACGCTGCGGCCGTGGAACATCCCGCTTTCGATGGCGTGAACCGTGACCGGGCCGAAGCGGGCGATCACCGCAAGCTCTGCCGCTACCGCTGCCGATGTGCCGCCGGAAAAGCGCGGGTCGATCACATAGGCGATGCGGCGGGATGCGTTCATCGGGTGATCCCGCGCCGGTCAGTAGATGTCCGGGCTGGACTTGCGCCCGCCGAAGGGGGCCGCCACTTCGGGCTCAGCCGGGAGGGTGGCGGTCGGCGCGTTGAACCACAGGAAGGGCTGGCGCAGGTTGTTTTCCATGAAGGAACGCAACTCCTTTGCCAGCGGGTCGTTCCCGGCCATCAGCTCGGGATTGCTGCGCAGCAAATTCTCCAGCGCGGCGCTGTTCTTCGACATCACGTAGCGCTCGATCTCCTGAAGCTGCTCAAGCGAATATTCCGCGCGGGCCATCTGGCCCTGAAGCAGGATGAGCGCAGTGATGATCGTGAGGAGTCTGGGGGCGGGCATCGGGGTCACTCTACTCTGGAACGGGTTACCGGGGGCGCGGCGGGGATGGTCATGTCAGTTCAGCGCCCCCGTCCGCAATTGCTGAATCAGGCGGTTCTTGAGGATGTCGGCCTGCGACGGCTGCGGCTTGCGGTGGACCTTCTTGTTGGCGGCGCTGCGCGTGACCACCTTCGGGGTCGCAGTACCCTTGCCCGCCAGCCAAAGCTCGATCGTCCCGGCGGGGGGGCTGGGCGAATACCCGGTGAAGTCCCGCAGCCGCGCGCCGAGCGCACCCGCCAGGTCCTCGGCCGCAGCGCGGTCTGCCGCGTGGAAATAGCGGATGTTGGTCTCGCTGATGGTGAAATCCACGGGCTTTGGCGCGATCGTCTCGACGCCGACTTCGGACAGCGCCACGGCGACCTCTTCGATATCGGTGTCCGACAGCGTCGCGGGGGCGTGGACCGAAAGGGTGAAATCCGGTGCGGAAGCCGCCACCGGGGGCGGGGCGACGTGCGGTGGCACGTCTTGCAGCGCAAGGGGTAGGTCGGCGCTGCTACCCGGCGTGACTGCATCCGGTACGGTCTGCGCTACGGGATGGGGCGTGCCCTCGGGTTGGACGGGCGCGGGGGCGGGGGCGATCAGCGCGCCCTCAGGCAGGGTTGCGCGGGGGATCGTGAA
>DAIOXI010000014.1:6794-26293 GCA_036758045.1 Albidovulum sp.
CGGCAAAGGCGATCTCTCCCCCCGTTGCAGTCAGTTCCGGCGCCTCCGCGCGCCGGGGCAGCGGGCCGGAGACAAGGGCCAGGGCAGGCGCGGTGCCAAAGGTGGCGCTTGCCTCCGGGGGCAGAGCGCGCGGCCCCAACGCGGTCGCGGGGTCCACCAGCCCGCCGCCCGCGATACTGGGCAGTGTGGCCGAGACCGAGGTGACATGCGACAGTTCGGGCAGGCCGGTTACGGCCGGCGCCTTGTCCCGTGCGGGCAGCGCGGTCCAGACCGCGTTCTGTTCGCCGCCGTCGCGCGATCCGGCCAGTGTGGGGGCACCCGCCGCGATCGCCAGGTCCGGCCCGGCAGGCGGCAAGGTGGAGCGCGCCGCCCAGTAGCCGACGCCAACACCAAGCGTGATACCGGCGGCGAGGCCCCCGGCAAGGAAGGCCAGACGCCGCGGCCAGCGGGCCGTGGCCGCGGCGACAGCAGGTGTAACACCCGGGGACGCGGCGATTTCTTGCGGCGCGGGGTCTGCCTCGGGTGCCGCCGGAAGGGCGACGGGCGCGGCGAACTCGCTGCGCGCCTTGGCGGGCAGGGGCGCGGGGCGGGCGGTCTTGCGCGGCTCACCACGCAGATATTCAGGCCTCTCCCAGGGTTTCGGGCCAGAGAGGAACTGTTCGGCGTTGTCGTTATGGGTGGCCAGAACCTTTTCGCGCGCTGCCCGCGCCGAGGCGAGGCGCTTGTGGAACGCTCCGGTCTTCAACAGGTCGTCAATGCTTGGCGCTTCCGCACCAGCAGCCCGTGACGACGTCACGGACGTCGCACCTTTCGTCATTCCCCCACCTTCGACAGCAGTGCCGGGCGCAGATGCCCGACAACAACCAAATACCACCCCGGTTCGCGGGCCAGCCCGCCTGAAGGATATTAACGAGGTTGCCGGGGGCATTCAAACCATCCCGGCGCGACTGGGGGGATTCCTTGCCTCATGCGGCAAGCGCGCGCCGATTCCGCCGGTTTTCACAAGCGGATGGTAGGCATCTTTCACAGGCGGATGGTGGGCATGAAGCCCGCGCGCCGCGCCCCGTGACCGCCGTCTGAGCGGTGCAGGGCGCGAATCGCCGCGCCCTTGTCGCCCGATTCCGCCCCTGCCAAGGTCAGTCAGACGTAGGCGTAGCGGCGCACGATCCGGTGCAGTTCTGCGTTGCGGTCAAGGCCCCGTTCGGCCAGTTCCTCATCGCTGATCTCGTTCAACTTGCGCAGCGAGGCCATCAGGGGATGGCTCTCGCCCATGCGGACAAGGGCGGTACCGATGGCGGAGGCCATCTGGCCGATACGGTGGGTGAGGGCCGAAAAAGGGCCGCGGGATTGAAGTGCAAGAACGGACATGTGTCAGCTCCCAGGCTGGATCTGACCTCCCTGTCGCCTATCCTGACCGATGGGCGCGGGTCGAGCAACGCCGCCCACGTCAATGCCGCATTGCAGCGTAAGCAATGCTGACCAATTTGTCGGCGGTCAGGCGGGCTGGGCGAGCTTGTCGGCGGCCTTGCGGACCAGATCGGGCATCTCGCAGGCCGGATCGGCGGCCATCGCCAGGAACTGCTCGCGCATTCGGGGTTCCCAGAAATCGCGGATATGCTGGGCCACCTTGTCGGCCTGGTCGGTACCGGGCTGGCTGGCGAAGAAGGTGGCGATCTGCTTGGCCATGTGGAGGAGTTTGTCAGGCGACATGGGTCTGTTCTCCGCGCTCGATACGCTCGGGATGGGTGAAAATCTCGAAACCGTCGCCACGGGCGACGGCGACAAGGGTGATGCCCGCCGCCTCGGCAAGGCGCAGGGCATGGGCGGTGGGGACCGAGATGGCGATCATCACGGGCACGCCCGCCATGGCGCATTTCTGCACCATCTCGATCGAAACCCGGCTGGTGATGACGACGGCGCCGGTACCGCGTTCGATGCCGCCGCGTGCCATCGCGCCCGACAGCTTGTCGAGCGCGTTGTGGCGCCCGACATCCTCGCGCGCCAGGACGATGCCCTGACCGGGCAGGAAGAGGCCCGCCGCGTGTACCGCGCGGGTGCGCGTGTTCAGAAGCTGGGCCGAGGTCAGTTCGGTCACCGCACGGTCGACATCGGCGATGGTCAGCGTGCTGCCCGCGCCGACGGTCGGCAGGGGGCGCAGCGCCTCGGCCAGGCTTTCGATGCCGCAAAGGCCGCAGCCCACCGGACCGGCCATGGCCCGGCGCCGCGCCGCGATGGCCTCGGCCGGGTCGTCGGCCAGCCAAAGCCGCGCCTCGATCCCGTCGGGCTGTTCGACGATCTCCAGCGATTCGATGTCACCCGTATCTGCCACGATGCCCTCGCTCAGCGCGAAGCCCACGGCGAAATCCTCAAGATCGGCCGGGGTGGCCATCATCACGGCCTGGGTGGAGCCGTTCAGCACGATGGCGACGGCGGTCTCTTCGGGCAGCGCGCGGGTTGCCCTGTGCGCGGAGGTCCCGCGCACGACCGTTGTCTTCACCGATGTGACCGGCTCCGCCAAGGGGTCACTCCGCCGCCGGCAGGATGCGCCGGGCGCGTTCGCTCAGCTCGGCATAGTCCTCCTGCCACTCGCTCGGCCCGTTCGACAGCGAAACCTGCACCGCAGTCACCTTGTATTCCGGGCAGTTGGTCGCCCAGTCCGAGAAATCGGTGGTGATGACATTGGCCTGAGTGTTCGGGTGGTGGAAGGTGGTGTAGACCACGCCAGCGCTGACCCGGTCGGTGATCTTCGCCTTCAGCGTCGTGTCGCCGGAACGCGAGGCGAGGCGGACGAAATCGCCATCCTTCACGCCGCGCATCTCGGCATCATGGGGGTGGATTTCCAGCACGTCCTGATCGTGCCAGACCACGTTCGCTGTCCGCCGCGTCTGTGCGCCGACGTTGTATTGCGACAAGATGCGCCCCGTCGTCAGCAGAAGCGGGAAGCGCGGGCCGGACTTTTCGTCGGTCGCCACATATTCGGTGACGATGAAACGCCCCTTGCCGCGCACGAAGCCGTCGACATGCATCAGCGGCGTGCCGTCCGGCGCGTTGTCGTTGCAGGGCCACTGGACGGACCCCATGGATTCGATCTTTTCATAGGTGACATTGGCGAAGGAGGGCGTCGTGGCCGCGATCTCTTCCATGATCTGCGAGGGATGGGTGTAGGTCCAACCTGCGCCCATGGCATTGGCCAGCATCTGGGTCACTTCCCAGTCGGCATACCCGTTCTTCGGCGCCATGACCTTGCGGACCATGTTGATGCGGCGTTCGGCGTTGGTGAAGGTGCCGTCCTTTTCCAGGAAGGAAGAGCCGGGCAGGAAGACATGTGCGTAGTTCGCCGTCTCGTTCAGGAACAGGTCGTGGACGATGACGCATTCCATCGCCGCAAGGCCAGCCGCGACGTGATGGGTGTCGGGGTCGGATTGCAGGATGTCCTCACCCTGGCAGTAGAGGCCCTTGAAGGACCCTTCCACCGCGGCATCCAGCATGTTCGGGATGCGCAGGCCCGGCTCGGGGTCGATCTCGACGCCCCACATCTTCTCATAGATCTCGCGGACATCGCCGTTCTTGACGTGGCGGTAGCCCGGAAGTTCATGCGGGAAGGAGCCCATGTCGCAGGAGCCCTGCACGTTGTTCTGGCCGCGCAACGGGTTCACGCCCACACCTTTGCGGCCGATATTGCCGGTCATCATGGCAAGGTTGGCGATGCCGATGACAGTGGTGGAGCCTTGCGAATGCTCCGTCACGCCAAGGCCATAGTAGATCGCCCCATTGCCGCCGGTGGCGAACAGACGCGCGGCCTTGCGCACCTCCTCGGCCGGGACGCCGGTCAGGCTTTCGGTCGCCTCGGGGCTGTGGCGCGGATCGCTGATGAACTCCGCATATTCGCGGAACTCGTCCCAGTCGCAACGCTCCTTGATGAAGGTCTCGTTCGCCAGACCTTCGGTCACGATCACATGGGCCAGCGCCGAAACCACCGCGACGTTGGTCCCCGGCCGCAGCGGCAGGTGATGCGCGGCCTTGATATGGGCGGATTTCACAAGGTCGATCCGGCGCGGGTCGATGACGATCAGCTTCGCGCCCTGGCATCCGGCTGGCGAAGACGGGGTGCGCGTCAGTGGGGTTGGCGCCGATGACGATCATCACGTCCGTATGTTCGACCGAGTCGAAGTCCTGAGTCCCGGCCGAGGTTCCGAAGGTCTGGCCAAGGCCATAGCCGGTCGGCGAATGGCAGACGCGGGCGCAGGTGTCGGTGTTGTTGTTCATGAAGACCGCGCGGGCGAGTTTCTGGACCAGGTAGGTCTCTTCGTTCGTGCAGCGCGATGAGGTGATGACGCCGATCGAGCGGCGACCATATTTCTCCTGAAGGCCGCGCAGGCGGGCGGCGGCGAAGCCAAGCGCCTCATCCCAGGACACTTCGCGCCAGGGGTCGTTGATCGTCTCGCGGATCATCGGGTTCAGGATGCGTTCCTTGTGGTTCGCGTAGCCATAGGCAAAGCGGCCCTTCACGCAGGAATGGCCCCGGTTCGCCTTGCCGTGCTTGTAGGGCACCATGCGCACCAGTTCATCGCCCTGCATTTCCGCCTTGAACGAACAGCCGACTCCGCAATAGGCGCAGGTGGTAACGACCGAACGGTCCGGCGTCCCCATCTCGATCACCGATTTTTCCTGAAGCGTCGCGGTCGGGCAGGCCTGCACGCAGGCGCCGCAGGACACGCATTCCGAGGCCAGGAAATCGTCCGACGCGGCGCCCGCCGACACCCGGCTGTCCCTGCCGCGCCCCTCGATGGTCAGCGCGAAGGTCCCCTGCACCTCTTCGCAGGCCCGCACGCAGCGCGAGCAGACGATGCATTTGGACGGGTCATAGCTGAAATAGGGGTTGCTGTCGTCCTTGGGCAGCCATTGCGGATTGGCCTCGCCCGAGGTGTTGCGGGCGGAGAAGTGGTTTTCGCCGGCCTCATAGCGCACGTCGCGCAGGCCGACGGCACCGGCCATGTCCTGCAACTCGCAATCGCCGTTGGCCGAGCAGGTCAGGCAGTCAAGCGGGTGGTCGGAGATGTAAAGCTCCATCACCCCGCGCCGCAGCTTCCTGATCTTCGAGGACTGGGTATGGACGACCATCCCCTCCGCCACTGGCGTGGTGCAGGAGGCCGGCGTGCCGCGACGGCCCTCAATCTCCACCACGCAGAGGCGGCAGGACCCGAAGGCATCCATGTTGTCCGAGGCGCAGAGCTTGGGGATGCTGATCCCGGCTTCCGCGCCTGCCCGCATCACGCTGGTGCCTTCCGGCACCGTCACTTCGAACCCGTCGATGGTCAGCGTGACGGTCTTGTCAGAGCGCGCCGCAGGCGTGCCCATGTCGCGATCGTCGGCCCAGGGGATGATGAAATCCTTCATTCCGCAGCCTCCTTGGCATTGGCGGTGAAATCGTCGGGGAAGTGGCGCAGCGCGGACATGACCGGGAAGGGCGTGAATCCCCCCAGCGCGCAGAGAGAGCCGTCCTTCATCGTCTCGCAGAGGTCTTCCAGCAACGGGATGGCGGCGGCATCGCCACGCCCGATCCTGTCGATGGTTTCCACCCCGCGCACCGCGCCGATCCGGCAGGGGGTGCACTTGCCGCAGCTTTCGACGGCGCAGAACTCCATCGCGAAACGCGCCATCTTGCGCATATCGGTGGTGTCGTCGAAGACCACGATGCCCGCATGGCCGATCAGCCCGCCCCTGGCATCGAATTCCTCATATCCGAAGGGCGTGTCGAATTGCGACACGGCGAAATAGGCACCCAGCGGGCCACCCACCTGAACCGCCTTCACCGGACGGCCAGATGCCGTGCCGCCGCCGATTCCCTCGACAATCTCGCCCAGGGTGGTGCCGAATGCGGTCTCATAAAGCCCGCCATATTTGACATTTCCGGCGATTTGCAGCGGGATGGTGCCGCGCGACCGGCCAAGGCCGAAATCCTTGTAGAAGGCCGCGCCCTTCGCCATCACCACCGGCACGGACGCCAGCGAAATCACGTTGTTCACGACCGTCGGCTTGCCGAACAACCCCTCAAGCGCCGGCAGCGGCGGTTTCGCCCGCACCACGCCGCGCTTGCCTTCCAGCGAATTGAGAAGCGAGGTTTCCTCGCCACAGACATAGGCGCCCGCGCCGATGCGCACCTCGATGTCGAAGGGCTTGCCGGAGGTCAGGACCGATGCGCCCAGAACGCCCGCCTCGCGCGCGATCTGGCAGGCGTCGGTCATCACCTCGATGGCGTCGGGATATTCCGAGCGCAGGTAGACATAGCCCTTGCTGGCGCCGACGGCGATCCCGGCAATGGTCATGCCCTCGATCAGGCAGAAGGGATCGCCCTCCATCAGCATCCGGTCGGCGAAGGTGCCGCTGTCGCCCTCATCCGCGTTGCAGACGATGTATTTCTGCGCACCCTCGGCCTTGCGGACGGTTTCCCACTTGATCCCGGTCGGAAAGCCCGCGCCGCCGCGTCCGCGCAGGCCGCTGTCGGTGACCTCCCTGACGATGGCCTCGCCGGACATCGCCAGCGCCTTTTTCAGCCCCGCAAGCCCGCCATGTGCTTCGTAATCGGGCAGCGAGAGCGGATCGGTGAGCCCGACGCGGGCGAATGTCAGGCGGGTCTGGCCCTTGAAAAAGGGCAGGTCTTCGACCGGACCCAGCGCCTTGTCCGAGGCCCCGTCAAGGATCGCCGCCACGTCCGACGGCCCGACCGGGCCAAAGCCGGTGCGCCCGGCGTCGGTTTCGACCTCGACCAGCGGCTCAAGCCAGATCATGCCGCGGGTGCCGTTGCGCACCAGCGTCACGTCCATGCCGCGCGCCTTCGCTTCGATGAGCACGGCCTTTGCCACCTCGTCCGCGCCAAGGGCGCGGGCAGCGGCATCACGGGGAACATAGACCTTCATGCGCGGATCTCCTCGATGATCTTGTGAAGACGCGCTTCGTCCACGCGACCCACCACCTTGCCATCGACCATGGCCGAGGGTCCGCAGGCGCAAAGACCCAGACAGTATACAGGTTCAAGCGTCACCTTTCCATCCGCCGTGGTGCCGTGCATCCCGATCCCCAGCGCCTTTTCTGCCGCTTCGGTGAGGTGGTCGCTGCCCATCGACTGACAGGCCTCGGCCCGGCAGATCTTCACCACATGCGTGCCTGCGGGCGTGCTGCGGAAATCGTGGTAGAAGCTCATCACCCCGTGCACTTCCGCCTTGGTCAGGTTCAGCCGGTCGGCGATCCGGGGCAGGGCGGCGGCGGGGACGTGACCCCATTCCTCCTGCAAGGCGTGCAGGATCGGCAAGAGCGGCCCTTCGAGGCCGATCAAGCCGGTGATGATCTCATCCGTGCGCGCGGCAATCGCGGCATCTGTCGTGGCGGCTTTGGTCATCGGGGCCTCGCATTGTTGTCCTGTCTGCAATCGGCGCTATTCATTCGCCATTCAATACCAAACTTCCGTTATTTCATAGGAGGAGACTATCAAACATGCGTGCGCAAATGCGCCGTAGAAGCGGCCGGAAGCGTCATGCGCTGGACCTTTGGAGCGCTTTGGTTTCTGCTGCAGGAAGGCAAGGAAAGGCAGTCGGATGGCAGATCTCGAAACGCGGATCGCGCAGGGGCGCGCGGATGAACCGGCGGATCTGGTGTTGCGCGGGGGGCGGGTGCTTTGCGTCGTGACCGGCGCGCTGATCGAGGGCGATGTGGCGATCTCTGGCGACACCATCGTCGGACTTGGCGCGTGCTATGAGGGGCGCGAGGTAATCGACGTCTCCAGCCTGACGCTGGTGCCGGGTTTCATCGACACGCATCTGCATATCGAAAGCTCTCTTGTCACGCCGTTCGAGTTCGACCGCTGCGTCGGCCCTCGTGGCGTGACCACCGCCATCTGCGATCCGCATGAGATCGCCAATGTCATCGGCCTGCCGGGCATTCGCTACTTTCAGGAGGCGTCCGAACACACGCTGATCGACATCCGCGTGCAATTGTCTTCCTGCGTGCCTTCCACCCATATGGAAACCGCCGGTGCGACCCTGGATGCGGGCGATCTGGCGCAGGTGATGGGCCACCCGTCCGGTATCGGGTTGGCCGAGTTCATGAACTACCCCGGCGTGATCCACCGCGACCCCGGCTGCATGGAAAAGCTGCGGCTGTTCGCGGGCGGCCATATCGACGGCCATTGCCCGCAGCTTTCGGGCTGCGACCTGAACGCCTATATCGCCGCCGGCATCCGCACGGAGCATGAGGCGACGACGGCGGAAGAGGCGGTTGAGAAGCTGCAAAAGGGGATGCGGGTCCTGATCCGCGAAGGGTCGGTCTCGAAGGATCTTGAGGCGCTGGCCCCGGTCCTGACCGACATCACCTCGGCCTATATGTGCCTGTGTACAGACGACAGGAACCCTTTGGACATCGGGGAACACGGCCATCTCGACTACATGATCCGCCGCCTGATCGAACGCGGCTGCCCGCCCTTGGCGGTCTACCGCGCCGCCTCGCTGTCTGCCGCCGAGGCGTTCGGGTTGAAGGATCGCGGCCAGCTCGCGCCGGGCAAGCGGGCAGACATCGTTGCGGTGGACTCGCTTGAAGGATGCCATGCGCAACTGGTCCTTTGCGCCGGGCGCCGCCTGACGGACGCCGCCTTCGCGGCGCGCCGGACGATTCCGCCCGTGGGGCGCCAGTCTGTCAAGGCGCCCCGCGTCCGGGCCGAGGATTTCCGCGTCCGCGTCAACCGGGTGGACACCGACGTGATCGGCATCATCGAGGGCAAGATCATCACCGAACATCTGCGTGAGGAGATCGCGATCGAGGATGGCGACAAGCGCCCCGATCCGGCCCGCGACCTGATCCGTATCGCGGTTGTGGAACGGCACGGGAAGAACGGCAACATCGCCACCGGCGTCGTGAAGGGCTTTGGTCTGACATCCGGCGCCATTGCCTCGACCGTCTGCCACGATCACCACAACATCGCCGTCGTAGGCGCGGAATACGCCGACATGGCGCTGGCCGCCAACCGGCTGTCAGAGATCGAGGGCGGCTTTGTCGTCGCGCAGGGCGGCAAGGTGCTGGCCGAACTGGCCCTGCCTGTCGCCGGGTTGATGAGCCTTCGGCCGTTCGAGGAGGTCCGCGAAGCCCTCGTCGCGCTGCGCGCTGCCGCACGGTCGCTTGGCGTCACGCTTGAGGAACCGTTCCTGCAGCTCGCCTTCCTTGCCCTACCGGTCATCCCCGCGCTGAAGATCACCGATCGCGGCATGGTCGATGTGACGAGGTTCGAGATCATCGCATAGGCCCGGCAAAACTTAGCCGACCGTCGAAGTTTTTCTTGAGCGACTCGGGCTGCGGGTATACTTAGCGACATGGCTAAGCATGATCCCGACCTCTCCGCCCTGTTTCACGCGCTCTCCGATCCGACGCGGCGGGCGATCCTGTCGCGGCTGGCCGAAGGGCCGGCGGCGGTCACCGAGCTTGCCGAACCGACCGGCCTTCGGCTGCCAACGGTGATGCGGCACCTTTCGGTGCTGGAAGGGGCGGGGCTGATCGCCACGACCAAGGAAGGGCGCGTGCGCTCCTGCGCGATGGTGCCCGAGGCGCTGGCCCCGATGCGAACATGGCTCGACCAACAGCGGGCCATCTGGGAAGCGCGGCTTGACCGGCTGGACGACTATGTCACGAAACTGATGAAGGAACGCGCGAAATGATCCTTGATCTCGATCCCGAAACCGATCTCAGCTTCACCCGCACCCTTGCCGTGCCCCGGCAGTTAGTCTGGGAATGCTGGACGGAGCCGAAGCACATCCCGCATTTCTTCATCCCCGCGCCGCACAAGGTGACTTCGGTGGATATCGACCTGCGCGTCGGCGGGCGGTTCAACACCACCTTCGACGTCGAAGGCAACAGCATGGACAACAAGGGTGTGTATCTTGAGGTCGTGCCGGGCGAAAAGCTGGTCTTTACCGACACCTATACCGAAGGCTGGAAACCGGCGGCAGAGCCGTTCATGACGGCGATCCTGATCTTGTCGGACACGGCCGGCGGCGGCACGTCCTACACCGCGATCGCGCGGCACCGCACGGCCGAGGCACGCAAGACGCATGAGGATATGGGCTTCTTCGACGGCTGGGGAACGGTCGTGACGCAGCTTGAGGCCTATGCGAAGGGCCTGATGACATGACCGGCCGCTTCGCGACGCTTGCCTTCGAACGGCGGGTGGAGGCGCCCGTCGCGACGCTTTGGCAGGCCTGGACAGCGCCTGCCGCCCGCGCGATCTGGTCCGCGCCCGATCCCTCGGTGACGGTTGAGGTGATCGAGGGCAGGCCGGGCGCGGGCGGGCGTGAGGTGTCGCTTTGCAAACGCGCGGGCAAGCCCGACCTGCGGTGCGAGGTCGGCTGGCTCGCCCTTCAACCGTCGAAGCATAGCGTCAATTCCGAGATGATCCTCATCGACGGGGTGCCGCAATCGGCCGCGCTGGTGACGGCGGAATTCCTTGAAGCGCGGGATGGCAGTACTCTGAAAGTGACGGTGCAGCTTTCCTCCCTCGCCGCGGATATGGAGGCCGGTTACCGTCAGGGGTTCGCTGCCGGTCTCGACAATCTTGCCGGGGTCGCGGCGCGAACGATGGTGTTGGAGCGGATCATCGCGGCTCCGCGGCAGGTGGTCTGGGACGCCTGGATGAACCCCGAAACCCTGCCGCTCTGGTGGGGGCCTGAGGGGTTTTCCTGTCGCACCAGCCGGATCGACCTCAGGTCCGGCGGGGAGTGGGTCTTTGACATGATCGCGCCCGATGGCACGGTCTTTCCCAACCATCACCGCTATGGCGCGCTGCGTCCCGGTGAAGGGTTCGCCTATGCGCTTCTCTGGGGGGAGAATGGCCCGAAACATGCCGATGCCTGGGCGGCGTTCGAGGATCGGGGCGCGGCGACGAAGGTCACGCTGGGGATGGTGTTCAGCACGGCGGCCGAGTTTCGGGATGCGCGCGGTTTCGGTGCCGAGGAGCTGGGCCAGCAGACGCTGGGCAAGCTCGCGCGTTTCATCGGGGCCGAATAGGCCGGGCCGCTACAGGTTGGCGGAGCCGTCCTGCGGTGAAAAACGCGCGGCCAGCTGATGCTTGCTGCCGGGATAGGTCAGGCAGGCGAAGGTGATCGGGCGGCCCTCGAATTCGGTCCGCCGGGAGATCTCAAGGCAGGGGGTCGCCGCGGCGATCCGCAGCAGGCGCGCGACGGCGGGCGGTGCGACGACGGCGCGGATCAGGTGTTCGGCGGCGCTCCACGGGACTTGCCGCAACAGCCACGTCCCTGCCGGTTCCTCGGCGAAATCCGCCTCTTCGGCCAGGGGGACCGAGGTCAGGTTGATGATGCGGCGCTCGTGGCAGAAGGGGTCGGTGTCGGCGTGGTGGACATAGTCCAGCGCGATGATCCGCTGACCGGCCTCCATCCCCGGAAGCAGGGGCAGATCGTCGGGTCCGGCGGCGCGGATGGTGCGGTTGAGGAGCGTGAAGCTGTAGGCCCCGCCCCGTTCGCGCACCTCCTCGCCGATATTCGCGATCGCCATCACGGCGGACTGGCCGCGCGGTCGGGCGACGAAGGTCCCTCCCTTGCGGCGCCGTTCAAGATAGCCTTCGCGCGTCAACTGCGTCAGCGCCTTGTTCACCGTCATGCGCGAGACGCCGTAATCCGCCGCCATGTCGGTTTCGAACGGGATGCGGTGGCCGGGGGGCCAGGTGCCGCCAAGGATATTGTCGCGCACGTCCGACAGGATGCGTTCATGCAGCGTCGCGGGTCTGGCCTCGGTCATCTTTCCCTTCCGCGGGCGGCGCGGCCCCTGTCACGGACCGTCAGGGCCGGGCTTCGAGAAACACGAAAGCGGCATTCCTGTCCGGTGTCACCCCGATCCGGCCTTCGGTCACGATCAGGTCGCCTGCCGTCATAGCGGTGTTGACCGCCCCTGTCACGCCGACCGGGTCAAGGGCGAGAAGGGCGGCGACGGCGCCCGCCTCTCCGACCTCGATCTCCGAACCCGCCCCGGCCTCGATCCAGCGCATCGCGGGCCGGTAGGCGCCGCGCCGGGTCATCAGGTTCAGATCGCGTGCGGTGCCGGGGCCTTTCAGGGTGCAGGAGGTCTTGGCCTCGCCCCGGAAGGGCAGCGGGGTCAGCGGCGACAGCGGATGGGCGATGCCGTCGATGGTCAGCACCATCGGCGGCCCGTCCAGTTGCGCGATGATCCGGTCGGTGCCGGGGAAGGTCGAAAACGGCTGCGCGCCGGTGATTTCGGCGATGCTGATACGGACCAGAGCGCCCCCGGCGTCACGCAGCGCCCAAAGCTCCCGCGTGGTACCCGCGCCGTTCTTCCACGGCACGGGCGGGCAGTCGGCATGGCGGATCAGGCGCGCCACGTCAGTTGCCGAGGATCGACGGCAGGCGCAGCCCATGGTCCCGCGCGCACTCGACGGCGATCTCATAGCCCGCATCGGCATGGCGCCAGACGCCCGAGGCGGGATCGTTCCACAGCACCCGTTCGAGGCGTTTTGCGGCCTCGGGCGTGCCGTCGGCGACGATGACCACGCCCGCGTGCTGGGAAAAGCCCATGCCGACGCCGCCGCCATGGTGCAGCGATACCCAGGTCGCGCCGCTTGCGGTGTTCACCAGCGCGTTCAGCAGCGGCCAGTCCGACACGGCGTCCGAGCCGTCCTTCATCGCCTCCGTCTCGCGGTTCGGGCTTGCCACCGATCCGCTGTCGAGGTGATCGCGGCCGATGACGACGGGGGCCTTCAACTCCCCCCGCGCGACCATGTCGTTGAACATCAGCCCGGCGCGGTGCCGGTCGCCAAGGCCGATCCAGCAGATCCGCGCGGGCAGACCCTGAAACGCGATCCGCTCGCGCGCCATGTCGAGCCAGCGGTGAAGATGCGCATTTTCAGGGAAAAGCTTCTTCATCGCTTCGTCGGTCTTGTAGATATCCTCCGGGTCGCCCGAAAGCGCGCACCAGCGGAACGGGCCGATCCCCTTGCAGAAAAGCGGGCGGATATAGGCCGGAACGAAGCCGGGGAAGGCAAAGGCGTCTTCCATGCCCTCATCCTTGGCGACCTGACGGATGTTGTTGCCGTAATCAAGCGTCGGGACGCCCGCGTGCCAGAATTCGACCATCGCCGCGACATGCTGCTTCATGCTGGCGCGCGCGGCCTTTTCGACGCCCTTGGGGTCGCTTTCCTGCTTGGCGCGCCATGTCGCGACCGTCCAGCCGATCGGCAGGTAGCCATGGATCGGATCGTGGGCCGATGTCTGGTCGGTGACGATGTCGGGGCGCATGCCGCCGTCCTTCATGCGGCGGCAGATTTCCGGGAAGACCTCGGCGGCGTTGCCGATCAGGGCCACGGATTTCGCCTCACCCGCCTTGGTCCACTGCGCGATCAGTGCCAGCGCCTCGTCCAGAGAATGGGTCTTGGCGTCGCAGTATCGTGTGCGGATGCGGAAATCGGCGCGCGTCTCGTCGCATTCGACGGCCAGGCAGCAGGCACCCGCCATCACGGCGGCGAGCGGCTGCGCGCCGCCCATGCCGCCAAGGCCGCCGGTCAGGATCCATTTGCCTTTCAGGTCGCCGCCGTAATGCTGGCGCCCGGCCTCGGCGAAGGTTTCATAGGTCCCCTGCACGATGCCCTGGGTGCCGATATAGATCCAGGACCCGGCGGTCATCTGGCCGTACATCATCAGGCCCTTCTTGTCCAACTCGTTGAAATGGTCCCAGTTGGCCCAATGCGGCACGAGGTTGGAATTGGCGATCAGCACGCGCGGAGCATCGGCGTGGGTGCGCACCACGGCGACCGGGCGGCCGGACTGCACCACCAGCGTTTCGTCCGCCTCAAGCGTCTTCAGCGTCGCAACGATGCGGTCGAAATCCTCCCAGGTCCGGGCGGCGCGGCCGATGCCGCCATAGACGACCAGCTCATGCGGGTTTTCCGCCACGTCGGGGTGGAGGTTGTTCATCAGCATGCGCATCGGCGCCTCGGTCAGCCAGCTTTTCCCGGTGATCTCGGTGCCGGTGGGGGGGAAGATGTCGCGGGTGTTCCTGCGCAGGGCGGCGATGTCGGACATGGGGGTTCCTTTCAGGCGAGGATATGGGCGGCGATGATGTTGCGCTGAATTTCCGAGGAGCCTTCGTAGATGCGCATGATGCGCACATCGCGGGCATAGCGTTCCAGGGGAAGGTCGCGGGTGAAGCCGTAGCCGCCATGGATCTGCAAGGCGCCGTCGGTGACGCGATGGGCCATTTCCGAACACAGAAGCTTGGCCCGGCTGGCGGCGAGACTGAAGCGCGGGCCACCGCGATGCGCCGCATCGCGCTGGCGGGCGGCGTCCTGCGCGACGAGAAGGGCCGCGTCATAATCGACGGCCATGTCCGCCAGCTGCCAGCGGATGCCCTGGCGGTTCGACAGAGGCTCTCCGCCGATGATGCGGTCCTTGGCGTAGGTCACAGCGGCTTTCAGCGCCGCTTCGGCAATGCCGAGGCACATGGCGGCGACCTCGACACGGCCATTGTCGAGAACCTTCATCGCGGTCTTGAAGCCCTGGCCCTCGGTGCCGAGCAGCGCATCGGCCGGCAGGCGGCAGTCGAGCGACAGGGTGAAGACATGGCCGCCTTTCAGGCCCATCGTCCGTTCCGCCTTGCCTGCGGTGAAACCGGGCGTATCGGTGGGGACGATGAAGGCAGAGATGCCGCGATGGCCGGCTGCCGGGTCCGTCATCGCGTAGACCACGACGAAATCCGCCTCGCCGCCGTTGGAGATGAAGCATTTCGATCCCGTCAGGTGCCAGCCATCGCTGTCGCGCCGGGCGCGGGTCTTCATGTCGGCCGGATCCGATCCGGCGGCAGGTTCGGTCAGGCCGAAGGCGCCCAGGACCTCGCCGGTGGCGCAGCGCGGCAGCCAGCGCGCGCGCTGGCTGTCGCTGCCGCCCAGCAGGATCGAGTCGGTGGCAAGGTAGTGCGCTGTCAGCGCCGACACGGTCGAGCCACAGGCGCCCGCCACGATCTGCACCGCGCGCAAAAGTGCCGTGGCCGAGATGCCGGGGCCGCCATGCGCCTCGGGCAGGTTGGCGCCCAGAAGGCCAAGTCGCCCCAGCCCCTCAAGCTGCGGGCGGACGAAGGCGGCGGTCTCGTCCGTCTCTGCCGCGCGGGGAACGAGCTCTTCGGCCGCGTAGCGTTCGAGCATGTCGGCGAAGGCGCGTTCCTCGGTGCAAAGCATATGCCAGCGGTCGGTCATGCGGCCCCTCCTGCGATGATCCCGGCGGCCCTCAGGCGGGCGATGTCGTCCTGGGTGAAACCAAGCCCGGCAAGGATGCCGTCCGCGTCGCCGCCAAGGCCGGGCGCCACGTCCGTGGCGAGGGGCTTCACCCCGTCGAAGCGGACCGGCTGGCCGACGACCGGAACCGGGCCGATTTTCGGATGGGTCAGGGTGCTGACCAATGCGCGGGCCTCGGCCTGCGGGCTGGCGGCGGCCTCGGCAAAGCTCCGGATCGGGGCGCAGGGGATGCCGGCTGCCGAAAGGGCTGCGACCGCGTCGTCCGTGCCATGCCCGGTCGACCAACCTTCGATCAGCGCCCTGAGGGCGGGTTCGTTTTCGGTGCGGGCGCTGTCGCTGGCAAAGCGCGGGTCGGCATCCAGGCGGGCGTGGCCGATGAGCGCGGCGAAGGCCGCGAAGTGCTTGTCGTTCAGGACGCAGATGGCGACAAGCCCGTCCCTCGTGGCGTAGCAGCCGAAGGGCGTGGAAAGCGGATGCCGATTGCCGGTGCGGGCGGGCTCGCGGCTGGCGTAGAGATATTGCGCATGCGCCGTCGGCAGGAGCGAGAACAGCGCGTCATGCATGGAGACGTCGAGCGCCGCGCCCTCGCCCGTCCTTGCGCGCCGGACCAGCGCCGCCATGATCGCCCAGCTGGCGAAGAGGCCCCCGGCCAGATCGCCGAAGCTTTCGCCGACCTTGAGGGGGCCGCCGCCCTCCTCGCCATTCACCGCCATCAGACCCGACAACGCCTGCACGACAAGATCATATGCCGGAAGCCCGGTCCACGGGCCGGTCTGGCCAAAGCCGGAGATCGAGGCATAGACCATGTCGGGCCGACGGGCGCGCAGCGTGGCGGCGCCAAGGCCAAGTTTTGCAGCGACGCCGGGGCGGAAGTTTTCAACCGCCACGTCGCAGGTGGCGGCGATGTCCTGGGCCAGACGCCGACCTTCGGGCTGGCGCAGGTCGATGGCGATGGACTTCTTGCCGCGGTTGGTAAGCTGGAACAGCGCGCTTTCGCCGTCTCGGAACGGGCCGATATGGCGATATTCATCGCCTGTGGGCGGCTCAAGCTTGACCACCTCGGCGCCAAGATCGGCCAGAAGCGCGGTGCAGTAGGGCCCGGCCAGAACGCGGGTCATATCGAAGATACGCAGGCCCGAGAGGGGACGGTCAGCCATGGGCAAGCGCTCCTGATCGGGCGAGGTGTTCGATCGCTGTCAGGGCGCGCTTCAGCACGGGGCGAAGCGCGGCGGATTTTTCGGGATCGAGCGCGAAGGGCGGGGTCTCGGTCGCCAGATGGCTTGACTGCGCAAGCTCCATCTGGATCGCGTGGACCCCGTCGGCGGGGCAACCATAGTGGCGCGTGGTCCAGCCGCCCTTGAAACGGCCGTTCAGCACGTTGGTGCGGCCAGAGGCGCGGGCCGCCTCGACCGTCGCGGCCTCGATCCGGGGATCGCAGGTCGCGCCGCCATTGGTGCCGATGTTGAAATCCGGCAGGGTGCCGTCGAAAAGCCAGGGGATGACCGAGCGGATCGAATGGCAGTCCCACAGGACCGCGACCCCGTGCCGGGCCTTGACGCGGTCCAGTTCCGCCGCAAGCGCGAGGTGGTAGGGGACGTGGTAGGCCGCCAGCCGCGCGGCGATGTCGTCGGCACCCGGCTCCGCGCCCTCGCGCCAGATCGGTGTGCCGTCGAAGGTCGTCAGCGGCACGAGGTCGGTGGTCGAGGCGCCGGGATACAGGCTTTGGCCCGAGGGATCGCGGTTGGCGTCGATCACATAGCGGTGGAAATTCGCCCGTACCACCGTCAGGCCGGGGATCAGCCCGGCGTAAAGCCGCTCCACATGCCAGTCGGTGTCGCGCAGGAGGCGGCCTTCGTCGTTCAGCCGGTCGCGGATGTCTGGCGGTACGTCGGTCCCGACATGGGGCATGCCAAGGACGATCGGGCCATCGCCCCGCGTGACGGTGAAAAGCGCGCTCATGCCGATACCCCCGGCAGAAGGCCGCCGCCCACGGCGTCGATCAGCGCGCCCGAGGCGATCAGCTCGCCCGCCGCCGCCATGTCGCCCGCCATATAGCGATCCTCGGCCATCGGGGCGATCCGGTCGCGGATCGCGGCCTTCGCCGCCAGCAGGTTGGGCGAGGTCTGGTGCGGCGCGCGCAGGTCCACGCCCTGCGCGCCCATCATCGCCTCGACCCCCAGAATCCAGAACAGGTTCTGCGTCATCGGCAAAAGCCGCCGCGCGCCGTGGCAGGCCATGGAGACGTGATCCTCCTGATTGGCGGAGGTCGGCGTGGAATCGACCGAGGCCGGGTGGGCCATCTGCTTGTTCTCGCTCATCAGCGCGGCGGTCGTGACCTCGGCGATCATCATGCCGGAGTTCAGGCCGGGTCGGGTGGTCAGGAAGCCCGGCAACCCGTAGCTCAGCGCCGGATCGACCAGCATGGCGACGCGGCGCTGGGCGATGGCGCCGATCTCGGCCACGGCAAGGGCGATCATGTCGGCGGCAAGGGCGACCGGCTCGGCATGGAAGTTGCCGCCCGATACGACCTCGCCCGAGGTCAGGACCAGGGGGTTGTCGGTCGCCGCGTTCGCCTCGATCTCAAGCGTGCGGGCGGCCTGGCGCAGCACGTCGAGGCAGGCGCCGCCGACCTGCGGCTGGCAGCGCAGGCAATAGGGGTCCTGCACCCGTTCGTCATTGTCCCGATGGGCGGCGCGGATGCCTGAACCGTCCATCAGCGCGCGCAGCGCGGCGGCGACCTCGATCTGGCCCGCATGGCCGCGCAGGGTGTGGATCTCTTCGGCGAAGGGCGCGGTCGAGCCCATGGCGGCATCGGTCGACAGCGCGCCGGTGACGATGGCCGAGCGCAGCGCCCGCTCGGCGCGGAAGAGGCCCGCAAGCGCCAGCGCGGTCGATACCTGCGTGCCGTTGATGAGCGCCAGCCCCTCCTTCGCCTCAAGCACCACCGGGGTCAGCCCGGCGCGGGCAAGGGCTGCATCCCCCGCCATCCGCTCGCCGTTCAGCATGGCCTCGCCATGGCCCATCATCACCGCCGCCATATGGGCAAGCGGCGCAAGGTCGCCCGAGGCGCCGACAGACCCTTTCTCCGGGATCACCGGCAGCACGCCCTTGGCCAGCATCCCCTCGATCAACGCGACCAGCGCGGGCCGCACGCCCGAGGCGCCGCGACCCAGCGACAAAAGCTTCAGCGTCAGGATCAGCCGCACGATGCTGCCCTCCAGCGGATCGCCGACGCCGCAGCAATGCGACAGGATCAGGTTGCGCTGAAGCGTCGTCACGTCGCCCCGGTCGATGCGGATCGAGGCAAGCTTGCCAAAGCCGGTATTGACGCCATAGACCGGATCGTTCCCGGCGACGACGCGGGCGATGCAATCGGCAGCGCGGGCGATCCCGGCATGGGCCGAGGGGTCGAGCGTTATGGCGGTGCCGTTCCAGTAGATGTCCTCAAGATCGGACAGCGTGGCCTTGCCGGGGGTCAGGGTGCGGGTCATGTCAGACGGTCCGTCCTTTGAAATAGCGGGTGTGGAGCGGGTTGAAGCCCATCGGGTTGACGAGTTCGGCCGGATCGGCCGCGTTCCAGACGGCAAGGTCGGCCGACAGCCCCGGCGCGATGCGCCCGGTTTCGGCCCCCAGACCCAGCGCCTGCGCCGCCGCGCCCGTGGTGCCATGCAGGCATTCGCCCACCGTAAGGCCGAACAGCACCGCGCCCATGTTCATCGCCAGCAGCAGCGACAGCAGGGGAGAGGTGCCGGGGTTGGCGTCGGTCGCAAGCGCAATCGTGCAGCCATGATCGCGCAGCGCCCGGACCGGCGGCTGTTGCGTTTCGCGCAGCATGTAGAAGGCGCCGGGCAAGAGGACGGCGACGGTCCCGGCCGCCGCCATGGCTTTCGCGTCCGCCTCGTTCATGTATTCAAGATGATCGGCCGACAGCCCGCCGCGCGCCGCCGTCAGCGCCGCGCCGCCCTGCCACGAAAGCTGTTCGGCGTGCAGCTTGACCGGCAGGCCGAGGCTGGCCGCCTTGTCGAAGACCAGTGCGATTTCATCGAGGGTGAAGGCCAGATGTTCGCAGAACCCGTCCACGGCGTCGGCCAGCCCCTCGGCCTTCGCCGCCTCCATCCCCGGCAGTACGACGCTGTCGATATAGCCGCGCCGGTCATCCCTGAACTCCGGCGGCAGCGCGTGGGCGGCGAGCCATGTGGTGCGGATGCGG
>DAIOXI010000015.1:0-3899 GCA_036758045.1 Albidovulum sp.
TATGCGCCGGCGCCGGAAACCGCGGTCCACACCTTCTGCCACGCGGTCCCGAACCGCTGGTACCAGATGGGCGTGATGCTGTCGGCGACCGACAGCCTCAACTGGCTCTCCGGCATCGTCGGCGCAAAGCCCGCCGACCTGACCGCCGCGTTGGGCGACGATCCGGTCGCGCCGGGCAAGACGCGGTTCCTGCCCTATCTGTCGGGCGAACGGACGCCGCATAACGACGCGGTGATCCGGGGCGGGTTCACCGGGCTTGGCACCGACACGACGCGCGAGGACATGACCCGCGCGGTGCTGGAAGGCGTGGCCTTCGCGCTGCGCGACAATTTCGATGCGCTGACGGCGACCGGCGCACGGTTCGACGGGCTGATCGCCATCGGTGGCGGCACACGGTCGCATTACTGGCTGCGGATGATTGCGACGGTTCTGGGCGTGCCGCTGCACCTGCCCGCGGGGGGCGAGTTTGGCGCGGCCCTTGGCGCGGCCCGGCTGGCGATATGCGCCGCGACCGGCGCCGATCCGCAAGAGGTGATGGAAGGTCCCGCGCTGGGCCGCCAGATCGACCCGGTGGCAGGGCTTCGCGCGCCGTTCGAGGACGGCTATGCCCGGTTCCGCGCCGCCTATCCGCTGATCCGGCAGGCGCAGTAGGCCCCGGCGCGCATTCCCTTGCATCGTCCGTTTGCGTCATTTTCTGGCGTATCCGGGCAATTCGGGGCCGCCGCCATCGGATACTCCTTCCCTATCGGCGTTCAGCAGGGGGCAGCTCTTGAAAGAGGATATCGTCGAAAGCCCCGGCCTGACGCCGGTGAAGGGGCGACTGGCGCTTGCGGGGAGACCCGGGCTTGGCTTCACGCTGAACGCGGATGCCGTCGCGCGCGCGGCGGAACGCTTTCGACAGCACGACTGGTCCTGAGGATGGTGAGCGCGGCCCCCGACTGGATCAACGGCGACCCTGACGACCTTCGCCGCTGGCGCAATGCCAGCCCCGAGGTCGTGAACCCGGTGCTGCCGGACGATGTCGCGATCACGGCGCTTGCGGCTGACGGCGCCTGTCCGGGCGGCCTGATCTGCACGCCTGCCCGGGTGGCCGGGGTGCCGGTGGTCTACTTTCACGGCGGCGGTTTTGTCGTCGGCGAGCCGGAGACGAACCTGATCAACACCGCCTGGATCGCGCATCTGACCCGCGCGCCGGTCATTTCGATCCGCTACCGGCTGGCCCCCGAACACATCTTTCCGGCACAGGCAGAAGATGCGGTGGCCGCCGTCAGGCGCCAGCTTCGCATCCATCCGCGCCTCAGGCTGATGGGGGACAGCGCGGGCGGGCTGGTCGCGCTTTGGGCGCATGCCGGGCTGACGGCGCAGGAACGCGCGCGGATCGGGGACGTGGTGCTTTTCTATCCCGGCGGTACCGCCTCTATTCCCCGTCCGGCCGGGCTGGGGGAGGATGAGGCCGGGGGGCTGGGGCCGAAATCGCTCGCCGCCTATCAGCGCAGGCTTGATCCGAAGGGGATCGCCGGGGGCGATGCGCACTATGATCCGATGGCAGAGGGGTTCGCCGCCCCGGAGCGGATGACCATTCTCGGCGCCGGTGCCGACCCGATCCTTTATCAGGCGCAGGCGTTGGCCGACCGCCTGACGGCGCGGCTTCTGGTGGCCGAGGGCGAGGCGCACAGCTTCCTTGCCGCGCTGCCGTCCGAGCCTGCCATCACCCACCTGAAACGCGCGCTGGAGGGAACGCCCTGATGCCGCAGGCCCGACAGAAGATGCGCCCATGCACCATAGGCTGAGCCTGCCGCCCGGACAGGCCGCGCTTGTTCTGATCGACATGCAGGAGGAGCATCGGAGCGACCCCCGCTACCTCGTCCACGGCTACGACACGGTCGTCGCCAACTGCGCCCGGCTTCTTGCGGCGGCACGGGCGCGGGGGATACCGGCCCTGCACAGCGTCTATCTTGTCGATACGGCGGCCGATGCAACCCGCCCCTTCCATCCGAAGGATCGTGACGGCCGGTCGGCCTTTTCCGATGCCGGGTCGCCGGAGGCGGAGATTTCGCCGGAACTCGCCCCCCCCGCAGGAAACCGTCATCGTGAAACGCGATGCGCGTTGCGTCACCTCGCTCGATCTGGCAGGGGCGATGGCGCGGCAGGGCATCGACTGGCTGATCGTCTGCGGCTGCTGGTCCGAGGCCTGTGTGGCCGCCATCGTCAAGGACGGGGTGGAACGGGGGGGGGCATGTCCTGCCGGTCAAGGATGCCTGCGGTTCTGGCAGCCCGGCCATGCACGAAACCGCCGTCCTGAACATGGCCAACCGGCTTTACGGCGGCGCCGTCGCGGACACCGGCCGCGCGCTGTTGCTGATCGGCGGCGGGATGGCGCGGCTGTTCGATCCTTTACCACCTTGCCAAGCTTGGCTGGACCGAGGTGGTGTTGCTGGAGCGGACGGAGCTGACCTCAGGCTCCACCTGGCACGCGGCGGCGAATATCCACGGGCTGCATGACAGCACCAATATCAGCCGCCTTCAGCACTACACGATGGGCCTTTACAAGGAGTTGGAGGCCGAGACGGGGCAGGGCTCCGGGATCTTTCAGCCCGGCTCCCTCTACCTTGCCCAGACCGGGGCGCGCGAACACCTGTTGCCGCTTCAGGCGGCCAAGGCGCGCTACTACAAGATGGATTTTCACGAGATCGGCCGGGATGAGGCCGAGCGTCTGCATCCGCTGGTCGATTTCGACGGCATGGGCTGCATCATGTACGAACCGCAGGGCGGCAATGTCGATCCTTCGGGCGTGACCACGGCCTATGCGGCGGGCGCGCGGGCGCGGGGGGCGCAGATCCACCGCTTCACGCCGGTGACGGCAACGGTTGCGCAACCGGACGGGTCCTGGATCGTCGAAACCGCGCGCGGGTCGATCCGCGCCGGTTGGGTGGTGAACGCCGCGGGCCTCTGGGCGCGGGAGGTGGCGTCCTTGGCGGGGATCGACCTGCCGCTGATGCCGACGGCGCATCAGTATGTCGTGACCGAGACCATCGCGGAGATCGCCGCGATGGATCGCCGCCTGCCCTCCGTCGCCGACCGGGACGGCGAATACTGCCTGCGGCAGGAGGGCAAGGGCCTGCTGGTCGGCGCCTATGAACGCGACATGCGGTTCCGGGCCGAAGACGGCACGCCCCAGGGCTTCGGGCATGAGCGTTTCCCCGACGATCCGGAGCGGATCGAACCGAACATGATGCGCGCCATCGCCCGCGTTCCGGCGGTGGGCGAAGCGGGGCTCAAGCGGGTCATCAACGGGCCGATGATCTGGTCGCCCGACACCGCCGCGCTTTTCGGTCCGGTGCCGGAGCTGCGCAACGATTTCTGCTGCAACGGCATCATCCCCGGCTTTTCGCAATCCGGCGGGCTTGGCCTTCTTTCGACCTAATGGATGGTAGAGGGGGAGCCGAAGCTGGACATGTTCGGCTGGGACCTTGCCCGCTATGGCCACTGGGCGGCAGGGCGTTCACCCGCGCGCGGGTCGCGGACCGATACGCCACCCGCTTCAAGATCCATCGGGCATGGCCGAACGCTATCACAAGCGCTTCTTCGACGCGGTGCCGCTGGCTGCTGGGGTGGGGCGGCGTGGCACTCGGTGACCGGAGCGATGGCGGGCGTCAACCTTGCCGGTCCGCTGTCGCGGGACATCCTGCAAGGGCTGAGCGATACCGATCTGTCGAACGCCGCCTTCCCCTTCTTCCATTCGGCCCGGATCACCGTCGCGGGCGTCGCCTGCATCGCGCTCCGGGTCTCTTTCACCGGCGATCTGGGGTGGGAGTTGCACTGCGCCGAGGCCGATCAGTACCGCCTTTGCACCGCGCTTCTGGCGGCGATGGCGCCCCATGGCGCCGGGCCGGTCGGCA
>DAIOXI010000015.1:3909-11885 GCA_036758045.1 Albidovulum sp.
AGAAGGGCTTTGGCAGCTGGGGGCGCGATTACAGCCCGGAATACTCGCCGCAGTAATGCGGGCTGGGCGGGCTGGTCCGGGCCGACAAGGACTTCCTGAACCGCGAGGCCTGCCTTCGCGCCCTGCAAGAACCCGCGCGCGCGGTGTTGCGGGTGCTTGAGGTGCGTGCCGAGACCGCCGAAGCGACGGGGGGAGAGCCGCTTTTCGACGCGGACGGGAAGCCCGCCGGCAAGGTCTCTTCCGGCGCTTATGGCTATGACGTCGGCAAGTCGCTGGCGCTGGCCTATCTGCGGCCGGAGATCGCGCCGGGAACCGCGCTTGAGGTGATGATCCTTGGCCGCCCGCATGGCGCGACGGTTCTGGACGGCGCGCCCTTCGATCCGGCGAGGCGGCGGTTGCGGGGGTAGCGGGCCTTAGGCGGCGAAGGCGCGTTCCAGATCGCGGGCCAGCGCCAGAAGGGCGGTGTCCCGATAGGGGTGGCCCACAAGTTGCAGGCCGACGGGCATTCCGTCCCCCACCGGCAGGGGCAGGCTGATGGCCGGGCAGGGGGCAAGCAGGTTGAAAGGGCTGGTCATGTCAAGCCCGCCATAGCGCCCGCCCGGCAGCGTCTTGTCGTGCATGTCGTCGGTGTCGCTGGCCAGGGGCGCGGTCTTGGCGCAGGTCGGGCAGAGGAAGGCGTCCGCGCCCGCCAGCACCTCGGCGAAGTCGTGCCACAGGCGGGTGCGTTCGAATTCCAGCCGCTTGTACTCCACTGCCGACAGCCCGGCGGAAAGCTCCATCAGCGACAGATGCTCCGGGGCCATGCGGTCGCGCTGGCCCTCCACCCGGTCGCCCCAGGCGGCGGCCAGCGCCACGGACCAGAGCGTCAGCCACAGGTCGTTGACGCGCCGTGTCCAGGGAAGCGTGACCTCTGTCACCTCTGCCCCCGCCGCCCGCAGCCGCGCGATGGCCCGTTCCATGGCCGCCCCGACCTCAGGCGCGACGGCGTAGTGGCCAAGGTCGGGCGAACAGGCGAAGCGCTTGCCCGCCAGCCCCTCCGCCGGGGCCGGGTCTTGCAAGGCGGGGCGCGACAGGATGTCGGCCGGGTCCTGCCCCTCCACCGCTTTGAGGAACAGCGCCGCATCCTCGACCGAGGTCGCGAGCGGGCCGAAATGGGACATGTCGTCGAAGACGGTCGGCAGGATATCCATCGGGATGCGGCCAAGGCCGGGCTTCAGCCCGACCACCCCGCAAAGTGCGGCCGGAATGCGGACCGAACCACCCATGTCGGTCCCTTCGGCCAACGGCACGCAGCCGCTTGCCACGGCGACGGCAGCCCCGCCGGACGAGCCGCCCGCACTGCGGGACGGATCGTGGGGGTTCCGCGTCAAGCCCCAGCGCGGGCTGCGGGTAAAGCTGGAATGGGCGAATTCGGGCGTCGTCGTCTTGCCGACGATGATGGCGCCCGCGGCCTTCAGGCGCCGCACGATCACCGGATCATCGGTGCCCGGCGCATCGGAAACGGTCCATGACCCTCGGGTCGCGGGATGGCCCGCCGAGGGGGTGAAATCCTTCAACGCCACCGGAACGCCGCAGAGAAGACCCGGTTCCGCGCCGGCCTCCAGCGCCGCGTCAAGCGCCCGCGCCGCCGCCATCGCCTCATCCCGCAGGATGATGGTGAAGGGGTTCAACGCTGGCTGAACCTCCTCCATCCGCGTCAGCGCGGCGGCGATCCGGTCCTCGGCCGTCAGGCGCCGCGCGGCGACGGCGCGGGCGGTGTCGGCGGCGGAGAGTTGCGGCCGGATCAGGCGGCGCATCCTCACTCCTCCTCATGCAGCGCGGCGAGACGCCGTTGCGCGGCGCGGCGGCGCAGGCGGTCGACGGTGAAGATCAGGACCAGCGCGGGCAGGAAGGTCAGCGTCGCCAGCGCCGGGTAGATCGGCGAGGACCCCACCGCGATACCGCTGAAGACATAGGTCGGCAGGGTCCGCTCCGATCCCGACAGGCTGTAGGTGATGTAGAAATTGCCCCAGGACAGAAGGAACGCGAATGTCGCGGCCGAGAAGATGCCGGGCCAGAGCAGCGGCAGCGTGATCTCTCGCAGGATCTGCCAGCGGGTCGCGCCCGCATCCTCGGCCGCGTCGTCAAGCGTATCGTCATAGCCCTGCATCTGGACCGAGATTATGACGATGCAGAAGGGCGTGATGTAGATGACATGCCCGATCACCGCCGACCACAGCCCCGGCGACAGGTCGAGCCATCCCGCCAGGACCGAAAACCAGAGCAGCATCACCACCCCGAGCAGCAGTTGCGGGAACAGGAGCGGGGCGAAGGTCAGGGCGCGGAAGGCCCATTGAAAGCGGAAGCGATACCGGCTCCAGGCAAAGGCGCCGCCGAGGCCGAGGATCGTGGCGAAGACGGTGGTCAGCACCGCCAGCTGGGCTGAATTGCCAAGCGCCGACCAGAAGTCACGGTCCGCCAGAAGCTCCCCATACCAGCGCAGGCTGAAACCGGGGATCGGCCAGGACAGGAAGCGGCTTTGGGTGAAGGAAAACAGGATCAGCGTAGCGATGGGGATGTAGAAGAAGACCAGCACGCCGACGACCGCCCCGTAAAGGACCAGATCGGCGATGCGTTTTTCCAGACGCTCGGACAACATCACGATGTCCTCCGCATGCGCTGGGCGGCGATGAAGCCCGCGATGGCCAGAACCGCCGCCCCGATCACGATCAGCACGATGGTCAGCGCCGCGCCCAGCGGCCAGTTCACCCGCGTTTCGAAGCTTTGCCGGATCAGTTCGGCCGCCATGGGCGAGGTGCCGCCGCCCATTACCTTGGGTTCGAGAAAGACGCCAAGGCTGAGGACGAAGACCAGCACCGCCCCGGCCAGGATGCCCGGCCGCGCCAGCGGCAGCGTCACCTCGCCAAAACCCCGCAGGCGCGAGGCCCCGGCATCGTAGCAGGCCAGCACAAGGTCGCGGTCGATCCGTGCCATGGACAGGGCGGTGGTGAAGATCGCATAGGGCAGAAGGTTGTAGATCATGCCGATCATCGTCGCCATCGGGGTGAACAGCACATTGACCGCCGCCGGGCCGAAGCCCATCGCCTCGATCCAGCCGTTCAGTACGCCCGAACGGTCGAGGAACAGCACCCAGCCAAAGGTCTTGAGGACCGCGTCGGTCAGGAAGGCGAAGACCATCAGCAGCGTGATATGCCCGGACCAGCGGCTGAGCCGGTTGACCAGCCCATAGGCGATCGGGATCGCAAGTGCGGTACACAGAACGGTGCAGATCAGCGCCATCACAAGCGTCCGCCACATGATCTTCCAGTAGTGCGCCTGCGAGAAGACATCGGCCCAGACCTTCAGGTCCCAGGTCCAGACCAGCCGGTAATATTGCGTCCCCTGAAAGCTGAGGAGCGCCGTCATCCCCAGGGGCACGATGAAGAACACCGCCATCAGCAGGAAAAGCGGCAGCGTGGAAAGCCGCAAGGCCCCGTCGCGCCAGGTCTTGTCGATCGCCGCCATGGCCTAGAACCCGACCGCGAAGATGTCGGCGCGGGCCAGGCCCAGGCGGACGGCCGCGCCGGCCCCGGCCGGCAGGACCGAGGTGCCGGGCAGGTCCATGACGATCTCTGCGCCGCCCGCGCGCGGGGCGATGCGGTACTGGATCGACGCGCCGCGGATGAAGTATTCCGATACCGTCCCCTCGATGACACAGTCGGCGGTCTCATCCGGCCCCAGCAGGCGCAGCATCTCCGGCCGGATCATCAAAAGCGCCTCGCCGCCCGCTGCCACGCCCGGCGCAAGTTGATCGGGGGCAAGCCGCGGCTGGTCGCAGGCCAGTTCGGGGCAGTCGAAGGTGATGGCGCCCCCGCTTGCGCCAAGCCGCGCGGGCAGAAGGTTCGTGTCGCCTATGAACCCGGCCACGAAGGCATCGGCGGGGCGATAGTAGATCTCCGACGGTGCGCCCAGTTGCACGATCTCTCCCGCCCGCATCACGCAGATCCGGTCGGCGAGCATCATCGCTTCTTCAAGGTCATGTGTGACGTGAACGAAACTGGTGCCGACATGGCGGTGAAGGTGCTTCAGTTCCGCCTGAAGGGATTTCTTCAGCTTGGCGTCCAGCGCGCTCATCGGTTCGTCGAGAAGCAGGACCTGCGGCTGTGAGACCATCGAGCGCGCCAGCGCCACGCGCTGCTGTTCGCCGCCCGACAATTCGTGCGGGAAACGGTTGAGATAGGCATCCTTCAGGCGCATCAACTCAAGCATCCGGCGCACCGCCGCGTCGATCTCGGCCGCCGGTGTCCGGGCCAGTTTCAGCGGAAAGCCGATGTTCTGCGCCACGGTCTTGTGCGGGAAAAGCGCAAGCTTCTGGAACACCATGCGGGTCGGGCGCGCCGATGCGGGCACCCCGGCCATGTCCTTGCCGGCGATGGTCAGCCGCCCGCCCGACATGCCCTCGAACCCGGCGAGGATCTTCAGCAGCGAGGTCTTGCCACAGCCCGACGGGCCGACAAGGGCCAGAAACTCCCCCGTCGCGACGCTGAGCGAGACATCCTTGAGGGCGTGGAAAGACCCGTAATACTTCTCGATCCCGGTCGCTTCGATAATCTGGGCGGGCACGTCGGCGCTTTCTGTCAAAGAGGGTGGCCGGAAGGCGGCTTGCGCGCCGCCTTCCGCGAAAGGGGCTTACCGCGCGGCGGCAAGTTCCTGTTGCCAGATTTCCAGCATCGCGTCGATATTCGGCGCGACGTCGTGGAACTGGCTGTTGTCCCAGGCGTGCCACATATAGTCCATTTGCAGCACCTCCTTCTGTTCGTCCGAGAACAGCGCCTCGGCGCTCTGGGTGGGGACGAGGTTGCAGGTCGCCTCGGTCCAGGCCAGTTCGACGGCCACCTCGGGCGAGGTCAGATGGCGCAGAAGGGCCCTGGCCTTGGCGCCGTCCGCCGGGTCCTTGACGATGCCGCTCGCCTCCATCCAGATGATGCCCTGGTTCAGGCCGTCCTTCGGCTCGGGCACGATCGACATGATATGCTTCTGCCCGTCCTTGCGCAGCGCCGAGGTGCAATAGGTGCCGCCGCCGACCAGGGTGCGGAACGATCCGTCCATGAGGCCCTTCTGCGCGACCGAAAGGTCGGCCACCACGGCGCGGGTGTTCTTGAAAAGCGCCCGCAGGACCAGGCGGATTTCGTTCAGTTCGGCATCGTCGAGTTCCTTGTAGGGGTTGATGCCGGCATGAAGCGCCATCGGCATGATCGGCCAGTCGCCCCAGTCCAGCACACAGATCTTGTCTTTGTAGGCGGGGTCGAAGCAGGGCGCGTAGCTTTTCCACTTGTCGAGGTCGTCGAACTTGGTGTTGACGGTCGGCCCGACCCAGCCCCAGCGCGTCGGCAGGCCGGTGATCTTGCCCTCGAATTCCAGCGGTGCGAAGGGCGCGCGGAATTGCGGGTAGAAGCTCTCATAGACATCGGCGAAGTCGGCCGCGTCGATGAACTCGCCGATACCGGCCGGACCCATGCGCTGAATCCACGGGCTGTCCGAGGACACAACGTCAAAGTCGCGCCAGGCGCCGGCGGCCAGCTTGGCGAAGCCGCCGGGGCTGTCGGTGATGAGGTCGATCGAAAGGGTCACATCCTCGGCCGCCTCGAAGGGCTGGATGATCGAGGGCTTGTCGTACCCTTCCCAGCACATGTATTTCATCGCCGTCGCGGCGCGGGCCCGGCCCGGCGCAAGGCCCGCGGCGGCAAGGCCGGTGGCGCCGATCCCCTTCAGGAAGTTGCGGCGGCTGGGCGAGAACATCGCGATGTCATGGCTCTTTTTCATGGTCTTCTCCCGGTTGGTCTTGTTTTCGTTCGGCGTTTCCTGGCGCTACACGATTTCCAGATAGCGCTCGCGTTCCCATGCGGTGACGTGGCGCGCAAAGGCCGCGTGTTCCATCCGCCGCGCCCGCGCGATGGGGTCGATGAAGGTATCCCCTACTTTCGCGCGCGCGGGCGCGCTGCCGGAAAGCCGCCGCGCGGCCTCGGCCAGATCGGCGGGGAAGGCCGCGCCTTCGGGGGCGGGGCGGGCGTAAAGGTCGCCTTCGCCCGGCGGTCCCGGGTCGACCCGGTTCTCGATCCCCCACAGACCCGCGCCAAGGCACATCGCCAGCGCGGCATGGGGGTTGGTGTCGGCCGATGGCACGCGGAATTCCACGCGCGTGGCCGACGGGCTGTCGTTCATCACCCGGGCGGCGACGGTCCGGTTCTGGATACCCCAGGACGCATAGGTCGGCGCCCACATCCCTGGCACCATCCGGCGGTAGGCGTTGACCGTGTGGCTACACAGCGCCAGCATTTCGGGCATCAGCGTCACGAGGCCGCCGATGAAATGGCGCGCCGTCTCGCTCAGGCCGTCGGGGTCCTTCGGATCGACGAAGGCGGGTGCCTGGTCGTCCAGCCGGCGGAGCGAGACATGCAGATGGCCGGACTGGCCCGACAGCGTTTCCTTCAGCTTCGACATGAAGCAGGCGGTCAGGCCGTTGCGCCGGAAATAGGCCCTGGCGAAGTTCTTGAACAAGGCGGCATCGTCGGCGGCCTTCACCCCCTCGGCGTGGGTCAGCGGCACCTCGAAACAGCCCGGCCCGAGTTCGGTATGCAGCGCGTCCATGCCGATGCCGAGCGTGGTCGTCATTTCTTCCAGCCCTGCCAGAAGGGTTTGCTCTTCGGCCAGCGTCCCCAGCGAATAGGTCCGGTTGGCGGGCGCGAAATGGCGCGGGCTGGCGAAGCCGCCCTCGCGGAGCGAGGCGGCGGTTTCGTCGAGGATGTTGAACTCGAACTCGAAGGCGGAATGGACAGAAAAGCCCATCTCCCGTGCGCGGCCGATCTGGCGCAGCACCTGGTTGCGGGACGAGCGTTCGCCGAAGGGCAGGGAAAAGTCGGCGATGCAGACCGCCTCGGCCCGCCCGAACGGCCAGGCGCGCAGGCTGTCGGGGAAAAGCTGCGCGGGCACATCCATATAGGCGTCGCCGCCATAGGTCGTCTCGCCACTGTCCCAGTTGTAGAGGACATCGCAGAACCGGTAGCCGCCGCTGGCGAACTTTTCCGCCTTGGCCCGCTCGACGCGCTTGACCCGGAAGAACCCGTCGGGATCGAAGATGCCAAGGTGGACATGGGTCGCCCCGATCCGGTCGAGTTCGGCCTTGAATGCGGCGGGCGCCGCGGTCTCGGGTGGCATCTGTTGACGTTCCGTGGTTCTTCCTGTTGGGTCAGATTAGGGACTGACCGAGGGGCTCCAATACCCCCAGGGGGGTAGAGACCGCGTTACGGGGGGCGGGGATCGAACGGGGATGTCAGACTGGAACCGGCACCTTGCCGACACCATTGCGGCGATCGGGACCGAGCACTTCGCACCCTGCCTTGACCGGGCCTGCGCGACGCTGTTTCCCTACCGGATCAGCATGATCTTTTCCTATGAGGGCAACGCGACGCCCCGGTCTTTGTGGCATAACATGCCGCCCGAGGTGGCGCAGGCGTCGTCTGGGACTATTGCAACGGCCCCTATCTGCTTGACCCCTTCTATGCCGAGATCGAGGCCGGTCGCCAGTCCGGCACCGTGGGCCTGCGCCAGCTTGCGCCCGACATGTTCTTTCACAGCGAGTATTATCAGAAGCATTACAGCCGCACCGGCATCCGGGACGAGATCGGGGTTTTCGCCGCCATCGGTCCGCGCCGCGTCGCGGTGCTGAGCTTCGGGCGACCGCGCGGGCAGCCCTTGTTCAGCGCGCGGGAGCGGGCGCGGCTGGCCGATGCCGCGCCGGTGGTCGAGGCGCTGATGATCGCGCATTGGGGCGAACGCGCCCCCGCCCGCGCGGCGCGGGCGGAGGCGGCGGAAGCGGGATCGTCGCGACCGCGCCTGCAAATGCTTCTCGACCGCATCGCCATGGGCGTGCTGACCCCGCGCGAGACCGAGATCATCGCCCTTGTGCTGCGCGGCTATTCCTCCTCAGCCATCGCCGC
>DAIOXI010000015.1:11895-14477 GCA_036758045.1 Albidovulum sp.
GCGACGAGACGGTGAAGGTGCATCGCAAGAACGCCTACCGGAAGCTGAAAATCTCATCGCAGGCAGAGCTGTTTTCGCTGTTCATCCGGGCCTTTGATCCGGCCTGAGGCGGCCGCTCAAAGGCCGTTCAGCATATCTTCGATATGCGCAGGACCTTCCCTCAGCGGACGCTGGAACCAGTGCCGGGCCAGATCGGGGTCACGCCCAGCAGGCGTCGTCAGAAAACCGCGTCAGGCTGACCAGTTCCGCAAAAGCGCCGGGGCCTGCGCCCAGAACCGGGGCGGGGCGCGTCATCGCGGCGCCTTGCGGGAAGGGGCGGACCATGCCGCCCGCCTCAAGGATCAGCGCATAGCCCGCCATGCAGTCCCAGGCGCTCATCCTCGGTTCGGCATAGCCCACCAGCCGCCCCGCCGCGACCCAGGCCAGCATCAGCGCGCCCGAGCCATAACGGGTCCAGGCCGCTTCGGCCTCCATCAGCCGCGTGACCATCTCGCCCACGCGCGCCGCCGGGACCCGGTCATTCGCGCCGATGCCCAGAAGGCCCGACCGCAGATCGCCCTGCGCCACCCGCATCGGCGCACCGTTGACCATCGCACCCCGCCCTCGCGCGGCCAAGAACATCTCCCCCAGCACTGGCGCATGGATCACCCCGATCACCGGCCCGTCGGCGTCGCAGGCGCCGATGGAGACGCACCAGCCGGGCAGGCCGTTCAGATAGGGCGCGGTGCCGTCGATCGGGTCGATGACCCAGGTCAGGCCGGAGTCGCCGGGGCTTTCGCCATGCTCCTCGCCCAGTTGCGCGTCCTTGGGGAAGGCGGCGGTGAGGGCATCGCGGATCAGGACCTCGACCGCGCGGTCGGCCTCGGACACAAGGTCGGTCACATGGCGCTTGGTCTCGATCGCCAGCCGGTCGCGGTTCTGGAAATGATGCAGCGCCAGCGCGCCGGCCTCTTTCGCGATCCCGGTCGCGCGGGCCAGCCGGGCATCGAGGTCCAGTGTCATCATCGACTCCGTCATGGGATCAGCGCCGCGCCGCGCGGCTTCAGGGTCAGCGTCACCGGGGTGCCGGGGGCAAGCGGCTGGTCGCTTTCATCGTCGATCACGAAAATGCGGCCAAGGGCGCTGTCGATTTCGTATTCGACATGATCGCCGAGAAAGGCCGAGGTCGCGATGGAGCCGTCAAGCCCGTCGCCCGTCGCCGCCCCGACGCGCAGCGCGTTCGACCGCAGCGCGACCCGCGCCGGTCCGGCAAGCAGCCCGCGCGCCGGCATGTCCGCCAGCAGACCGCCAAGGCGCACCTGCGCCTGCCCGCCGGAGGTTGCGACAATCTCCGCGTCGACCACGTTCGCCTCACCGATGAAATCCGCGATGAATTCGGATGCGGGGGCATCGTAAAGCTCTCTCGGGGTGCCGATCTGGGCGATTTCGCCGTCGCGCATGACCACGATCCTGTCAGAGACGGCCAGCGCCTCTTCCTGATCATGGGTGACATAGACGGCGGTAAAGCCAAGGCGCTGCTGAAGGTCGCGGATCTCGGTCCTGACACGGCGGCGCAAGCGGGCGTCGAGGTTCGACAGCGGTTCGTCCAGCAGCAGGACCTGCGGTTCCAGCACCAGCGCGCGCGCCACCGCCACGCGCTGCTGCTGCCCACCCGACAGTTCCGCCGGAAGCCGGTCGCCCAGCCCGCCAAGCCCGACAAGGTCCAGCCCCTTTTCGGCCGCCGCGCGCGCCTCGGGCGCCTTCATGCCGCCCGCTTCCAGCCCGTAGGCGACATTGCCCGCGACACTCATATGCGGGAAGAGCGCGTAGCTTTGAAACACCATCGACACGTCGCGCCGGTTCGCGGGCAGCCGCGTCACGTCCTGCCCGCCGATCTCGATCCGGCCCGAGGTCGGGCTTTCCAGCCCGGCCAGCATCCTCAGCGTCGTTGTCTTGCCGCAGCCCGAGGGGCCAAGCAGGGTCACCAGCTCCCCCGGCGCGATCGACAAGTCCAGCGACGGGATCGCCGTGAAGGCCCCGAATTCCTTCCGTACCTTGCGGAATTCCACCGCGCCCCGGCGTGGCTCGCTCATGCTGCGGCCTCCTTCAGCTTGTGTTCCCGTCTGCGCATCTGCCGTTCCCCGACCAGAAGCTGAAAGCCGCCGATGACCGTGATCATCACCAGGATCAGGACCGAGGAATAGGCGATGGCGATGCCGTATTCGCCGTTTTCGACCAGGCCGACGATATAGGCGGTCGCCATGTTGTACTTGGCGCTGACCAGGAAGATCACCGCGCTGATAGAGGTGATGGCGCGCACGAAACTGTAGACGAGGGCCGCCAGGATCGCGGGCCGCATCAGCGGCAGGATCACCCAGCGCATGGTCCGGCCCGAGCCCGCGCCAAGGGTCAGCGACGCCTCATCGAGCGACCCGTCAAGCTGCGCCATCGCCGCCACACCGCCGCGCACGCCGACCGGCATGTTGCGGAAGACGAAGCAGGCGATCAGGATCGCGGCGGTGCAGGTCATCAGCACCGGCGGCAGGTTGAAGGACATGATATAGCTCAAGCCGATCACCGTGCCGGGAATCGCGAAGCTCATC
>DAIOXI010000015.1:14488-26275 GCA_036758045.1 Albidovulum sp.
ATGAGCCAGGCGGTCAAGAGACCCACGGCGGCGGTCAGCGGCGCGGCCAGAAGCGCGATCCGCATCGTCGTCCAGAAGCTGTTCCACGCCACCCCGGTCCAGCGCAGCCCGCCGTCCAGCGCCACGCCGAAGGCGCGCTGGTAATGCTCGAACGTCAAGGAATGGTCGAGACCCCAGACCCGGACGAAGCCACCAAAGAGGATCAGCGCATAGACCGCGATGGTGAAGGCGCCCCAGAAGAGGACGATCCCGATCACCGGCGCGGCCACCCGCGCGGGCAGCATCGCGTGACGCCCGCCATCGCCCTTGCCGGTCACGGTGGCGAAGTTCCGCCCCGCCAGCCAGAAGCGCTGGGCGAGAAAGGCCGAAAGCGTGAAGATCAGCAGCACGGTGGCCAGCACGGCGGCGCGGGCGGGGTCGTTCTGCGCGCCGACGACGGCAAAGAAGATCTCGGTCGACAGCACGCCGCCCGAGCCGCCAAGGACCAGCGGGTTGCCGAAATCGGCCATAGATTCGATGAACCCGATCAGGAAGGCATTCGCCAGCCCCGGCGCCATCAGCGGCAGCGAGACCTTGCGGAATGTCCGCCAGCGGTCGGACCGCAGCGTCTGGCTTGCCTCTTCCATCGAGGGGCTGACGCCATCGACGACCCCGATCAGGATCAGGAAGGAGATCGGCGTGAAAGACAGCATCTGGGCAATCCAGATGCCGGTCAGGCCGTAAAGCCAGCGGCCAAGCTCAAACCCCGTCAGCGCCTCGATCCATTGCGTCACCACGCCCGACCGCCCCAGCATCATCGTCAGGGCAAGACCGACGACGAAGGGCGGGGTGATGATCGGCAGGACGGTCAGCAGGCGCAGGGATTTCTTGAACGGAAAGGCCGTGCGGGTGGCGACCAGCGCGAAGGCGAGACCCAGCGTGGTGGTGCCGGCGGCGGTGCAGATCGCCAGGAAGAAGGTTCGCCAGGCGACGCCGCAATAGCCGCCCGTCAGGCAGGAAAGCGACCAGATCTTCGGGTCGATGATGTTGCGCGCCACGCCCTCGGTGGTGAAGGAGCCGTCGAAATCCTGGAACGCGCCGGTGAACATCGACAGGAGCGGGTAGAAGACAAAGGTCGCGACCAGCGCGATCAGCAGCGCGATGGCCCCAAGGACGAAGGCGTCGCCCTTCAGCGCGCCGCGCTCTGCCTGGCCGAAGGCGATCATCAGGGTGAAGATCGCGCCAAGGATCAGCGCCCCCGCGCCGAAGGCGGGCTGTCCCGCGACCGCGCCGAAGGTGGTCTCCAGCAGGCCCCAGTTCCAGCCTCGCAGGCCGATGGACAGCCCCTCGGCCACCATCCAGGCCAGCCCCGCCGCGCCGGTCAGGGCCAGCGCCCGGCCACGCGATGCGCCCGGCGCGCGGGTCAGCCGCAGGAAGATCGCCAGCGCCACCAGCGCGAGGATCGGCCAAAGCTGCCAGCGCCCGGTGACGGCCTGCGCCAGCGCGGGCCAGAGGTCGCGCTTGGCGGGCAGGTCGGCCAGCCAGTCAAAGCCGAAAAATCCGTTGCGGATGCGGTACCACGGCAGCAGCACCAGCGCGATCAGCCCGGCGGCCAGAGTCAGATCAAGCCTGCGATTGTCCTGCGACGTCACCCTATGCCCCGCTCAGCAAAAAAGGGCCGGGCGGAGCGCAAACCACGCCCGGCGCAAAGGTCATTCGGCCGCGCGGCCGCCGATCTCGGCATCCCAGCGCGCCAGCAATTCCTTGCGCTTGTCCGAGGAGCCATAGGTGGCGAAGTCATAGTCGATCAGCTTGATGGAGCCGAGGTCGGGCGCCTCATCCGGGACCTTGGCGGATGCGTTCGAGGGGATCTGGAACGACCCGGCCTCGGGCATCAGTTCCTGAACCTCGGGCGTCAGGACCCAGTCGTAGAAGACCTTCGCCTCATCCGGGTTCGGGCCGCCCTGGACCATCGACATCGACCCGATTTCGTACCCCGTGCCTTCGCAGGGGGAACCGACGACGATGGGGAAACCCGCCACCGCCTGCGACACCGCGTCATGCTGGAAGACGATGCCAAGGCCGGTCTCGCCCCGCGCCGCCGCCTTCACCGGGGCCGAGCCCGACTTGGTGTATTGCGCGACGTTTTTGTTCAGCTCCTTGAGATAGGCAAAGGCCTCATCCTCGCCCATCAGTTGCACCAGCGTCGCCAGCGTGGTGTAGGCGGTGCCGGAGCTGTTGGGGTCGGCGATCTCGATCTCGCCCTTCAGCGCGGGGTCGAGGAGGTCTTTCCAGCAGGCGGGCGGCGTGATGCCCTTGGCGGCAAAGATGTCCTTGTTGTAGCCCCAGCCAAGCGCGCCGGAATAGACGCCGACGGTGCGGTAGCCCGACACTTCGGCCTGCTTCACGGCCCAGGGGTAAAGCTGGTCCAGCATCGGCGATCTGTATTCCTCGGTCAGACCGTCGGCGGCGGCCTGAAGATGCGGGTCGCCGGTGCCGCCCCACCAGAGGTCGGTCTGCGGATTGCGCCCTTCGGCCCGGATCTTGGCATAGGCTTCGCCCGAGGACAGGCGCACCATGTTGACCGTGGTGTCGCCATGGGCGGCCTGGAAGGCGCCCACGAGTTTCTCGCAGACCACCACATCGGCCGAGCAGATCAGGTTCAGTTCCCCCGCCATCGCGCCAGCCGGTGCAAGTGCGGTTCCGCCCAGAAGGGCGATCGCCAGTTTCTTCATGTCTTCCTCCCGATTGCCTTGTGCAGGCGGTGCTCGTTGCACACCTGTGCGGCAGCTTGGAATCCGATCCTTGCTCTTGTCAACAAGCGTATGTCGCGGCAGTTTGGGGGCGGTGCGGCGACAAGGTTGCACGGCTGTTCAAAGGGAAAGGCGGCATGGCCCGTTCGTCGGTCAGCGCGAAGGATGTCGCTGAACTTGCGGGGGTTTCGCGCACTGCGGTGTCGCGCAGCTTCACTCCCGGCGCCCCGGTTTCGGCCGAGACGCGGGCCAAGGTGTTTTCCGCCGCCGAACAGCTTGGCTACCATGTCAATCACCTTGCGCGCGGCCTTCTGCGGGCCGAATCCGGCCTTGTCGCGCTGATCGCGGCAGAGATCGAAACCCCCTATCGCTCGGCCCTGCTGGCGGCGCTGTCGGGGCGGTTGCAGCAAGAGGGGAAGGTGGCGCTTCTCATCAATTCGGACCGTTCCGACGGCAGTGTCGCGCGGGCGCTGCGGCAGGCGATTTCCTATCGCACCGATGCGGCGATCGTGCTGTCGGGGATGCCCGATGTCTCGCTGGCCGAAACCTGCCTGCGCAACGGAATGCGCCTTGTCCTCATCAACCGGGACGAGGAGAGGCCGGGTGCGGTACGGATCCGGCTGGACGATGAGGCGGCCGGGCGCTCTGCGCTGGTTGCCCTTGTCGCGGCGGGCTGCCGGCGGATCGCGCTCGCGACCTCGCGCGCGGGGACACCCAGCCTTGTCGGGCGGGAACGGGGCTTTCTTGCCGCCGCAAAGACCGAAGGCGTCGCCGTGACCGTCGAGGCGACGGGGGCGACGTCCTACCAGACCGGGCTTGATCTGGGCACGGCGCTGATGACGCGACCGGACCGCCCCGATGGCGTCTTCTGCACCACCGACCTTCTGGCCTGCGGGCTGATGGACGCGGCGCGCCACCGTTTCGGCGCGGCGATCCCGCGCGATCTGTGTGTGATCGGCTTTGACGACATCCCCCAGGCCGCGTGGGAGGCCTATGCCCTCACCACCTTCCGCCAGCCGCTCGACGCGCTGGCCGGGGTGGCGGTGGGTGCGCTGGCGCCCGGCGCGCCGGACCAGACCCGGCTGATCGCCCCGAAACTGATCTGGCGCGGCACGGTGCGGCGGGCCGGGGAATGACGGCGCCGCCGCCCCTGGATGAGCGGTTTGCAACATTTTCCTTGTCATTTTGTGTGATATCCAACAGTTTTTCCGAAACGCCGCTGCACACGGCAGAGTCGGGAGGGGGAATGCTCGCCTCGGACGCGCAGGAAGACGCCCGGATACGGCTGCGCAAGCAGGACCGTTACGAGCAGATTCTGCTTGAGCTGAAGCTGCGCCCGCATCTGCGTATTGCGGAACTGGCCGAACGCTTCGGCGTCTCCACCGAAACCGTGCGGCGCGACTTCGAGGCGCTGGCGGACAAGGGGTTGATCGACCGCGCCCATGGTGGCGCGTCGCGGCCGCAGGGCGGGCAGTACCCGACGCTGGACGAACGCCAGCGCGCGCAATTCCGCGAACGCGAGCGGATCGGGCGGTTCGCCGCCGGGCTGATCCGGCCGGGAGAGACGCTGATGATCGATTCCGGCTCCACCACGCAGCAGATGGCGCGGTTTCTGGCCTTTGCCGGAACGCCCTGCCGGGTCCTCACCAATTCGCTGCCGATCGCGATGATGCTGGGGCAGAGCGAGGCGGCGAAGGTCACCCTTGCGCCGGGGGACTATCTGCCCAGCGAATCCGCCGTGACGGGGGAAGAGACGCTGGACTTCCTGCATCGCCACCAGGTCGACCGCGCGGTGATCGGGGCGACGGCCCTTTCGGTCGAGGGGGTGTTGGAGACGGTCCCCGGTTTCGCCGCCGTCAAGCGGGCGATGCTGGCGCGGGCGGCGCAGGGGATGCTTCTGATCCACGGCAAGAAATTCGGTGCGCGCGGATTTGCCCGCGCGGCGCGGCTGGAGGAACTGGGCGATGCCGTGGTGGACCGCCCGCCGCCGCCCGACCTGCGTGCGGCGCTCGCCCGCGCGCAGGTGCAGGTGCATATTGCCGGTGACCCGAAGTCATCGTCACCAGACTGACATACAGAGCCCCTAGGACATGCGGGCCATCCAACCCGGGAGGAGACCAAACCCATGACGACCAAGACCATCCTGACTGCCTCGTCCGCGTTTGCGGCGCTTCTGGCCTTCACGGCCCCGGCCTTTGCGCAGGATTGCCCGCGTGGCGATCTTGACGCGCGCTACTGCGACACCGACGGCGACCTGATTGCCGACATCCCGACCGATCCGGCGCAGCAGATCGACCCCGACACGCTGATCTTCGCCTATACCCCGGTGGAGGACCCGGCCGTCTACAAGACCGCCTGGGCCGATTTCCTCGACTATCTCAAGGAGAAGACCGGCAAGGAGGTGGTGTTCTTCCCGGTCCAGTCCAACGCCGCGCAGATCGAGGCGATGCGTTCGGGCCGGCTGCATATCTCGGGCTTCAACACCGGCTCGAACCCGCTGGCGGTGAACTGCGCAGGCTTCCGCCCCTTCACCATCATGGCCTCCAAGGACGGCCATTTCGGCTACGAGATGGAGATCATCACCTATCCCGGCTCGGGCATCGAGAAGATCGAGGACATCAAGGGCCGCGAGCTGGCGTTTTCCTCGCCCACCTCGAATTCGGGCTTCAAGGCGCCCTCGGCGATCCTGAAATCCGACTATGGCATGGAGGCGGAGCGTGACTTTACCCCGGTCTTCTCGGGCAAGCATGACAACACGATCCTGGGCGTCGCCAACAAGGACTATCCCGCGGGCGCCATTGCCAATTCGGTCATGCACCGGATGATCGAACGCGACGTGATCAAGCCCGAACAGGTCGTGTCGATCTACAAGTCGCAGACCTTCCCGACCACCGGCTTCGGCGTGGTCTACAACCTCAAGCCCGAGTTGCAGGACAAGATCAAGGATGCCTTCTTCACCTTCTCCTGGGAAGGGTCGAGCCTTCAGGAAGAGTTCAAGAAGTCCGGTGAGGAGCAGTTCATCGAGATGAACTACAAGGATTTCTGGGACGTGATCCGCAAGATCGACGCGGCGAACGGTGTCAGCTACGCCTGCGAATAAGGCACCGATGCGATAAAGGATGGCGCGCCGGGGCGTGCGCCATCCGCAATGACGGGGCAGGGGCAGGCGATGCTGAGACTGAAAAATCTGGTCAAGACCTACAAGACCGGCGACCAGGCGCTGAAGGCGGTGAACCTTGAGGTGCCGGACGGGCAGGTTCTGGCGCTGATCGGGCCGTCCGGGGCGGGCAAATCGACGATGATCCGCTGCATCAACCGGCTGGTGGAGCCGACCGGCGGCGAGGTCTGGCTGGATGAGCTTGAGGTCACGAAGCTCGGCGCCGGGGCGCTCAGGCGGGCGCGGCGGCAGATGGTGATGATCTTTCAGGAATACGCGCTGGTCGAACGGCTGAGCGTGATGGAAAACGTGCTGTCGGGGCGGCTGGGCTATGTCGGCTTCTGGCGGTCCCTGACCCGGCGCTATCCGCAGGCGGATGTGGATGAGGCGTTCCGGCTGCTGGACCGCGTCGGCCTGCTTCACATGGCCGACAAGCGCGCGGACGAACTGTCGGGCGGGCAGCGGCAGCGGGTGGGCATCTGCCGGGCGCTGATCCAGAACCCGAAGCTCTTGCTGGTAGACGAACCGACCGCCTCGCTCGACCCCAAGACCTCACGCCAGATCATGCGGCTGATCTGCGAGCTTTGCGCCGAGCGCGGGCTGGCCGCGATCATCAACATCCACGACGTCGCGCTGGCGCAGATGTTCGTCAACCGCGTCGTCGGCCTGCGGTTCGGCGAGGTCGTGTTCGATGGCCCGCCCGGCGGCCTGACGCCCGACAAGCTGACCGAGATCTATGGCGAGGAGGACTGGGAAGCCACGATCCAGAAGGTCGAGGATGAGGATATGGAGGCCGCGCAATGAGCGGCGCCATCGGAACCGGATCGGGGGAGCTTGAGGCGCTTTTGGGGCGGCGCTGGCGCAAGCCCGCCTTCATCTCCAACCCGCTCTTGCGCTGGGGGCTGGGGATCGGCTTCGTCGCCTACCTGATCGCCGCCGTCCTGTCGATCCCGATCGACTGGGGCCGGGTTTATGAGGGGCTGGATCGCGGCTGGCAGTTCATCACCGCCTTTGCCCATCCCGATTTCCTGTCGCGCGGCGGCGACATCTGGGGGGGGCTTCTGGAAAGCATCGTGATGACGGTCGCGGCCTCGGTCGTGGGCATCGCGATTTCCATCCCCATCGGCCTCGGTGCCGCCCGCAACATCGCGCCGCTGCCGGTCTACCTGATCTGCCGGGCGATCATCGCCGTCAGCCGTGCGTTGCAGGAGATCATCGTGGCGATTCTTCTGGTCGCGATATTCGGCTTTGGCCCGCTGGCGGGGTTCCTGACGCTGTCTTTCGCGACCATCGGCTTTCTCTCGAAGCTTCTGGCGGAGGAGATCGAGGCGATGGACCGCAGCCAGGCCGAGGCCGTGCGTGCCACCGGCGCGAAGTGGATGCAGTGGATCAACTACGGTGTACAGCCGCAGGTTATTCCGCGGCTTGTCGGCCTGTCGATGTACCGCCTCGACATCAATTTCCGCGAAAGCGCGATCCTTGGCCTGGTCGGCGCGGGGGGCATCGGGGCGACGCTGAACACCGCCTTCGACCGTTATGAATACGATACCGCGGCGGCGATCCTGATCCTGATCATCGCCATCGTCATGGGGCTGGAATACCTCTCCGGCGTGATCCGCGCGAGGGTTCAGTAATGCCGGTCATCGAACGGGACGACATCACCCTCTGGCGACGCCGGACCACCGGCGCGGCGCTGGTCCGCTGGTTCGGATGGTTGCTGGGCGTGGCGGTCTTTGTCTATTGCTGGCAGAAGATCTCGGCCCAGACGACATGGTTCTTCGTGCAGGACGCGCCGCGAATCGCGGGCGACATCTGGGCGCGGGCCACCCCGCCGCGCTGGGAGTATATCACCCAGCTTGGCAAACCGATCTGGGACACGCTGAACATCGCGACGCTCGGCACGCTGATCGCGCTTCTTCTGGCGGTGCCGGTCGCCTTCCTGGCGGCGCGCAACACCACGCCGTCCCGGGTCTTCGTGCGGCCCGTGGCGCTTCTCATCATCGTCTCGACCCGGTCGATCAACTCGCTGATCTGGGCGCTTCTGCTGATCGCGATCATCGGGCCGGGGGTCTTTGCCGGGGTGGTCGCGATTGCGATCCGCTCCATCGGTTTCTGCGCCAAGCTGCTTTACGAGGCGATTGAAGAGATCGACAGGACGCAGGTGGAGGCCATCACCGCCACCGGCGCCTCGCGCTGGCAGGTCATGGCCTATGGGATCGTGCCGCAGATCCTGCCCGCCTTCGCCGGGATCGCGGTCTTTCGCTGGGACATCAATATCCGCGAGTCGACCGTGCTGGGCCTTGTCGGCGCGGGCGGGATCGGGTTGCAGCTGTCGGCATCGCTCAACGTGCTGGCCTGGCCGCAGGTCTCGCTGATCCTGCTGGTGATCCTTGCGGCCGTGGTGATCAGCGAATGGGTCTCGGCCAGGGTGCGGGGGGCGATCATCTGATGGCGATGACGGCGGATTCGGCCCTTGCCGCCTATGAGGCGGCGCGACTCCGTTTGCCCGATTCAGGCGCCCCCGGCGCCGCCCGGCGGGCGCGCGACCTGTCGGAGATTGCCGAAGGGTTCGACGTCTTCCTTCTTGACGCCTTCGGGGTGCTGAATATCGGTGAGGCGCCGATCCCCGGCACGCCCGAACGCATCGCCGACCTGCGCGCGGCGGGCAAGCGGCTGCTGGTCGTGTCGAACGCCGCCGGGGTGCCGCATGACCGGCTGATGGAGAAATACGCCCGCCTCGGCTATGACTTCACGGCGGAAGAGGTCGTGACCTCGCGCGGCGCGCTTCTGGCGGCGCTGGCGGCCCATCCGGCGCGGCGCTGGGGCCTGATGGCCAGCCGCGCGGCGGGCTTGGGGGAGCTTGCGGGCTTTGACGTCACATGGCTGGGCGAGGACCGGGCGGTCTATGACGCGGCCGAGGGGTTCCTGATGATCGGTTCGGCAGAGTGGACGGAGGCGCGCCAGGCGCTGCTGGAGGCCTCGCTGCGCGCCGCTCCGCGCCCCGTCTGGGTCGGCAATCCCGACATTGTCGCGCCGCGCGAAAGCGGCTTTTCGACGGAGCCCGGACATTTCGCCCACAGGCTTGCCGATGCGACCGGGGTTGAGCCTGACTTCTTCGGCAAGCCCTTCGCCAATATCTTCGACCTCGCCTTTTCCCGCCTTGGCCCCTTCGATCCGGCCCGTGCGCTGATGGTCGGGGACAGCCTGCACACCGACATCCTTGGCGCGCGGGTGGCCGGTATCCGGTCTGCCCTGATCGCGGGTTACGGCTTTTTCGCCGGGGCGGATGTGGAGGGGCCGATCCGCCAGACCGGCCTTGCGCCGGATTTCATCCTCGACCGGCCCTAGGGGTGAAGTCTCAGGAGGTTGTTCACCCGAAACGGGGTTAGGCTGCAATCGCCAAACTCCAGCCGAGGACTCCGCAGGATGAACAACCCACACCATGGTGCCCGTCTCACCGTTCACAGTCGAGTGCAGATCGTCGCTCGCATTCTTGCGGGTCAGAGGGCGGTGGATGTCGCCGCCGCCTTCGCCGTTTCTGTCCGCACCCTGCGCAAATGGCTCGCCCGGTACCGCGCGGGCGGCGCTGTTCGGTCCCGGCACGCAAGCGGCACTGTCGCGCAGGCGCATCCTGCCAATGGCCTTGCCGCGATCTATGTCGCGACCGGGCAGGACGCGGCCTGCGTGGCCGAAAGTGCCGTGGGCTTCACCCGGATGGAACGGCGCGAGGCGGGGCTATTCTGTTCGGTGACCATGCCGTCGATCCTTGTCGGCACGGTGGGCGACGGCACGGGCCTGCCCACCCAATCCGCCTGTCTGGAACTGATGGGGCTGAAGGGCGAAGGCCACGGCCCCGCGCTGGCCGAAGTCACCGCCGCCGCCTGTCATTGCGGTGAGATTTCCATCGTCGCGGCAATGGCCTCGGGCGCCTTTTCCGGCGCACATGAAAAGCTGGCGCGCCTCAGATGACCCCGTTTCAGCGTTTCTGGACCTATCAGCGGGAACGATTCCCGCTTTTCAAGACGGTGTCGCTGCTGGCGGTCTTTTCGGCGGCCAGCATCAATATCTCTGGCCTCCTGGCTGGTCGCGCCTTGCCGGGGGCGGGGGCCTATGCCGCCGGTTTTCTAGCGGTCCTGATCGTCTTTTTTCAGATGCGCGCAGCGGATGAATGGAAGGACCGGGAGATTGACCGCCTCTACCGTCCCGAACGGGCGATCCCGCGCGGCTTGGTGCGGCTGTCGACGGTTCTTCTGATCGCGCTGGCGCTGGTGCCGGTGGCGCTGGGCGCCGCGCTGAGGGTCGGCGCGGTGGCGGTCCGGTTTTTGCTGCCGGTCTGGTTGTGGCTGTCGGCGATGACACTGGAATTCGGCGTGCCGCGCTGGCTGGTGGCGCATCCGATGGTCTATCTGGTCAGCCATATGGCGATCATGCCGCTGATCGACCTCTTCCTGACCGGGATCGAGTGGGGCGGACGGGGCGGGCCTGCGCCGGCGCTCTGGCTGTTTCTCGCGCTTTCTTTCGTCAATGGCTGCGTGCTTGAGATCGGGCGCAAGACCTGGGCGCATTGTCGCGGCGGGGTTCGACGTGCCGCCCTTCGTGGTTCTGGCCGATGCGGCCTTTCGGGCGAACGGCACCACGCTGCGCGCCGATGCGGCGCGGGAGCTGGCGGGCGCGCTGGAACCGCTCGGCCCCGGCCCTTCCCGCCGTCGTCGTGCAGGCCATGGTGCCTGCCCGCGCCACCGGGGTGGCCTTTTCCGCCGATCCGGGTTCTGGTGCGCGCGGTACCACCGTGATCTCTGCCGTCGCGGGGCTGGGTGAGGCGCTGGTCAGCGGCGAGGTCGATGGCGAAGGCTGGTCCGTTGCCGGTGGCGGCCATATCGCCACCGGCCCAGCGGTGCCTGAGGTCCTGACCGGCCCCGAGGTCAGCGCCATTGCCGCCCTTGCCCGCGTCGACGGGGGGTCTATTCCAACCTTGGCAACTGGTACCGGGCGCTGGCGTTGCTGCCGGCGTTTTCGCTGAACAGCGACTACATGGAAACCATGATGGGCGTGGAGGAGCCGTTGCCCGCGGACCTGACCGGGGCGCTGGCCCCGCCGCCCGTGCGGGACTTTCGCCGTGTGGTCGAATATCTGCGGCTGGCATGGATCGGCGGCGGTCTGGCGGTTGAGGCCGCGCGGCTGGGCCGGACCAGCGTCGCTTCCTCGCCCGTCTGGAAACCGCGCTGAAGGCCGGGCCGGACCCGCGACGGCGAACCGGACGGAGCTTGCCGCGATCTACCGGCGCATCGAGGGGACGTTGCTGGACCGCTGGGACGCGCCGCTCATCAACGATTTCCTCTGCATGGCGGGCTTCGGTGCCTCGCGCGCGCTTCTGGGGAAATGGGCCGGTGAGGCCGGGCTGACGTTCCACAACGACGTGATGATCGGGCAGGGCGGGATCGTCTCTGCCGAGCCCGCCCGCAGGATTGCCGCGATGGGCAGGATGGTGCGGGGCGACGCGGCGGTGCTGGACGCGCTGGGCAAGGGCCGCGAGGCGCTGGCCGATCACCCCGCGCTTGACCGGGCGGTGGCGGACTACCTCGCCGATTCCGGCGACCGCTGCACCGAGGAGTTGAAGCTGGAAAGCCTGCCGCTGTCGGAAGAGCCAGGCCCGCTTCTGAACGCGATCGCCAGTGCCGCGCATCGCCCCGATGGCGGCGCGGCGGAGCGGCCCGAACCCCACTGGGCCGCGCTGGTGCCGGACCGCCCGGTAACGCCCATTACCTCGACCCGGCGATGGAGGCCGGGACCAAGGTGCGCGAGGGCGCGACGGTCTGGCACCGGACGGGCGATGCCGGGCGGCTGGACGACAGCGGGCGGCGATGGTTGCTGGGCCGGACCGGGGCGGTGGTAGAGGGG
>DAIOXI010000016.1:0-4949 GCA_036758045.1 Albidovulum sp.
CGACATCTGCTGCCGCGCGGACCTGAAGGTCGGTCTGGCCGGTCCCGGCGGGCAACACCGCCGCGCCCACGGCCCGCGCGCCATTCTCGAAGATCATGCCGGCAGGCGTCAGGTGATAGCCGAAGCAGTTCTGCACGATGTCGCCCCTGCCGATGCCCCCGGCATGCAGAAACCGCCCCATCCGCCACCAGTCCTCGCTGAGGCCGCCGGGTTCGTAGATCGGCCCTGGTGACTGGAAGATATGGGCGAGGTTGGACACCGGCAGCCCGCCAAAGGGCGGGTTCTGCTTTTGCCGCGCGGACAGGTCCGCCTTGCGCAGCACCGGCAGAAGGGCAAGGTCGGACAGCGCCTTGACGGGGGAAAGGCCGTTGCGCCGCAATTGCAGGTTCAGCGAGGCAAGCTGATCGGCGGCACGCTCATCGGCGGAACGGGTTTCGAGATCGTCGAAATGGCTCACCTTCATATCCTTCATCACGCCAGCCACCGCTTGCGGCGGCGATAGCTCCGCACGTCGCGGAAGGACTTGCGCCCCTCATCCGACATGCCGAGGTAAAACTCCTTCACATCCGGGTTTTCCCGCAGGTCCTTTGCCGGGCCGTCCATCACCACCCGCCCCGATTCCAGGATGTAGCCGTAATGGGCATAGCGCAGCGCCACGTTGGTGTTCTGTTCGGCCAGAAGGAAGGTCACGCCCTCCTTCTCGTTCACGGCCTTCACGATCTCGAAGATCTGTTCGACCAGTTGCGGGGCAAGGCCCATCGAGGGTTCGTCCAGCAGGATCGTCTCGGGCTTCGACATCAGCGCGCGGCCGATGGCGACCATCTGCTGCTCACCGCCCGAGGTATAGCCCGCCTGGCTGCGGCGGCGTTCCTTCAGGCGCGGGAAATAGGTGTAGACCATGTCGAGATCGGCGGCGATGGCGCCGGTATCGGTGCGGGTATAGGCGCCGGTCAGAAGGTTTTCCTCCACCGTCAGGTGTTCGAAGCAGTGCCGCCCCTCCATCACCTGAATGACGCCCAGCTTGACCAGCGCGGCGGGGTCAAGGTCCTGCACGCGTTCGCCGCGATAAGTGATCGTGCCCTTCGTCACCTCGCCGCGTTCGGAATGAAGAAGGTTGGAAATCGCCTTCAGCGTGGTGGTCTTGCCCGCGCCGTTGGCGCCCAGAAGCGCGGTGATGCCACCCTTGGGGACCGCGAGGCTCACGCCCTTCAACACGAGGATGACGTGATTGTAGATCACCTCGATGTTGTTGACCTCAAGCAGGGTCTCGGTCTTGCCGGCATCGAGCATGGGCGTCGCCCTTTCCATCGGTTTCCAGTGCCGCCCCGGACCTGATCCGGGGCCTCATCGCGGGGGCGGCCCGTAGGCCGCGCCCCCTGTCAGGGATCCCGGATCGGGGTCCGGGATGACCCGCGTGCGCGGATCAGTTGCAGCGCTCGGCGATGTTGTTCTCGGCCGCGAAGGCGGCGGAGTCTTCCATCACCAGAGGGTCGATCACGTCATGGTCTGCTTCGATCCAGTCGGATGCCTTGTTCCAGACACCGGCGGCTGCGTCCCACTGGAAGATCATCGCGGTGCCGGGACCGCCATGATCGGCGCAGGTCGCCTTGATCGGCTGCGCAAAGCCCGGCAGGCCCAGTACGCCCAGACGCGCCTCGGTCAGGTCGAGGTTCTCGAACCCGTCGCGCACCTCTGCCGCCGTCACCGCGGAATGGCCCGTCATCTCCTGCGCCTTGCGGATCGCTTCGGAGATCACCATCGCCGCATACATGCCGCGCGAATAAAGGACCGTGCCGACCTGATCGCCCGCACCGGCAGCCTTGCCCGCGTCGATGACGTATTTCTTCAGATCCGCGTAGATCGGGTAATCCGCGCCCGTGCCGTGGAAGCTGATCGTCTTGTAGCCGTTTGCCCCGTCACCGGCGGGCTTCACGTCATTTTCCGAGCCCGACCACCAGATGCCGATGAAATGGTCCATCGGGTACCTGATGTTCACGGCTTCCTGAATGGCGACCGCGTTCATCACACCCCAGCCATACATGATGACATAGTCCGGCTTGTCGCGGCGGATCTGAAGCCACTGGCTTTTCTGTTCCTGGCCGGGATGGTCGACGGGGATCTCAACAAGCTCATAACCGTGCTTCTTGGAGAGTTCCTGAAGCGTGCGGATCGGCTCCTTCCCGTAGGCGGAGTTGTGATAGACCAGCGCGATCTTCTTGCCCTCAAGGCTGCCGCCTTCCTGGTCCATAAGATGCTTGATGATGATGGAGGCACCGTCCCAGTAGTTGGCCGGATAGTTAAAAACGTTGGCGAACACCTTACCGTTGGCGGACGAAGTGCGGCCATAGCCGGGCGTGTACAGCGTGATGCCGTCGGCCGTGACCTTCGGGATCAGCTGATAGGTGATGCCGGTGGACAGCGGGTTGTAGACCAGCGCGCCGTTACCCTTCGTGGCCTCATAGCATTCGACACCCTTTTCGGTGTTATAGGCGGTCTCGCATTCCGGGACCTGCACCTTCTCGCCACCGATGCCGCCGTCGCGTTCGTTCAGAAGCGTGAAGTAGTCGTTGAACCCGTCGGCATAGGGAATGCCGTTCGCCGCATAGGCGCCGGTCCGGTAGCTGAGGTTCGGCACGACGAGATCGGCCATTGCCGGGCTCGCCGCCGCCAGCGCGAAAGCGATGGCTGTCAGGGTCTTCTTCATGAGGGTCTCCTCCCTAGGTCGTTTTGGTTGCGCCGGCCTTTCCCGCCGGTCTTCTGGTTGGTCGACCCCCCCTAGTGCGGGAAGGGCCAAAGTCTCAGTTTCTCTTTCGCCAGCCGCCAAAGCTGCGCCATGCCGTGGGGTTCCGCGATCAGGAAGACCACGATCAGCGCGCCGACGATCATCAGTTCAACATGCGCGGCAAGGTCGGTGGCCCAGCCGAGATGGCCGACAAGGACGTTCTTCAGAAGCACCGGCAAGAGGACAAGGAACGCCGCCCCCGCGAAGCTGCCGAAGATCGACCCGAGCCCGCCGATGATGATCATGAAGAGGATCAGGAACGATTTCTGGATCCCGAATGCCTCGCCCACCTCGACCGCGCCGAGATAGACGGAGAAGAAGAGCGCCCCCGCGACGCCGACGAAGAAGGACGACACGGCAAAGGCCGACAGTTTCGTGGTCAGCGGGTTCACTCCGATGATCTCGGCCGCGATGTCCATGTCGCGGATCGCCATCCATTTGCGCCCCACCGTGCCGCGCGTCAGGTTGCGCGCCAGCCAGGCCAGCACGAACAGGATCGCGAGGCAGAAGAGGTATTTCGCCGAGGCCGTGGCAGAGGCCCCGGTGATCGCGACGCCCAGGAACGTGCGTTCCGGCGCCGATATCTGGCCCGAGGCGGAGTAGTTGTAGAACCACGGCACCTTGTTGAAGAGCCAGACAAGGAAGAACTGCGCCGCCAGTGTTGCGACGGCAAGGTAGAAGCCCTTGATGCGCAAGCTTGGCAGGCCGAACAGGACGCCGACCCCCGCCGTGATGCCCCCCGCCAGCAGGACGTGGATCAGGATCGACACATCCGGGAAGGCGGTCATCAGCTTGTAGCAGGAATAGGCGCCGACCGCCATGAACCCGCCGGTGCCCAGCGAGACCTGTCCGCAATAGCCGGTCAGGATGTTCAGCCCGATCGCGGCGATCGAATAGATCAGGAACGGCACGAAGACCGCATTGGCCCAGTAGTCGTTGATGAAGAACGGCACCACCGCGACGGCAAAGATGACGACGGCATAATAGCGATCGAACCTGATCGGGAAGGTCTGGCTGTCCTCGACATAGGACGTCTTGAAGTCACCTGCCTCGCGGTAGAACACGTCTCAGACCTCCTGCTTGCCGCGATGCCGGGGGCGCTGGCCCCGGACCCCCGGAGTATTTTGACTACGAAGAATACAGAGAGTCATGCTTCACCCTCTGGCGTACGGTGATGCTCACGCGGGACCTGGTTGGGGCGCCGGGCATAGCCCGTCGCCTCGGAATGGCGCACCAGCCAGAGCCAGGCGGCAAAGCCCAGCGCGCCGCCCAGCGCCGCAAGGACAAGGGCCGTGGTCATGTGGCCTTCGTTATTGGCCGTCAGCGCCAGGTAGCCAAAGGCCCAGAAGCCGGCCCAGGCGATGACGTTCAGAATTGCGATCAGTTTCGGCATGGTCATACCCTTTCGATGATCTTTTCACCGAAAAGACCTTGCGGCCGGAAGACGAGGAAAACCAGAGCCAGCACATAGGCGAACCAGTTTTCGGTCGCGCCGCCGATCATCGGACCGACCCAAAATTCGAAGAGCTTTTCCCCCATGCCGATGATAAGTCCGCCAACGATGGCGCCGGGGATGGAGGTGAAGCCGCCCAGCATCAGGACCGGCAGCGCCTTCAGCGCGATCAGGCTGAGCGAGAACTGCACACCCGATTTGGACCCCCACATGATCCCGGCGACCAGCGCGACAATGCCCGCGATGGACCAGACCAGCACCCAGATGAAGCGCAGCGAGATGCCGACCGACAGCGCCGCCTGATGGTCATCCGCCACGGCGCGCAGCGCGCGGCCGTATTTGGTGTATTGCGAGAACAGCGTCAGCGAGATCACCAGAACGGCGGCGACGACGGTCGCGACAATGTCGAGGTTGTCGATGAAGAAGCCGTAGCCGAAGGCGTTGTAGGTCAGCGTGTCGATGGTTTCATTGATCCCCTGCGGCAGGCCGATGTCCAGCTTCTTGATATCGGCGCCCCACATCAGGTCGCCCAGACCTTCAAGGAAATAGGCCATCCCGATGGTCGCCATGAAGAGGATGATCGGCGCCTGGTTGACGAGGTGCTGAAGCACCAGCTTTTCGATCACCACCGCCAGCAGGACCATGCCCCCGGCGGCCAGCGCGATGGCGACGATGGCGGGCAGCGTCAAGCCGAAGCTGGGCAGGTCGGACCCG
>DAIOXI010000016.1:5185-11829 GCA_036758045.1 Albidovulum sp.
GTCGCCGATCTTCTTGCCGTAATCCATCACGACGACCCGGTCCGACAGGTCCATGACCACGCCCATGTCATGTTCGATCAGCGCGATGGTGGTGCCGAATTCGTCGTTCACGTCGAGGATGAAACGGGACATGTCCTCTTTCTCCTCGACGTTCATGCCCGCCATGGGTTCGTCAAGCAGCAGAAGCTTCGGCTCTGCCGCCAGCGCGCGGGCCAGTTCGACGCGCTTCTTCAGACCATAGGGCAGGCGTCCGACGGGCGTTTTGCGGATGTTCTGAATTTCAAGGAAATCGATAATTTTCTCGACTTTTTCGCGGTTCTCCGTCTCTTCCCGCTGCGCGCCGCCCCACCAGATCGCCTGGCCCAGCAGGCCCGATTTCATCATCGTGAGGCGGCCGGTCATGATGTTGTCCAGCACGCTCATCCCGTCGAAAAGGGCGATGTTCTGGAAGGTCCGCGCGATGCCCAGACGGGCGACCTGATAGGGTTTCATCGGTCCGCGCTTGTAGCCCTTGAACCAGACCTCGCCTTCCTGCGGGACGTAAAAGCCCGAGATGACGTTGAGCATGGAGGACTTGCCCGCCCCGTTCGGCCCGATGATCGCCCGTATCTCACCATCGCGGATGTCGAAGGAGATATTGGTGATCGCATTGACGCCGCCGAAGCGCAGCGTGATGTTCTTCATCTCCATCAGCACGCCGCCAATCCTGCGGCCGTCCGGGGTGGTGTAACCCTCTGGATTCGCTACGTTCATTCCGCCGCCATCCTCTGTTCTGGCGCCACCACGGCGGCATCCCGGATCTCAAGCGTGGCCTTGATCTTGCCCTTGCGGCCATCCTCGTAGGTAACCTCGGTCTCGGTATAGATCTCGTCCTTGCCACCGTAGAGCGCGTCTATCAGGTCGGCGAATTTCTCGGCGATGATGTTGCGGCGGACCTTGCGGGTGCGGGTCAGTTCGCCGTCGTCGGCATCCAGTTCCTTGTGCAGGATCAGGAAGCGGTGGATCTGGCAGCCCGACAGCATCGGGTCGGCGGCGACCGAACGGTTCACCTCTTCCACATGGCTCTGGATCATCTCGTAGACCTTCGGATGACCGGCAAGTTCCTGATAGGACGCATAGGCGATGTTGTTGCGTTCGGCCCAGTTGCCGACCGCCGTCAGGTCGATGTTGATAAAGGCGGTACACATGCTGCGATCGGCGCCGAAGACCACCGCTTCGAGGATGTTAGGGAAGAATTTCAGCTTGTTTTCAACGTATTTGGGCGCAAAGAGCGTCCCGTCCGCCATCTTGCCCACATCCTTGGCGCGGTCGATGATGCGCAGATGCCCGGTGCCTTCCTCGAAGAAACCGGCATCCCCCGTGGCCACCCAGCCCTCGGCATCCTTGGTCGAGGCGGTCGACTCGGCGTTCTTGTAGTATTCGACGAAAGTACCGGGGGAGCGGTAGAAGACCTCGCCGCTGTCGGCGATCTTCACCTCCACGCCGGGCGAGGGAACGCCGACCGTGTCCGACCGTACCTCACCATCGGGCTGCTGGGTGATGAAGACGGACGCCTCCGTCTGACCGTAAAGCTGCTTCAGGTTGATGCCGAGCGAGCGGTAGAAATCGAAGATCTCCGGCCCGATCGCCTCGCCCGCCGTATAGCCGACGCGGATGCGCGAATAGCCCAGCGTGTTCTTCAGCGGCCCGTAGACAAGGACATTGCCCAGCCAGTAGCGCAGGCGGTCCATCCCGGAAACCGGCTTGCCGTCAAGGATCGCCGGGCCGACCTTGCGGGCAAGGGCCATGTAGCGGTCGAACATGCGCTTCTTGATGCGTCCGGCATCTTCCATGCGGATCATGACGTTGGTCAACTGGCCTTCGAAGACGCGCGGCGGGGCGAAGAAATAGCTTGGCCCGATCTCGCGCAGGTCGGTCATCATGGTCGCGGCATTCTCGGGACAATTGTCGGTAAAGCCGGTCCAGAAGGCCTGCCCGACCGAAAAGATGAAATCCCCCACCCAGGCCATCGGCAGGTAGGCGAGGATGTCGTCATTGTGGTTCAGCCGGTCGAACTCCGCCGAATTCTTCGAAGTCTCGATGATGTTGCGGTTCGACAGGACCACGCCCTTGGGCTTGCCCGTGGTGCCGGAGGTATAGAGCATGACGCAGGTATGGTCATAGGTCAGCTCGGCCGTGCGGCGGTTCAGCTCTTCCTCGAAGCGGTGATGGCCGGCAAGCCCCTCGGCCGAAATGTCGGCCAGCGCGTTCATGGCGGAATGGTCGTATTTGCGCATCCCGCGCTTGTCGAGATAGGCGATGTGGTGGATTCCGGGCAGGCGGTCCTGCACCTCAAGCACCTTGTCGACCTGCTCCTGATCGCCGCAGACCACGATGCGCGCGCCGCAATGGTCGAGGACATAGGCCATCTCTTCCGCCACCGCGTCCTGATAAAGCGGCACCGGCACCGCGCCGCACATTTGGGCGGCGACCATGGACCAGTAAAGCGCGGGGCGGTTGCGGCCGATGATGGCGACATGGTCGCCCCTTTCGATCCCGAGCGACATGAAGCCCAGCGCGATGGCGCGCACCTCGGCGGCCGTCTCGGCCCAGGTCCAGCTTTGCCAGATGCCGAATTCCTTTTCCCGATAGGCGGGATAGCCACCCCAGCGCGCCGCGTTGCGCGCCAGAAGCGCCGGAATCGACTGCGGATGGTCCGTCGTCGCGTTCTCTGACACCAATATCCTCCCCGCGCCGTCGTTGCGGCGTAGACCTTGGGCCGGCTCCTCCACCGCCCCTTCGGCTGGCCCCGATTTGCGCGGCCAACCTTTGCCTGACTTTTTCGTAATCCTTACGAATTGTAACAGGGAGATTTTTGCGTGTCGCGGGGTCGGTCAGGCATTTGTGGCCCGAAAGCAGAACGCCTGCGGCGGTGGTCTTTGCCCCTGCCCGGAACAAAGGCACGGTCCGCGCTGCCGGGCATCGCCAATGAAAAGGGGCGCCGCCCGATGGCAGCGCCCCCTTGTCTTCTAGATGATCGCCGGTCAGGCGGCCAGATCGAAACGGTCGGCGTTCATCACCTTGGTCCAGGCGGCGACGAAGTCCTGCACGAACTTGGCGGCGTTGTCATCCTGGGCATAGACCTCGGCCAGCGCGCGCAGGACCGAATTGGAGCCAATCACCAGGTCCATCCGCGTCGCGGTCCATTTGACCGCCCCGCTCTTGCGGTCGCGGATTTCATAAAGACCATTCGAAACCGGATGCCAGCTGTTCGCCATATCGGTCAGGTTAACGAAGAAGTCCGTCGTCAACTGGCCTTCGCGGTCCGTGAAGACGCCATGCTTGGTGCCGCCGTGGTTGGTGCCCATGGCCCGCATCCCGCCGAGCAGGACCACCATTTCCGGCGCGGTCAGGCCCATCAGCTGGGTGCGGTCCAGCATCAGTTCCTCGGGGCTGACGACATAATCCTTCTTGAGCCAGTTGCGGTAGCCATCGGCCAGTGGCTCCAGCACCGCGAAGGATTCGGCGTCGGTCTGTTCGTCCGTCGCATCGCCGCGGCCCGGTGCGAAGGGAACCGTCACGGCATGGCCCGCAGCCTTGGCGGCCTGTTCCACACCGACATTGCCCGCCAGAACGATCACGTCTGCGATGGAGGCACCGGCCGCTTTCGCGATCGGTTCAAGCACCGACAGCACCTTCGCGAGGCGGGCGGGTTCGTTGCCTTCCCAGTCCTTTTGCGGCGCAAGACGGATACGCGCGCCATTGGCGCCGCCCCGCATGTCCGATCCGCGATAGGTCCGCGCGCTGTCCCAGGCGGTAGAGACCATATCGGCAATCGACAGGCCCGAGGCAGCGATCTTCGCCTTGACGGCATCAATATCGTAGTCGGTCGAACCGGCTGGGACCGGGTCCTGCCAGATCAGGTCTTCGTCCGGAACATCCGGCCCGATATAGCGCGTCTTCGGCCCCATGTCGCGGTGGGTCAGCTTGAACCAGGCGCGGGCGAAGGTATCCTTGAAATACTCCGGGTCGGCCATGAACTTTTCGCAGATCGCCCGGTAGATCGGGTCAACCTTCATCGCCATGTCGGCATCGGTCATCATCGGCATCCGGCGCTTCGTCGGGTCCGAGGCATCGACCGGCATGTCCTCTTCCTTGATGTTCACCGGCTCCCACTGGTTGGCACCGGCGGGGGATTTCTTCAGCTCCCATTCATGGCCGAAGAGCATGTCGAAAAAGCCCATGTCGAAGACCGTCGGATGCGGCGTCCAGGCACCTTCAAGACCCGAAGTGACCGCGTTGGCCGCCTTGCCGCCCATCTTCGGGTTGTGCCAGCCAAGGCCCTGCATTTCCGGCCCGGCGCCCTCGGGCTCGGCACCAAGAAGCGCCGCATCACCGTTGCCGTGCGTCTTGCCGACGGTGTGACCGCCCGCGGTCAGCGCGACGGTTTCCTCGTCATTCATCGCCATCCGCTTGAACGTCTCACGCACCTGCGCGGCGGTCTTCATCGGATCAGGCTGGCCGTTGACGCCTTCGGGGTTCACATAGATCAGGCCCATCTGGACGGCGGCCAGCGGGTTTTCCATCGTTTCGGGCTTTGCCACATCGCCATAGCGGGTGTCGGAGGGGGCGAGCCATTCCTTCTCGGCGCCCCAGTAGATGTCGATCTCCGGTTCCCAGATGTCGGGACGGCCAAAGCCGAAGCCGAACATCTTCAGGCCCATCGATTCATAGGCGACATTGCCCGCCAGAATGATGAGGTCAGCCCAGGAAAGCTTGTTGCCGTATTTCTTCTTGATCGGCCAGAGCAGGCGGCGGGCCTTGTCGAGGCTCACGTTGTCGGGCCATGAGTTCAGGGGCGCGAAACGCTGGTTGCCGGTGCCGCCACCGCCACGCCCGTCCGCCAGCCGGTAAGTCCCCGCCGCGTGCCAGGCCATGCGGACGAACAGGCCGCCGTAATGGCCGTAATCCGCGGGCCACCAGTCCTGGCTGTCGGTCATCAGCGCGGTCAGGTCCTTTTTCAGCGCTTCGTAGTCAAGCTTTTTGACCTCTTCACGGTAGTCGAAGTCCTCGCCCATCGGGTTGGACTTGGCGCCATGCTGATGCAGGATTTCGAGGTTCAGCGCATTGGGCCACCAGGCCATGACCGAGCTTCCCGTCGACGTCATGCCGCCATGCATGACCGGGCATTTTCCGCCGGTATCGTTTCCGTCCATCTTGTCCTCCATCTGCCGATTGGTCGTTCCTATCTGGTGACGATCGGCCGGGGATACGACCCGCAGCCCTGCGACCGACTGTCTCGTCGCCTGTTCTAGCAGATGCCGACGATTAGATTAATTTGAAAAGACTGATTGTTGCGATAAGAAGTGATTATGGCAAACATGACCCTCAAACAGCTTCGCTATGTCGAGGCGATTTCCCGTCAGGGGCATTTCGGCCGGGCGGCGGATGTCTGCGCGGTGACGCAACCGGCGCTGTCCATGCAGGTGAAGGAACTTGAGGAATCGCTCGGCACGCCGCTTTTCGAACGCGGGCCGCGCAAGGTGCGGCTGACCGGGTTCGGGGAGATATTCGTGGAGCGCGCGCGCGAGATCCTGCGTGCGGTGGATGAGCTTGAGGATCTTGCCCGCGCCTCGCACGGGCAGCTTGCCGGGCGGATGCGGATCGGCGTCATTCCGACCGTCGCGCCCTATCTTCTGCCCGCGCTGATCGGTCGGCTGGCCGAGGTCTTTCCGGATCTCGACCTGCAACTGCGGGAAACGACGACGGCGCGGCTGTTGCAGGAGTTGCGCGAAGGGACGCTCGACACCGCCATCGTCGCGCTGCCGGTGTCGGAATCCTCGATGCTGGAACTGCCGCTGTTTTCCGAGGAATTCGTGCTGGTCCGGCCCGAGGCGGATGCGGGCAAGCCCGTTCCGAACCGTGACAGGCTGCGGGAGATGAAGCTGCTGCTTCTGGAAGAGGGGCATTGCTTCCGCGATCAGGCGCTGTCCTTCTGCGAGATGGGCGCCAGCCGCCCGCGCGAATTGCTTGACGGCAGTTCGCTGGCGACACTGGTGCAGATGGTCGGGGCCGGGATCGGCGTGACGCTGATCCCCGACATGGCGGTGTCGGTCGAAACCCGCGCCGCCGCCGTGTCGGTCGCGCGGTTCGAGGGGCAGAAACCGTCACGCACCATCGGCATGATCTGGCGCAAGACCAGCCCGCTGAAGCCGCAGTTGATGCAGATCGCGGATGCGGTGCGCCGATGTGGCGGGCCGGGCCAGCGGGTTGTTGCATAAAGCCGCCGTCGCGGCGCAGGATAAGGGACGGAACCGCCCGCAGTCGAAGGTGAAAGACCCGGTGGAGGCACGAAACACCAGCCACGAAGACCCGCGCCCGCGCCTGACACAGGCCGCGCTGAACCTGATCCAGCAGGCGCTGTCGATCTTTGACGGCGACCTCAGGCTTGCGGTCTGCAACCGCAAGTACCGCCAGATGTTCGACCTGCCCGAGGAGCTGACCCGCCCCGGCGCGACCTTTGAGGACACGATCCGCTATCTGGTGCTGCGCGGCGAATATGGCGAGGTGCCGGATACCGAGGACGCGGTCCGCGTCCGCGTCGAACAGGCCCGCACGTTTCAGCCGCATTACATGGAACGGACACGGCCGAACGGGCGCACCAT
>DAIOXI010000016.1:11839-25339 GCA_036758045.1 Albidovulum sp.
GGTCGCCCTTGCCGCAGGACGGCTGGGTGACGGTCTATACCGACATCACCGACATCAAGCGGCAAGAGGCGCTGCTGCGCGCCCGGTCCGAGGAGCTTTCCGATCAGGTTCTGGCCCATGCCGAACGGCTTGCCGCCGCGAACCGCGAACTTGCCGCCGCCAATACCGCGCTGGAAGAGGCCAAGCGCGAGTTGACCGAGATGGAGGCGCGCACCCGTCTGGTGACCGAGATGATGCCCGCCCATATCGCCCATGTCGGCCCCGACCTGCGCTACACCTTCTCCAACCGCCGCCTGTCTACCGTGATGCCGGGCAGCCTGTCGGACCTCGTCGGGCGGCATGTCGAAGAAGCACTTGGCGCGCGCGATTATGAACGCATCCTGCCCGGCCTTGCCCGCGCCGCCGCAGGCGAGGCGAATGTCTTCGAGATCACCCATGACATTTCCGGCCGCCGCATCCGCATCGCCCTGACACCCGAGCGCGAAGGTACGGGGGAATTGCGGGGCATCTACATCCTGTCCACCGACGTGACCGAAGAGGCGCAGGCGCGTGCGGCGCTGGGCCAGACGGCAAAGCGGGAGCTTGCGGCACAGCTGACCTCCGGTCTGGCCCATGACTTCGCCAACCTCCTGACCATCATCATGGGCCTTCAGGGCCGGATCGAGCGGATGGAGGGCATCCCGCCCGCTGCCGCCGACCTTGCCCGCGCGACCCTTGCCGCCGCGCGCCGGGGCGGGACGCTTCTGGACCGGATCGCCACCATCTCCGGCCCGCGCGAGATGCGGCCGGTACCGACCGACCTGACCGTGCTGCTTGAGGAATTGCGGCTGATGGCGGTGCCGTCCCTGCCCGAAGGCGTCGGTCTGGACATCATCGCCAGCGGCGTCCGGGGAGAGGTTCTGGTCGATGCGGGGGCGGTGCAGGATTCGCTTCTGAACCTTGTCCTGAACGCCCGCGACGCGCTGGGCGCGGGCGGAGGGCGGATCGTCATCACCGCGCGGCCGGTGCAGGAAACCTGGCTTGAGATCAGCGTGGCCGACAATGGCCCCGGCTTTACCGATGAGGCGTTGAAACGCGGCCTCGATCCGTTCTTCACCACCAAGGGCGGCGAGGGGTCGGGCCTTGGCCTTTCGATGATCTATGACCACATCAAGCTGGCGGGCGGGACGGTAAAGCTTGCCAATCGGCCCGAAGGCGGCGCGCGGGTGACGCTGCGTCTGCCTCTGCGCCGCGCGCCCGCGCATCGGGATGAACCCCGGCTGGTCCTTCTGGTCGAGGACCGGCACGAGATTCGGACCGACGTGCGGGAAATGCTGCGCGCCCTTGGCCATAACGTGATCGAGACCGGCAGCGCGGATGAGGCGCTGGACCTTGCCGCGCTTCAGGGCATCGACATGGTGCTGAGCGACATCGGCCTGCCCGGCCCCATCTCCGGGGTGGACCTTGCCGATGCGCTGGCCCAAAAGGGGATCACGACAGAGATCCGCCTGATGACCTCGCTGCCGCCCGGCGATCCGGGCCGGGCGCGGGCGGGGAAGGTTCCGATCCTGACCAAACCCTTCACCGCCGCCGAACTCGCGGCCTTTCTGAACGAACCCGCCGACCGATGACGAACACCCCCGACGCACGGCCGCATGTCGCAATCCTGGACGATGAGCCAGAGGTGCGCCGGATGCTGTCCGACACGCTGGAAGAGGCGGGGTTCCGCACCTCCTCCTACGCGCGCGCGACCGAATTCGAGGCGGCGCTGAAACGCACCGCGCCCGAGGTCTGCCTCGTCGATCTGGGTCTGCCCGACCGCGACGGGCTGGCGCTGGTCCATCGCCTTGCGCTGGAAAGCGGGGCGGCGATCATCATCATTTCGGGCCGGGCGCAGGTACAGGACCGGGTGACGGGGCTGGAACTGGGCGCGGATGACTACATCATCAAGCCCTTCGACCCGGCCGAGGTGGTCGCCCGCATCCGCGCGCGGCTGCGCAAAGGGCGGACGGAAAGCGACCGGCAGGCGGCGACGGCCACATTCGCGGGCTGGACCGCGCATTTCGACCGCTACCTTCTGGTCGGCGAGGCGGGGGAAGAGGTCCCTTTCAGCCATGCCGAGGGCGAGGTGCTGCGGCTTTTCCTCGACAGCCCGAAGCGCCTGATCTCCCGCGCGCAGATGCAGGAGATGCTGGGCGGGGCCGCCGGGGAAAGCTTTGACCGGGCGATGGATGTGCGTATCTCGCGGCTCAGGACGAAGCTGGGCGAGGACCCGAAGAACCCCCGCCTCATCAAGACGATCTATGGGGCGGGCTACATCTTCCTCGGCGACGTGCGGTGGAGGTGAGATGACCGAAGTGATCCTGATCCGGCACGGGCAGGCCAATTCCGGCGCCCGCAACGAAGCGGATTATGACCGCCTGTCGCCCCTTGGGGTGCAGCAGGCCGCATGGCTGGCCGACCATCTGAGGGAGACGGGCGAGGTTCGCCGCGTCGTCTCGGGCACGCTTCAGCGGCAGATCGACACGGCTAAAGCCATCGCCACGGCCGGGGCTCTGGATCATGCGGTAGACCCGCGCCTGAACGAGATCGACTATTTCACGCTGGCCGAGGCCTTGAAGCGGTCGCGCGGGGTGCCGTTTCCGACCTCACCCGAGGAATTCGCAGCCCATGTTCCGCAGGTTCTGGACATCTGGCGCAGCGGAGCGGCGGACCCCGATCACGAAAGCTATGACGCGTTCCGCGCCCGTGTCGTCGAGGTGTTGAAAGAGGCGGCTGAAAGCGGGCCGGGGGCGGCGCTTGTCACCTCCACCGGGGTGATCGCGATGCTGATCGCCGTCGCGCTGGGCCTTGCCTCGGACGCCAAGGCGCAGCTGTTCCTGCGGATCAGGAACACCTCGGTCCATCGGTTCGAGTTCCTCGGCGACAGCGTCTTTCTGACGCAGTTCGGCGCCACGCCGCATCTGGACCGGACCGACCGGCACCAGTCGCGGACCTATTTCTGACGCCTCCCTTGCGCAAGCGGCCGGGCGGTCGCAATCTGTCTCCAACCATCCGGGGAGTTCTTCGATGCGCATTCACTGGTGCGGTACCGGTCTGTCCTCTCGGCCTGGCCTCAGGCGGCTGATCGCGGACGGCCATCCCGTGACCGTCTGGAACCTGCCGGTGGAACAGGCGCAGGCAGCCGTCGGCGATCTGACGAGCGACATTCGCGCCATGACGCCGGGGGAGCTTGAGAGAGAGATGAAGCACGGCGACATCGTCGTGTCGATGTTGCCGGTGGCGATGCATGCCGACCTTGCGCGCCACTGTGTCGCGCAAGGGGTGCATTTCGTGTCCTCAAGCTATGCCTCGTCCGAGTTGCGTGCGCTGGACGAACCGGCGCGCCGGGCGGGCGTTTCGGTCCTCTGCGAGGTCGGGCTGGACCCCGGCATAGACCATCTTCTGGCCCATGACCTCGTCTCCGCCTATCGCGCCAGCCCCGCCTATAACGTTGAGAATGTGCTGTCGTTTCAGTCCTATTGCGGCGGGCTGCCCGCGCAGCCGAACGCCTTCCGCTACAAGTTCTCATGGTCGCCGATGGGCGTGTTGCGGGCGCTGTTGTCGCCTGCGCGGTCGATCCGCGACTTTACCGAATTGCGCGTCGCCCATCCCTGGGACGCGGTCACGACCTATGCGGCCCCCCTGCGCCAGCCCGAGACGTTCGAGGTTTATCCGAACCGCGATTCCGTTCCCTATCTGGCGGAATACCATTTCGATCCTACCTGGCGCGTCAAGGAATTCATCCGCGGAACCCTGCGCCTGAACGGCTGGGCCGAGGCGTGGCAGCCGGTGTTCGAGCGTATTGCCGCAAAACCCGACGATGACACGCTTCGCGCGCTGTCGGACTCGTTGCTGGAGAAATACCCGGTGGCTGAAGGGGAGACGGACCGCGTCGTCCTTTGCGTCTCGCTCAAGGCGGAACGGGCCGGGGTTCCGGTCTGGCACCGGGTCTGGGCGCTGGATGCCGAGGGCGACGTGCGTGGTTCGGCGATGGCGCGGCTGGTCTCCGGCACCGTCGCGCTGGGGGTGGAGGCGCTGATCGCGCGGGAGGTCGCGGTGGGTGTTCATGGCGCGCCGCACGATCCGCGCACGGTGGCGCACTGGATCGAGGCGATCCGCCCGCTGGCCCAATACATGCGAAGGATTGACATGGTCTGACGATGCCAGAAAGCGCTGGACCGGGCGGCTACCGCTCCGCCATAAGGCGGCGAACCCGCAGCCGATGGATACCCTGCCGATGAACCTTTCCGCCCTGCGCGCCGAATTGCGCGACGTTGTCCGCAAGATGTCCGTGGGCGGCGATAGCGGGCATGACCTTGCCCATGCCGACCGGGTCTGGGCCCATGCACGCACGATTGCGCATGGCGAGGGGGTGGATGTGACGCCGGTCCTGCTCTGCGCCGCCTATCTGCATGACCTTGTCTCCCTCCCCAAGGATCTCCCCATGCGCAACCGCGCCGCGATGATGTCGGCCTCCGCCGCCGGGCCCGACAAACCCGCCCACCCCCACCCCCCCCCCCCCCACCCCCACCCCCCCCCCCCCCCCCCCCCCCCCACCAACCCCCCCCCCCCCCCCCCCCCCACACCCCACCCCAACCACCACGCCCGCGCGCGCCACGCGATCGAGGCGCATTCCTACAGCGGCGGCACCCCGCCCGGATCGACCGAGGCCAAGATCCTGCGCGATGCCGACCGGCTTGAGGCGCTGGGCGCGATCGGCGTCGCGCGCTGCTTTGCCGTTTCGGGCGCGCTGGACCGGCCGCTCATCCACCCCGACGACCCCTTCGCGCGCGACCGTGCGCCGGATGATCAGAGCTATGCGCTTGACCATTTCGCGGTGAAGCTGCTGAAGCTGCCAGAGACGTTCCTGACCGCCACGGGCCGCAAGCTGGCCGAGGACCGGGCCGAGAAGATGCGGCGCTACCTTGTCGATCTCGCCGGCGAGCTTGGCTTCCCCCCGCCCGACTGGTGAGGGTCAGGCGGGCTTCGTCGCGTCGATCGGGGGCGCGCTTTGCTTCGAAAGCTGCACCGCAAGGATACCCGCCGCCACGACGGCCACGCCAATCAGGTCGCTGATCCCAAGATATTCGGGCAGGAGCGCGGTGGCCACCAGCACCCCGAAGAACGGGTTGAGGAAGTGGTAGGTCGCGGCCCGCACCGCACCGATGCGCGCGACAAGCTGGAACCAGACCCAGATCGCCAGAAGACCGGGGACCAGCGTCGTGTAAAGGAACGCCATCACCAGACGCGGCGTGACGTTGACGGGTTGCCCGCGTTCGAGGATCAGCGCGGCGACGGCCAGCACGGCGGCGCCAACGAACATTTGCAGCCCGACGATCATCAGGACATTCCCGCCCGAGGACGCACCGCGCACCGTCAGCGTCGCGACGGCCAGCGCCAGCGCGCCCATGACACAGAAGATCACGCCCTCGACACTCGCCCCGCCAGAAAAGCGCCCGCCCATGATGATGGCCACGCCGATCATCCCGGCGATCAGGCCCGCCACACCAAGCGGGCGTATCCTCTGGCCAAGGAACAGCCAGCCCAGCAGCGCCACCAGAAGCGGCATGGTCGATGCGATGATCGCCGCCAGCGACGCCTCAACCCACTGCATCGCGACGAAGTTCAGGCCAAGATAGAGCGCGTTCTGGCACAGGCCGAAGATCAGGACGGAACGCCACTGCGCCCGGCTCAGGTGCCAGCTTTGGCCGATCGCGCGGGCGATGGCGACGCCAATCAGGCCCGAGACGAGGAACCGCGCCGCCAGCGACATCAGGGGCGGCGCGTCGGCCACGATCATCCGCGCCGAGGTGAAGGCCGAAGACCACATGAAGGCAAAGGCCAGACCCATGAAGACGGCGCGAAAATCCAACTTACCGCCCTCCCTGGGCCTGCCCTTGTCCGGTCAGATGTTCCTGACCGCGCCCTTGGCGGCGCTGGTCGTCAGCGCGGCATAGGCGCGCAACGCGGCCGAGACCTTGCGTTTGCGCGGCGCGTCGGGCTGCCAACCCTTCGCCTCGCGCGCCTTGCGGCGTTCGGCCAGCACGGCGTCATCGACGGCAAGGTTGATGGAGCGGTTCGGGATGTCGATCTCGATCAGGTCACCCTGCTCGACAAGGCCGATGGTCCCGCCCTCGGCCGCCTCGGGCGAGACATGGCCGATGGACAGGCCCGAGGAACCGCCGGAGAAACGCCCGTCGGTCACCAGCGCGCAGGCTTTGCCCAGACCCTTCGACTTCAGGTAGGAGGTCGGATAGAGCATTTCCTGCATGCCCGGCCCGCCGCGCGGCCCCTCATAGCGGATCAGCACGACCTCGCCAGCCTTGACCTTGCCGTTCAGGATGCCCAGCACGGCGTCGTCCTGGCTCTCGAACAGATGCGCGGGGCCGGAGAATTTCAGGATCGATTCATCGACACCCGCCGTCTTCACGATGCAGCCATCCTCGGCCAGATTGCCATACAACACCGCAAGCCCGCCATCCCTGGAAAAGGCATGTTCAGCGGAACGGATGACACCGGCCTTCCGGTCGCGGTCCAGTTCCTTGTAGCGGTTCTTGGTGGAAAACGCCTGTGTCGTCCTGACGCCACCCGGCGCGGCGCGGTAGAATTCGTCCACCGCGGCGTCATTCGCCGTCACCACATCCCATTTCTGGATCGCCTCGCCCATCGTGTCGGAATGCACGGTGCGCGCGTCGGTGTGCAGCAGTCCGGCGCGGCCCATCTCGCCCAGAATGCCCATGATGCCGCCGGCGCGGTGAACGTCCTCCATGTGGACGTCCTGCTTGGCCGGCGCGACCTTGCAAAGAACCGGCACCTTGCGGCTGAGCCGGTCGATGTCCTTCATGGTGAAATCGACGCCGCCTTCATGCGCGATGGCCAGAAGGTGCAGAACCGTGTTGGTCGACCCGCCCATGGCGATGTCGAGGCTCATCGCGATCTCAAACGCCTCGAACGTCGCGATGTCGCGGGGCAGAAGGCCCTTGTCGCCAAGCTCGTAATGCCGCCGCGTGATTTCCACGATCCTGCGGCCCGCTTCCAGGAAAAGCTCCTTGCGGTCGGCATGGGTGGCCAGCATCGACCCGTTGCCGGGCAGCGCAAGGCCCAGCGCCTCGGCCAGGCAGTTCATCGAGTTCGCGGTGAACATGCCCGAACAGGACCCGCAGGTCGGGCAGGCGGCCTGTTCGATCGCCAGCACCTGTTCGTCGGTGTAGCTGTCATCGGCGGCCACGATCATCGCGTCGATCAGGTCGAGGTCGTGGTCGATGACGTCCTTGCTGATCTTCCCGGCCTCCATCGGCCCGCCGGAGACGAAGATCGCCGGAATGTTCAGCCGCATCGCCGCCATCAGCATGCCCGGCGTGATCTTGTCGCAGTTGGAGATGCAGATCATCGCGTCGGCGCAATGGGCGTTGACCATGTATTCGACGCTGTCCGCGATCACTTCACGCGAAGGCAGCGAATAAAGCATTCCGTCATGGCCCATCGCGATCCCGTCATCGACGGCGATGGTGTTGAATTCCTTCGCGACGCCGCCCGCCGCCTCGACCTCGCGCGCGACCATCTGGCCCAGATCCTTGAGGTGGACGTGGCCCGGCACGAACTGGGTAAAGCTGTTGACGATCGCGATGATCGGCTTGTTCCAGTCATTGTCGGTCATCCCGGTGGCGCGCCATAGGCCGCGCGCGCCGGCCATGTTGCGTCCGTGCGTCGTGGTGCGTGAGCGATAAGCAGGCATTGCGAGTCCTCCTGATGCGGCGGCGACCCTAACGGAGCTTTCCGGCAGCGGCCATAGGGAAGATGCGCCCGATTCGCAAATCAGCGGCATGGAAAATGAAAAGGCCGCCCGAAGGCGGCCCCTTGAAACGCTGCGACCGGGTTCAGCCGTTCACGCTGTCCTTCAGCGCCTTGACGATGGACACCTTCACGACCTTGTCGGCCGGCTTGGTCATCGTTTCGCCAGTGGCGGGGTTGCGCACCTGGCGCTCCGGGCGGGCACGGCACTGCACCTTGCCGATGCCGGGAATGGTCACGGCGCCGCCGGCGGCGACTTCGCGGGTCACAACAGAAGCAATCGCATCGAGCGCGGACGAAGCGGTTTTCTTGTCGGCGCCCATTTCCTCGGCCAGGGCCGCGACGAGCTGGGTCTTGGTCATCGGTTTGGACATGTCTGTCTCCTCACATTACCCCGATCCTTATGGGGTCATTCGCACCTTTTGGCGTCATATTGTGTTGCTACACAACCTTTTGGGTCACATGGCAAGCAGTTTTGGCCATTTTCGGCTTTTTTTTGCTGTTTTGCAGGGAATCAGAGGAATGCCGTCTCTTCGAAGCTGCGCAGCTTGCGGCTGTGGATGCGTTCCAGCGGCATTTCCCGGATCAGTTCCATCGCCCGGACACCGATCAGAAGATGCCGTGAGACCTGGGTCTTGTAGAAATCCGTCGCCATGCCGGGCAGCTTCAATTCGCCATGCAGCGGCTTGTCCGACACGCACAGAAGCGTGCCGTAGGGGACCCGGAACCGGAAGCCGTTCGCAGCGATGGTGGCGCTTTCCATGTCCAGCGCGATGGCGCGGCTCTGGCTGAGGCGTTGCACCGGGCCGGTCTGGTCGCGCAACTCCCAGTTGCGGTTGTCCACGGTCGCCACGGTGCCGGTCCGCATGATCCGCTTCAGGTCATAACCTTCCAGCCGGGTGATTTCCGCCACCGCTTCCTGAAGCGCGATCTGCACCTCGGCCAGCGCCGGGATCGGGACCCAGACCGGCAGGTCGTCGTCCAGCACCTTGTCCTCGCGCAGATAGGCATGGGCGAGGACGAAATCGCCCAGCCGCTGGCTGTTGCGCAGCCCGGCGCAGTGGCCGACCATCAGCCAGGCATGGGGCCTGAGGACGGCGATATGGTCGGTCGCCGTCTTTGCGTTCGAAGGGCCGACGCCGATATTCACAAGGGTGATGCCCTGCCCGTCGGCGCGCTTGAGGTGATATGTCGGCATCTGCGGCAGGCGCGGAAGCTGGCCAAGATCCCCGTCCGGCGTGGTGATCTCTGCGTTGCCGGGGCCGATAAAGGCAGTATAGCCCGCGCCGGGATCGCCAAGCGCCTTGCGGGCGAAGGTCTCGAATTCATCAACATAGAACTGGTAGTTGGTGAAGAGGACGTGGTTCTGGAAATGCACCGGGTCGGTCGCGGTGTAATGGGCCAGCCGCGCCAGCGAATAGTCCACCCGCTGGGCCGTGAAGGGCGCAAGGTGGCCCGAGCCGTCGGGCATCGGCCGGGCGGTGCCGTTGACGATGTCGGCATTCGTCGTCGACAGGTCCGGCACGTCGAAATAGTCGCGCAGCGGAAAGTCCAGAACGCCGTCCTGCGGCACCGCGAGGCTGGTCGCCGCCGCCACGGCGAAATGCACCGGGATCGGCGTCGTGCTTGGCCCGACAATCACCGGCACACCATGGTTGCGGATCAGAAGGTCAAGCTGCTGGATCAGGTATTGCCGGAACAGGTCGGGCCGCGTGATCGTGGCGGCATAGGTGCCCGGCACCGAGACATGCCCGAAGCTGAGACGGCTGTCGGCGGTGGCATGCGAGGTCATGGTCAGCCGGACCTCGGGGTAGAAGGCGCGGTAGCGCGTCGCGGGGCGTTCGCCGCCGATGGTGCGGGCGAAATTCTCCACCAGGTATTCGGTGGCCAGGGTGTAAAGCTCTTCAAGGCGCCGAACGGCGGCCTTCGCATCGAGAAAGCCTTCGACAGGCGGGGTTGCCGGCGTTTCTACGGGAAGCTGTTCGGGTTCGGTCATTCATCGCTCCACGCGCAAGGTCCGGGTATGCGGTAACGGGCGCCGTTCGATGCGGCGGTCCCCGTTCTTTCATCTTGATCGGAAATTGTGTCAGTCATGCGGAAAAGTGTCAGAACACCCTCGCCCCCGCAAGTCCTGCCGTGACCCCGTCAGACCCAGCGCGGCGAACCCGCGTTCAGACAGCCGAGCATGCAGCGCCTCGGCCTCGGCGGCGAGGCCCGCGTCATGCGGCCCGGCGGGCGGGCTGGTGATCGGGCGCAACTCCTCCGCCGCGGCCGGGGCCACGCCGATGCGTTCGGCCACCGCGCGCCAGACCGCCGGATCTGCGCTGAGCGCCTCATAAGGCACGAAAAGGATGTTTTCCGCTTCCGCCTCGGCCGTGTCGAGCGCGCGATAGGCCGCAAGCCAGACCGAAAGCCAGTAGTCCAGCGTCATGGGATCGCCAGCGGGCCCGCCGCCGAACAGGAAGGGCCGGTGGGTCGCGCCGAATTCATGGTGGCCCAGCCAGGTCATGTAGTCCTGCGTGAAGGCGTCCGCGTCAAGGAACCGCTTGTGCTGCGCAAGCAGGCTTTCGGCATGGTCCAGCGGACGGCGGAGGGAAACAAGGAACACCGCAGCCGGCATCGCGGCGGCAAGGGCAGGCAGCCGCAGGATGTTGTTGTTGTTCTTCGAGACATAGCGGCCGGTCCCGGTGCGCCGCATCACCAGCCGCATCAGGTCGCGGTAACCGTCGATCCTGTCCTCTTCGGGCGCATAGGGGGCCAACCCGTCCGCAGCGATATAGGACCCGCCGTCGAAAACGCGCCAGTAGACCTCATCCAGCGCCTCGGGGCTTTGGGTATCGACCTCGATCCCGTCTCCATGGGCGCGCTCGGCCCGGATGCCCGGCTTTTGCCCCTTGCGACTGATCCCGGCCCAGAGGTTCGGCGCCAGCACGAAAGGCATGTCGGCATAGGTGAGCGAGCCGAAGGCGCCGGTGCGATGGATTTCCCGCATCAGGATCGTCGTCCCGGCACGGGCAAGGCCGGTGACGAAGACATGGCGCCCGCTGTCCTCGGGCGACGATTTCAGGAAGCGCGCCCTCTCGATGTCATGCAACATCTCGGCCAGCGGACCAAGGGCGAGGCGATGCAGGAAGCGGTCGGTCGCGGAATAGTCGGATGAGGTCGTGGCCGCGCCGCCGCCGAGCTTGCTCCGCACCACGATGTAGCCGATTGACACGACGCAAAGGACAAGTATCACAAGCGGCCGCATCAGCGCCTCCGCCCAGGCGGACAGGCCGCCGGGATAGATCAGGCCCAGAAGCGCCACCGGCAAAAGCGCGAGGCAGAGCATCAGGAAGAAGAGAACCGACCCTCGACCGATCACAAGGCTGTAGCGCGGCAGCACCCGCTCCTTCCAGTGATCGGAGATGCGCTTACTGGACAGGACCGCGCCGGATTTCTTCGCGGTCAGGCTGACCCTCTGGATGGTGGACAGAAGCGGCAGACGCAGCAACGCCTCGCTGGCGAGGACGCCGGCGATCAGGACATAGAGCCATAGGAGCATGTTACTTTGCGGTCTTGTCGCTGCTGGAGGCTCGGCTGTTCTTGGCCTTGCCGCCTTTGAGCATCCGTTTGATCGGGTAGTAGATCACCGCGACAATGGCGAGGAGGATGGACCCGATAACACCCAGAACGGCCGCAATGGCCCCGGCGCCGACACCGGGGCCGATATAGGCCGAGGCGGTGGCAGGGTGAAGCAAGGCAATCAATGTCAGAGCAACAAGGGGTGCGGCCATGCGTTTCATGAATATCTTATCTCCGTCAAGATAGTGTCCTGGCCGCGTTGCGACCGCTTCGAACAGCAATACAATGCCAGAATTCATACTGTTCGGCCAACACAATGCCACGCGCAAGTTGGCCAATTGGACCGCGCAGCGTTGCCAATGCCCGCATTGTCGGCGTTTTCGAGGGGGATTGTCAAAGAACCGGCGACGGAGCGGGCGGTCAGGAGAGGCCGCCGGGCCGAAGTTAGACCACCGTCGCCCCCGGCCGATTCCCCATCGCCCGGTCATATGTAACGAGCAGCGCCGGGGATAAGCGGCCTTTGCGGGACATGACGCCGGTGAAGGGGTTCGACCCCCCCGACCCCATGATTACGAATTCTCTTCACATAGATTTGCGGACGCTTGAGCCAAGCTGTACGGCTTTGTCGACGTCGGTTATCATATTGAATTTATGCCATAAAATATCTCGATGTCATTTGCGGCGGACTGCCGGAGAACGCACGGCCTTGCATGAACCTGGTTCCGCCGTGGTTCCGCGGAACCAGCCAGAGGAGATGGAAGTGCCCAAGATCACCAAGACCACTATCGACAAAATGGTGCAGCACCCGAGCACTGAGATCTACATGTGGGATACCAGCCTGACAGGCTTCGGCGTCCGGATGCAGCCCGGCGGAAACGCGAGCTTCCTTGTGAAGTATCGCGCCCTCACCGGGCAGGCGCGGAAGATGACACCGGGTCCCTTCCGTGATCGCCGTCTTCGGCGTGCGGATCACCTGTTCAAGCTCGCCCTTCTCGTCCTTGTTCCGCCCCTTCAGCGGCGGCCGCATCGGCCCACCGCGCATCCGAAGACGCATACGAACTTCGGCACCCTGTCGCCTGCCGTGACGCTCCATCAGCCAGCGCAACAGCGCCGCAAGACGCGCCGTGTTGCTTGAGCACGCAGCCGCCGCAGCCGACGGGAGGTGAGTTTCGGGGTGTAGGGTGGGCACGGCGTCACCACCCGCGCCATCTCAACGCAATTTCGTTGAAAGTCAGGGCCTAACCCGCCAGCGCCGCGTCGATGAATTCGAATGACGACCGGATCTCCTGCTCGAGGCTCGGGCTTTCCAGCACCTCCGAAGCGGTGCATTCGAACGAGAACGCGCCGGTGTAGCCCGCTGAAAGAAGGTCACCGATCTGGCGCAGGGTGCCACAGCGGTCGTCCGCATCGACAAGAATCCGCCGCGCATCCTGCGCCGCATCCAGCGCGACGCCGGGCGTGGAGATCCCTGAGATGTGGACCATCCCGGTCTGCGCCGGGAAAACGCCGAGATCCCCCGCGATGCAGTGCTGGAAGGTGTCATGGACCAACCCGAAGCGGTGTGGTCCGAACTCGTCGATCAGGGCCACCAATGCGGCCTTGCGCGGCAGCGACGAGGTGGCAAAGCCGATCGGCTCGATCAACGCGCGCGTCGGGATGCCGTCAAGCAATGCCGCTACCTTTTCCATCGCGGCGCGCAACGGCAGGGTCTCGCGACCGTCGACGCAAGGGATCAGGCTGAAGCTCTCGGCACCGGCCTCTGCAGCGACCTCGATCAGTGCGCGGATCTGTGCCGCGCGCTCGGCATCCCAGACGTTGAAGCCGTATACCTCGCTCAGCCCCAACAGGCGCAGACCGCGCGCACGCGCCATCTCGGCGGCACGGGCAGTCGCGATATCGTCGAAGAAAGGCCGCCCGAGGTCATTGCGCAGCTCGACGCCCACACAACCCAGCGAGGCCGCGAGATCGAGGAACGCCTCGAACGGCAGGTGTCGCGCGGTCTTCTGGTTCAGCGCCCGCCCGATCATTTCGCGTCGCGCTCGATGATCCATTCGACCTCGGGCGCGGCGACGAAGCGCCAGTTTCGGCGCGGGCCGGCCATGACGTTGAGGTAATACATCTCGA
>DAIOXI010000017.1:0-3016 GCA_036758045.1 Albidovulum sp.
GCCCGGCGCCGGTTTCGGCGGGTGGACGTTCGGTGGTGAAGTCGGCACCCCAGGCGCGATAGCCCTTTTCGATCCGCATGGAGTTCATCGCATAGGCGCCGAAGAAGCCCATGCCGTGCGGCTTGCCCGCCTTTTCCAGCGCGTCGAAAAGTGCTGGCATGTCGCCACGGCTCGCGTGCAGCTCCCACCCCAGTTCTCCGATATAGGACACGCGCAGCGCCCGGACGGCGATACCGGCAACCGTGATTTCCCGCACGCTTAGCCACGGGAAGGCGGCGCCAAGGTCGGCATCCGTCAGGGCCGACAGGATCGCGCGGGATTTCGGACCCATCAGGGCGATGACGCCCCAGCCCTCCGTCACATTGTCGATCCGCACATCATGCCCCGCCGCCCGCGCGCGCAAGAGATCCTCATCCATCTCCTCCGCCGCGGCCGCCGATGTCAGGTAGAGGCGATCGTCCCCAAGGGCAGAGACGGTGAACTCCGATTGCGTCCCCCCGGCGGGGGTCAGCGCGTGGATCAAGCCAATGCGCCCTACCTTCGGCGCGCGGTTGGCGCCGAGGCTGTCGATGAAGGCGCGCGCGCCGGGTCCCGTCACCTCGAACTTCGAAAAGATCGACAGGTCGGCAAGCCCGGCGGCGGCCGTCACCACTGCCACCTCGCGCGCGACATGGGAAAACCAGTTGGCGCGGCGGAAGGTCGGCCGGGCCTCGTCCCCCGCGCGATCCGAAAACCAGTTCGGCCGTTCCCATCCAGAGGCGGCACCCATCACCGCGCCCCGCGCGACCATCCGGTCATGCAGCGCCGACAGGCGCTTGCCCCGCGCGGCGGGGCGTTCCTCATAAGGGTAGTGGACGCCGAATTGCAGGCCGAAGCATTCCACCGCCTTCTTCACGCGATAGTCCCGGTCGGCCCAGGACCCGAAGCGGCGGCTGTCCACGGCCAGCGCATCCATCGGCGGCGCGCCATGGGTCATCCAATGCGCCAGGAACCAGCCCGCGCCGCCGCCTTCCATCACCCCCATGGACGACCCGGTCAGAAGCCAGGCGTCGGGCAGCCCGTGCGCCGGGCCGATCAGCGGATTGGCGTCGGGGGTGAAGGTGATCGGGCCGTTGACGACGGACTTGATGCCGCCGGTTTCCAGCGCCGGAATGCGGGCCATCGCGGCCATGATGATATGTTCCACCCGGTCCAGATCGGGCGGCATCAGCTCGGCCCCGAAATCGGGCGGGACACCGTCGATCGACCAGGGCTGCGCGTCCTTTTCGTAGGGGCCAAGGATCAGCCCGTCCCTCTCCTGCCGGACATACCAGCTTTCCTCCGGGTCGCGGATGATCGGCAGTTCGGGCAGACCCTTGGCGATGCGTTCGGCGACAGCGGGAACCGTATCGGTGACAAGGTATTGGTGCAGTACCGGGACGGAGGGGACGTTCAGCCCCATCATATGCCCGATCTCCCACCCCCAGGTGCCGGCGGCGTTGACGATATGGCGGGCGCGGATCACCTCTTTCGCGGTCTCCACCCGCCAGTGACCGCCTTCGCGCCGGATCGCCGTCACCGGGTTCTGCCGCAGGATCGACGCGCCCATGGCCCGTGCCGCCTTGGCCATGGCGTTGGTGGCAAGCGAGGGATCGACATGGCCGTCATCGGGTTCGTAGATGCCGCCGAGGATGCCCTCGGTCCGGGTCAGCGGATGCAGCTCTGCCACCGCCTCGGGCGAGGTCAGCAGACGCAGTTCGTAGCCGGTGAACCTGGACAGGCCCGCGACATGGGCGAATTCGTCCATCCGGTCCGGGTTTGAGGTGATCCGCATGGCGCCGGAGGGGTGAAAGCCGCAGCTTTCCCCGGTCTCTTCCGGCAGGATGTCGCGGTAAAGCCGGACCGAGGTGGCGCGAAGCTCCTGGATCGTCGGGTTATGCGCGAAATGGGTGCAAAGCCCCGCCGCATGCCAGGTGGACCCATGGGTCAGGTCGTTCTTCTCGGTCAGGACGACGTCCCGCCAGCCCGCCTTGGCCAGATGGTAGAGCAGCGACACGCCCATCGCGCCGCCACCGATGATAAGGACCTGCGCGTCCATCGTCATGCTTTCATCCGTTCGCCCCTGGGATCGAAGGGCGGGCGTTCCAGCACCCTGGCCGGATAAAGCCGCCCCGCGATCTCGACTTCAAAGCCCCGCGCCGCCGTGTCGGCGACCCTTTCCCCCGGCGCGATGGCGATCAGCCCAAGGGCCAGGCCCCGGCGCGTCCGCGCCCCCCGCGCGCCCGAGGTCGTCAGACCCACGACGCGGCCGCCCTCGCGGATCGGTTCGTCATGCAGGACAAGCGGCCGCCCCTCGACCTCCATGAGATGCAGGCGGCGGGTCAGGCCATCGGCCCGCTGCCGTTCCAGCGCCAGCTTGCCGAGAAAGTCCTTGCCCCAATCCACCGTGAAGCCCAGCCCGGCCTCCAGCGGCGTGATCTCCGGCCCAAGGTCGTGGCCCCAGTGGCGAAAGCCCTTTTCGATCCGGCAGCCATCGAGCGCGTAGTGGCCCAGCGGTTTCGCCCCCGCGCCGTGGAGCGCGTCGAAGACGGCTTTGGCTGTGGCCACGGGGACCGAAATCTCCCACCCCAGCTCGCCGACGAAACTGACCCGCGTCGCGCGGGCGGGGTGGTCCGCGACGGTCACGTCCCTTGCGGTCGCAAAGGGGAAATCCTGCCAGTCATCGGGCGACAGCCCGGCCAGCAGATCGCGCGACCCGGCGCCCATGACGCCGATGACCGCCTCGGCCTCTGTGACATCCACGATGCGCACCCGCCCCTTCGCGTTCCGCCGCAGCCAGGCGAGATCACGCCCGCGTGTCGCGGCACCCGATGTCACGCGGAAGCGGTCGGCGCCAAGCCGCGTGATGGTCACATCCGCCTCGATCCCACCCTTCGCGTTCAGAAGCGGCGTGTAAACCGCCCGCCCCTCCGCCACATCGACATTCCCGGCGGCGAGGTATTGCAGCGCGGCCATGGCCTCCGGCCCGCTCACGTCG
>DAIOXI010000017.1:3026-17860 GCA_036758045.1 Albidovulum sp.
CCCGAAGGGCGAAAGGTCGATCAGCACGGTGCCGTGGTCCATCACCGCCGCCTCGCGATGGACGATCTCCTGCCAGGGCTGTTCGCCGACCGAATAGGGCAGCGACCGTTCGGCATCGTCCGCCGCGTACCACAGCCCGCGCTCCCACCCGGCGGTCAGACCAAAGACCGCCCCCGCCGCCGCCCAGCGGTCATGCAAGGCCGAGATGCGCAGCCCCCGCCCCGCCTTCGGCTGCTTGAAGGGCCAGTGGATCGCGAAGACATCGGCGACCGCCTCCTCCATCCGCGTCTCGACATGGGCGGCGGCGGCGGTCAGCGGATCGACGCGGGCGATGTCGACCTCCCACAGGTCCATCGGCGCAGCACCCTCCACCATCCAGTCGGCCAGCACCCGCCCGACCCCGGCGGAGGACATGACACCGACCGAATTCATCCCGGCGGCGACAAACAGACCATCCACCTCATTCGTCTGGCCGATCAGCGGGCGGCTATCGACCGTAAAACTCTCCGGCCCGTTCATGAAATGCGCAATCCCGGCCTGTTCCAGCGAGGGGATCAGCGCCAGCGCCGCCTCCATGAAGGGGGTGAACTGGTCCCAATCCTCGGGGAATTCCAGAAACGGCCGGTTGCCCTCCGTCCCGTGCGGGTTCCAGCATTTGGCATGCGGTTCAAAACCGCCGATCACCAGCTTACCCGCGTCGCCCTTGACATAGATCCCCCGGTCCAGATCGCGCAGCACCGGATAGGGATGGGGCAGATGAGGCATCGGCTCGGTCACGACATACATATGCTCGACCGCCTGCAAGGGCAGCGCCACCCCGGCCGCGTCGGCCAGCTTTTTCGACCAGGCCCCGGCACAAAGCGCCACGCGGTCGGCCAGAACCTCCACCCCGTCGGCCCGCCGGACGCCCCGGACGCGCCCGTTTTCCACCAGAAGGGCCGCGACCTCCACACCCTCGCGTATCTCCACCCCGCCTGCCCGCGCAGCCTTGGCATAGGCCATGCAAAGATCGACCGGGTTGACGTTCGCGTCCTCCTCGACCCGAAGGGCGCCGATGATGCCGGTCGGATCGACACCCGGCACCGTCAGCTCTGCGCCCTCAAGGATCGACGGGCTCAGCCCGAAGTGGCGGCCAAGTGCCGCGATGCGGCGCAGCTCGTCCATCCGCGCCACGTCCCGCGCGAACCAGTAGCCGCCGGTCCGGCGATAGCCGGTGGACAGCCCGGTTTCCTCTTCCAGACGCGGGAACAATTCCCCCGCATACATCGCGAGCCGCGTCCCGTTCGGCGTTGCCCGCAGCGGCCCGACGATGCCCGCCGCGTGCCAGCTTGTGCCGGAGGTCAGCTGATGGCGTTCCAGCAGGACGATGTCCCGCTCCCCGCGCCGCGCGAGGTGATAGGCAAGGCTGAGGCCAACCGCGCCGCCGCCGATGATGAGTGTCCGTGCCATCCGCCGCCCGAAGGAAATACCCGCGCCCAGTGATCCCGCGGGATCGGCATTGATCAAGACCGCCGAAACAGTATTAAACTTTCTAATGAAAGGCAGAACCTTTCCCTGACCCGGACCGCTTCCGGCAGGGTTTCCCTTCGCGCGCGGAGCGGCCGGCACGATGCCAGACCAGAAGAAATACACCAAGAAAACGGCCAGTTACCCGGACCTGAACCTTTTCCGCGCGGTCGAGGTCTTCATGGCCGTGGCCGAGATGCAGCAGGTGACGACGGCCGCCCATGCGCTTGGCATGACCCAATCGGCCGCCTCGCAGCACCTGAAGAACCTTGAGACCGCCTTCGGGATGACCTTCATCGACCGTTCGCAACGGCCCATCGCGCTGACCCATGCGGGCGGTATCCTGCAACGGCATGGCTACCGCATCCTGAATGAGATCGAGGACCTGCGCGCCAATATCCGCCGCCTGAACGCGACGACCCTGCCGGTGCTTCGCATGGGGCTTCTGGCCTCGATCGCCACCACGCTGACGCCGGGCTTGTTCGACTATGTGGTCGAGGCGCTTGGCGTTCCCGAACTGACCCTCTCGGCCGGGCTGGCAAGCGATCACAGGACGGCGCTGAACGCGCGCCAGATCGACCTTGCTGTCACCTCGGAACTGGTGCGCAATGACGACGACCATGTCATCCCGGTGCTGGATGAACCATTTTATCTCGTCTTGCCAGAGGATTACGACGGCGATAGCACCGATATCGACCAGATCGCCAACCGCCTGTCCCTGGTCCGTTTCGGGGCCGCGACCCCGGTCGGGCGGCGGACCGACCAGCATCTTCAGCGCTGCCGGCTGTTCTTCCCCCGCGCGATGGAGGCCGACCGCGCCTCGATGGTCGTGGCGGGGGTCGTGACCGGGAAATGCTTCGCGATCCTCTCCCCCTCGCTTCTCATCGACGCTGTGGCCGAGGGAATGCGGCTGCGGATCGAACCGTTGCCCTTTCCGGGCTTCCGCCGCCGCATACAGGTCCTGTCCCGCGCGGGGGAGTTCGAGACGATTGCCGAAGGGCTGGCGACGCAATGCGGCCGCATCCTGCGCAGCCATTTCGACCACCGCTTCCCGCGTTTCGCGGATGAGGTCGTCTATCACGACACGCCCACCAGCTAATCGGCAACATTAGTAAAGCCGATGCTGCATTCCGGCACTATCGCGCAGCGGAATTCGCCGCTTAGAATTTGCCGGGAAGTCTTGGGGCCAGGATGCGTCATGTTGCAGGACGACGACCGAAAACCGCGCACCGACCGGCGCGAGGGGCGGCGCGAACGGATGAAGGCGCGCGCCGCGCGGACGGGTCTTGCCGCGCCCTATACGCTGCGCCGCACCGGCATCGTCAGCCTGATCGACGAAGACTCCATCGCCATCATCGAACGCAACGCCGACCGCATCCTCGACGAGGTCGGGATGGAGTTCCGCGGCGATCCCGAAACGCTTGAGATCTTTCGCAAGGCCGGGGCGCGGGTGGACGGGCAGCGGGTCCGCTTCGATCCCGGCTGGTGCCGCGACAGGATCAGGACCGCGCCGCCGGTCTTTACACAGCACGCCCGCAACCCCGCCCGGTCGATCCAGATCGGCGGCAACGCGCAGGTCTATTGCCCCAGCTTCGGCCCGCCCTTCGTCCATGACATCGAAAAGGGCCGCCGCTATGCCACGATCGAGGATTTTCGCAACATCACGAAGATCCACCATCAGCTTGGCGCCGTGAACCACTCTGGCGGCGTGGTGGTCGAACCCGTGGACCTGCCGGTCCCGATCCGGCACCTGCAGATGGCGCACGCGCATCTGACGTTGAACGACAAGCCCTTCATGGGCGCCGTAACCGCCCCCGAACGCGCCCGCGACACGATCGAGATGTGCAGGCTGGCGATGGGGGCGGAGTTCGTGGAGCGAAACTGCGTCCTTTATTCGGTCGTCAACACCAACGCGCCGCTGGTGCTGGATGAAACGATGATCGGCGCGCTGAAGGAATATGCCCGCGCCGGGCAATGCACGGTCGTCTCGCCCTTCGTCCTTGGCGGCGCCATGTCGCCCGTCACCATCGCCGCGACCCTGGCGCAGGTTCTGGCCGAAGTGATGGCCTCGGTCGCGCTGATCCAGCTGATCCGGCCCGGCGCGCCCGCGGTCTTCGGCACGTTCTTTTCGCCGATCTCGCTGAAGACCGGGGCGCCGACCTTTGGCACGCCGGAGGGGACGCAGTTCCAGATGTGCGCCAAGACGCTGGCCGACCGGCTGGGCCTGCCCTTCCATTCGGTCGGTGCGCTGACCGCGTCCAAGGTGCCGGACGCGCAGGCGGGCTATGAAAGCCAGGCGCAGTTGATGGGCGCGACGCTGGCGGGGGTGAATTTCATCATCCACGCGACAGGCTGCCTCGAAGGGCTGCTGACCACGGGGTATGAGAAGATCGTCATGGATGCCGACCGCTGCTCGGCCATGATGCGCTTCGTTCAGGGCGTCGATTTCTCCGAAACCGCGCAGGCGATGGAGGCGTTTCACGAAGTGCCGCCGGGCGGGCATTTCCTTGGCGCCGCCCACACCCAGGCGCATTTCGAAACCGCCTTCTGGATGGGAGAGATGTCGGACAACGGCACCTATGAACAATGGGCCGCCGAAGGCGCGCTTTGGGAACATGAACGGGCGGCCCTGCGGGTGAGGAAGCTGATCGAAGACTATCAGCCGCCGGAAATGGACATCGCGGTGCGCGAGAGCCTGGACGATTTCGTCGCCCGCCGCGGCCGGGAGTTGCAAGGAGAGACATGATGACCCTGCCCGTCGACTGGAGCCTTCAGGAAACCGCGCGGCGGCGAGATACCTATTACGCCGCCAGCCAGAAGAAGTTCGTCCCCTTCGCCAGGCCGATGGTCTTCAAGAAGGGGTCGATGCAGTATCTCTGGGACGAGACGGGCAACAGGTATACGGACCTTCTGGGGATGAATGTCTGCATCTCGGTCGGCCATGCGCATCCAAAGGTCGTGGGCGCCGCGATGGCGCAGGCGCAGGACCTGACCCATTGCACGACGATGTTCTACCACCCCGTCCCCGCCCATTTCGCCGAGGAACTGGCAGCCGTGATGCCGAACCCCAAAGGCGACATCGAATGGGTGGTGCATTTCACCAATTCGGGGGCCGAGGCGGTGGACCTCGCCCTGACGATGGCGCGCGACTATACCGGGAATGCCGACATACTTGCCCTCAGGACCGCCTATCACGGCCCGACGGCGGCGGCGCAATCGGTGACCGGGATCGCCGGCTGGCGCCATGCCGGGATGCCCGGCAACGTCGCCTTCGTCGCCGAACCGAACCAGTATCGCGGCATCTTCGGCGAGAACGCGGGCGCCGCGCCCTATCTGGATGAGATCGGGCGCACCATCGCCACCGCCACCACCGGCCGCATCGCCGGGATGATCGTCGAAAGCGTGCAGGGCTATGGCGGCATCATCGAAATGCCCAAGGGCTATCTGACGGGCGCTGCGGAACGGACCCGCGCGGCGGGCGGGCTTTTCATCGTCGATGAGGTGCAGGCGGGCTTCGGGCGCACCGGCGATCACATGTGGGGGTTCGAGGCGGACGGGGTGATCCCCGACATCGTCGTGATGGCCAAGGGGATCGGCAACGGCTTTCCGCTTGGCGCGGTGGTGGCGCAGAAACATGTCGCGGCACCGATGGCGGAAAAGTTCATGTTCCACACCTACGGCGCGAACCCGACCAGTTGCGCGGCAGGCCGCGCGGTGTTGCAGGTGCTGCGTGAGGACAGGGTGCAGGACAACGCGCGCTACGTCGGCGCGGCGCTGCTGGCGCGGTTGCAGGACCTCAAGCAGCGCCACCCGAAGATCGGCGATGTGCGCGGGCGCGGGTTGATGCTCGCCTTCGAGATGGTGAAGGACCGCAAGACCAAGGAACCCGATCCCGAGACCACCGCGAAGGTGTTCGAGGCCTGCCGCGAAAGCCGGCTGATCCTGTCGAAGTCGGGGCCTTATCAGTCCTGCCTGCGCATGGTGCCGCCGATGTGCCTGACGATGGAGGATGTTGAGACCGTCGCCGAGGGTCTGGACCGCGCCTTCACGATGGCATCGCAGGGCTGAGAGGGGGCGAAGCGACGACCGGAGGGGGCTTCCCTGCCGCTCAACCGTCCCACTTCTCGACATAATCGGTCTGGTAGATGCCCCGGTCCACCTCACGCGGGGTCAGCGGCTTGCGCACCGCATAGACCAGCATCAGGGGGGAGTTCATCGGCAGCTCGCCCAGGATACGCGGGCGGACGCCGGTGACATTGGGGTTGGTGGTCTTTGCCGTCCGGTCGATGAAATTCGGCAGCAGCGGTTGCAGCGTGAGGTCGATCACCTCATAGCCCATGCCACGTTCCCAGTAGCCATACACCATCTCGGGGTTGATCTGGTAGAAGGCGTGGTTGATCCAGTTGTTGCAGGGCGAATGCCCGATCAGCACCCCGCCGGGTTTCAAGAGCGCGTCGATGTTGGTGTAGGCCATCGGCAGGTCGAAGATATGTTCGGTCGTGCCTCCGTCATAGACCACGTCGAACTGGCCGGTCAGCTCCGCCGGGACGGGCTTGGTCAGATCATGGACGATGCTCGCGCCTTCGAACCCGGAATAGTCGAGCGAGTCGACCTGCGAGAACCCCAGCGCCTCAAAGAACCGCTCGCTGTAGATGTCGTCGGCGTTGTGAAGGTCGGCCTCGGTCTTGCCGGGGAAATACTTCCCGATAGCGGCCGTCAGCGCGCGGGCCGAGGCCCCCTTGCGCGACCCGACCCAGCGTTGCCGGCCAAGCATGACGAAGCGGCCGCCAAGATCGTTGTCCTTCACCACCTCCATCAGGCGGACGAGCAGGGTATCGGGCAACGCCATGGCAATCTCCATTCACGCGATCGAAAGGCAGCTCGGGACTGCTTGGCCGTTTTGGTGCGGTCAGTCAAATGCTTACGACCGAACCGGGGCAGTAGGATTGACAGGGCCGCAGGACACTTGGCAAATCGCATCAGGGGCCGGAAAGGACCGGGTAGGACGTTGACAAGCAGCCAGAACAGCGCATGGGATGCCACGCTGACCCGCATCACGGCGGAGGGCGACGGTTTCCACGAACCCCTCGGCCCCCGGCATCGCGCGGTCTTCATTCGCAAGGGGCCGGTCCTTGTCGTCAGCTTCGACAATCTCGACGATGTCCGCCAAAGCCCCGAGCGCATGCCTTGGGGGGTGGAGTTCGTGACCTCGCAGGGCTGGTCCTCGCTGGGGCTGATGGCGCATGGCTCCACCTGGTATCGCGACGACGCGGTGCATGATTTCTTTGACCGGCTCCGCGACGAAGGCTTCTTTCGCCAGTTCGAAAGGGTGGTCTTTTACGGCACGTCGATGGGCGGCTATGCGGCCTGCGCCTTTTCCCTTGCCGTGCCGGGGGCGGTGGTAATGGCGGTCAATCCGCAGGCCACGCTTGACCGCGACCTCGCCGGGTGGGAACGGCGGTTCCGCCCCGCATGGCGGCAGGATTTTTCCGGCCGCTACGGCTATGCGCCCGATTGCGTCGCGGGGGCGCGCAAGCTCTGGCTGTTTTACGACCCCACCATCGTGGCCGACAGCATGCATGCGGCGCTGTTTCAGGGCGCGCATGTCGAAAGGATCCGCTGCCCGCTGATGGGCCATGGCGTGCTGTCGGTCTGGCGCGACATGGGGGTGCTGAAGGCCATCTCCGCCGGGGTGATAGAGGGGACGGCGACGCGGATGGATATCCTGCGCCATCTGCGCGCCCGGCACGGCTCGCCCCGCTATCAGAAGCTTTTGCTGATCCACCTGCTGAAGGCGGGGCGTGACGCGCAGATCATCCGGCTCTGCCGCTGGGTCCTGTACCGCGGCGACCGGCCGCATTTTCGCGCTGCGCTGGAACAGTCGCTGGCGAGGATGGCAAAGGCCGGACTGCGACCACCCAGCCGCGACAAGTCCTGAATGCTGCGCAGCATGATCTTTAACAGACTGCTATCAAACAGTTTTCACTATTTACTGAAAATACAGACTTTTGACTTCCAACGCTATTCGGCCGCCCGCCCGGGAAAATAGGTCGCCCTGATCCACTCACGCAGTTCGGCAAGTTCCGGCCGTTTCTCGATCTCCGCAATCCGCGCCTTGTGCGCCGCGACGGTCTGGCGGTGCAGATCCGCCACCGTGCCGTCGCGCATCAGCGCCGCCCATTCGGCCCGCGCCTTGGGCAGCATCCGCGCAATGTGGTTTTCGCTTTGCCCGCCGATCGACCGGCGGCGGAAATAGTGGTGATCGACATTGCGCTTCGGCGTGACGACATCGCCGCGATCAAACTTCATCAGGTAGGACTGGACCGAGCGGATCGGGTGATGATCCAGTTGCACCAGATCATAGCGCCCGCGCCGGTCGATGCCGTTTTCGTGCTTGGTGATGAACTCCGCCGGCACCTGCCTGCCCGACCCGTCAAGCCAGACGTAGCGATCCTCAAGCCCCGCAATCGCGCCGGGGCGGTGGACCGGCCAGGAGGCGAAATTGTCGATCCCGTGGATGATCGACTTCACCCCCCGCCGCGCCTGCCAGTGACCGGGCGCAAAGGTCTCATGCTCCCGGAAGGTTTCGGTGATCCAGGTATCGGCAAAATCCCACTGACCGGATGAGTTGAAGTTGACCTCGGAGATCGACAGCACATGGAACGGCCCGGCGGCCTTCAGCAGGTCATGCAGATGGCCCTTCCCGGCGCGGATCGTGATGAATTCATCGACATCGGTCTGGATGAAATAGTCCGCCCGGCGGATCACCGGCATCTGGACGGCGTATTTCATCGCCAGCGGCTGAAAGTAGGTCGATCCGGCCACCACGGCGGGGTTGGGCAGATGGGTGACCACCCCCATCTCATCCAGCCGGTCAAGCAGGCAGTCGCTGCCATCGGTGCAATCGTTGGTGAAGACGACGAAATCCTGCACTCCGATGGCGCGGTGATAGGCCAGCCATTCCAGGATGAAGGGCCCTTCGTTCTTCATGCAGGTGGCGATGGCAAAGCGCGGCTCTGCCCTGTCATGGGCGGGGTCCGACAGCCCGCACTGCCCGGCAGGCGCGGCGACGGCGGGTTTCACGATCTCGCGCGACAGAACCCAGACGCTGCCCGCAAGGTAACGCTCATCCGGGTTGAACCCGAGCGAGGCGAGGTGATCGAGGATACGCTGCTCGCCCGCCTTTCCATAGACCGCCGGGTGAAGCTCGATGATGATGACCCGGACGCCGTCCAGCGCGATACCGTCGAAGACCTCGATCTCCCCGCCCTCAATATCGGCGGAGATGACGGTGGGGCGAAGTTCCGCGATCAGGTCGGCCAACGGCCATGGCTGGAGAGAAACCACCCGGTCATAGGGGCGCGAGTCCGGCTCCATGCTCGATGCCCAGAAATCCGGGCGCAGGTAGAACTCCACCGGCCCGGCGCCCTCACGCACCACCACGCCGTTGCGCAGTTCCACGTTCTCCACCCCGTTGATCCTGTGCGTTTCGCGGATCAGCGGCAGAAGCTCGGGGTTGGCCTCGATCGTCACGACCTTTTCGACGCCCGGCACCTGCGCCGCGACGGTAGAGACAAGGCCGACACCGCCGCCCAGTTCCAGAACCCGGTCGCCCGCACGCACCATGTCGCGGGTGGCCATGACCTCCCCCCCCTCATAGCGTCCGGCGCGCATCGGGCGTTCGATGCGCGGCGTGATGATCGAGGGGACGAAGGGGATCGACACGCCCTGCACGGTCAGGGTTTCGGTATAGCTGAGCTTTGGCGCCTTCTTCGGCGTGGGCTTGGCGGCGGGCTCGACTGCTTTTGCCCGCGTCACCGTCGCCCTGGCGGCCTTTTTCGATTTGGTCATCCAAACTTCTCCGCCGGGGTGATCGCCGCTTCGATCTTGTCGTAGTCGCTATCGGTAAACACCACCCTTTCGGTCCCGCAGGTCAGGGCGACGCCGTTGCCCTCGCGCGCCAGCACCGTCGGCCCCATGCCGATCCAGTCAGAGATGTCAATCTCCCCGGTATCGAACCCTTCGACATATTGCGGCTGCTCGGCGCGCCGGAACACCAGCCGGTTGTTGCCCTCACCGCACAGGATACGGTTGCGCCCGCCTTCGACCGTCACCTCATTGTCGCCCGGCCCGGTCACGATCAGGTTGTCGCCCAGCCCCGAATAGATCGTGTCATTGCCGGTGCCGCCGGTGATGGTGCTGTCGCCCGCGCCGCCATGCACCTCATTGTTGCCGGCATGGCAGTTGATGACATCGGCCCCGGTGCCGCCCCAGATCACCCCGTCCGAAACACCGGCATGGACCAGATTGTCCCCCGGACCCAGCCGCACCGACAGCGCATCATGCGAGGCGGTGATGGTATCGCCCCCCATCCCGCCCTTGATGTCGAGGTCAAAGCGCCGATGCCCGCCGAGAAAGGCGATGCGGTTGCCGTCGTCGTTGCAGGTCACGCCGAAACGCTCCACCCCGCCCGAGGCGTCAGAGGCGAAAAGCAGCTCGCGCACACCGGGCGCGACGGCCATGGTACCATCCCCGGCAAGGGTCGCGAAGTGCCGCCGGTAGCCGGGGCTGGCATGATCGGGGGCGACGCCGCCCACGCTGACCAGACCGTTCGTCGGCAGTTCCGCCGGGGACGCCGCGCCCTGATGCAGCGAATAGTAGCTCGCCGCCTCGGTCGCCTCTTCTCCCGCCTCCACGATGACCAGACCGTAATCGCGGCAGGTCTCATGCAGGGCCTGGCGCATCGGCTCATAGCCCACGTCCTTTCCCGCGAGGTTCCGTGTCAGCCAGGGATCGTCGATCACGTCGTGAAACTCGGCGCTGCCATCCTGATAAAGCGTCGTGCGCCAGCGCCCCTTGCGGATGGAGGCAGAGCCATACCAGAAGGTCGGCACCGCGCGGTCGGGATCGCGCGCGCCTTCGACCAGCGGGCGAACCGACTTGCCCGGCGAATGGCGCATCGGGCGGACACCGGCATAGTCAAGGACCGTCGGCCCCAAGTCGAGCAACGCCACGGGATCGTCGATCACCCGCCCCGGCTGGTCGGGGTCATGCACGATGAACGGCACCCGCGTCGCCTCTTCCCAAAGGGTGAACTTGCGGAAACGGTTCTTGTCGCCCAGGTGAAAGCCGTGATCGGAAAAGACCACGACAACGGTGTTGTCGGCATGGCGCGACGCCTTAAGCGCGTCCCAGACGCGGCCGATGTGGTAATCGACATGGCTGTAGGCAGAGAAGTAGTTTCGCACCGACGCCTTCCAGTACTCCACCGCTTCGGCCGTCTCCATGTTCTCCTGCATGAAATTGGCGGTGAAGGCCGACAGGTCGAAGCCGCCCGCCCAGTCCTGCGGCTGGATGAAGGCGTCGATGTCATACATCGTCTTGAAACGGTCGGGCGTGCGATAGGGCAGATGCGGGTGGTGAAAGCCCGCCTCGCGGTAAAAGGGGGCGTCGCCGTCATAGTCCTGCAAGAAGCGGATCGCGTGATTGGCCGACCGCGCGTCGTAATACTTGGCATCGTCGCGCGGATCGGTCGTGCCTGCGCCCCCGGTAATGCCGCCATGCTTCACATGCGGCGCGTTGCGGGGCGGGCCGAAGAAGACATGCGAGGCCGGATGGGAATAAAGTACGTCGTGAATCTCGGGCGGCAGCGGGCGGTAGCCGTGATGGATCTTTCCGGCGGTGGAACAGTAGTAACCGTCCTGCCGCAGGCGGAACTGCCACATCTGCTCCGGGGTCATCACCTCGAATATACTGGTGTAGTTGTCGAAAACGCCGGTGTCATGCGGCGCCATCCCCGACATCGCCGAGGCGCGCGAGGGGCCGCAGACCGGCACCTGGCAATAGGCGGCGTCGAACACCGACGAGACGGCGGAAATCCGGTCGAGGTTCGGCACCTTCAGCTCTGCCCCGAAGGCGGTGCGATAGCGCCGGTAGGCAAAGGCATCGTCCATGCCCAGAAGTAGGATATTCCTGCGCCTGCCCACCGTTACCGCCTCTGCCGGACCTTGCGGCGCAGAGTAGTGGCTTCGCCCATGGCCGGGCAAGACCCGCATCGCCGCAGGGTAGACGCATCGTTGCATCACCGCACCGCGGACCTGCCCCCAGGCCCCCGGATCGGCTTCCAAACCCACGGGCTTTGTGGTCTTTTCACGCGCAAAGCCCACCCTTTCGAAGAGGCCATACCAGTGTCCGACACCCCGACCCCGGAAGAGCTTTGGGCCGAACATGACCGGGTGCCGAACTGGTATGCCGAGATCTTCCCCGCAGGGAAGCACGACGGGTTTTATGAGCGTCTGGGCGAACATGCGCTGTCATTCGTCGAACGCAGCACTCAGCAACTTGTCGTGTCCTTCGACAACCTCTCTGACGCGGGATACCCCTATCACGACGTCACCCCCTGGGGCGAAAAGATGATCCGCGAGAACGGGTGGAGCCATCTTGGCGTCTATGCCCGCGGCCCGACCTGGTATCGCGACGCCCGCCTGATCGCGCGGCTTGAGAACCTCGCCGCCGAGGGCTTTTTCGCGCGGTTCGACCGGGTGGCGCTGATCGGCACCTCCATGGGCGCCTATGCCGCGCTGGCCTTCGCCGATCTTGCGCCGGGGGCGACGGTGGTGGCGCTGTCGCCGCAATCGACTCTCGACACCGCCATCGTGCCTTGGGAAACCCGCTTCGTGAAGGGGCAGGCGCGGGACTCGACCCTGCCGCGCGCCGAAGCCGCGACGACGCTTGGCGGCATCGGCAAGGCCTATGTCCTTTACGATCCGTTCTTCGCGCCGGACGTGGCCCATATCGCCCGTCTGCCGCAGGACCGGCTCGTCCATCTGCGCGCGCCGGGCCTTGGCCACAAGTCGGCGGTCGTCCTGCGCCGGATGGGAAAGCTGCGCCTCTTCATGGAGGCGGCGATTGCCGGGACGCTGACCCCGGCCGGTTTCGCGGCGATGATCCGCAACCGCAAGGACGTGCTGCTTTACCGCCGCAATATCGAGGCCTATCTGGCCGAGAGGAACCGGAACAGCCTGATCCCCCGCTTCACCGCCGCCTTCCGCCACCGCCGCCTTCAGGCCGCCGCCCCGGAGGGCTGGGGCGAGGATGGCGACGACAAGGAGGCGGAGCCTGAGGCACCCGCCGTTGAAGGGGCAGGCGCGCAGACCGGAGCGGCGGCACCGCTGCCGGGACATCGGTTGGCGGCGCATCCGCCGTCGCGCAGGCCCCGCACCCGCGGGAATGTCTGGATGCTGGAAGAAACTCCCACCGGCGCTCTGCGCTTCATGTCCGATCTTGATGGCGGCCGCGTCGAAGGATTCGAGGACCGAGGCGGCAAGGTGCTGGCCCAAAGCGCCGACCTCGCGCTGGCCACGGTGCATTTCGGCGGTGGTGGCGGCAATATCCCACGGCCCCTGCCCGAACGCTTTCCCTATCACGTCACCGACCCCGCACTGGACGGCAACGCCCCGGATGGCGCCGCCCGCGCGCAAGGGGCGATTGCGCAAAGCTATCACCGTTCCGCCGGTCTCGCCCTGCCGACGATCATCGCGGTGGCGGGCGACCGCCCCGGCCTGACGGCGGCCGAGGCCGGGGGCAAGGCCGCGCCCTACCGGCAAATGCTGGAGGCGATCGAGAAAGCCCGCCACGCGCTGCGCCCCTGGGACAAGGCGCTGTTCGTCGACCGTGTCACTCTGGCCCTTCTGGCGGCCGAGTCTCTGCGCGGCACGGATGGCCCGGACGAAGCCACGGCGGATGCCCATTACGCCGATGTGGCGCAGCGCCTGCGCCGCGACCTCACCGCGATCACCGGGCAGGCGAGCTTTCCGCCGCTGATCGTCGCGCAATCGGCCGGCAGCCGCAAGGACGGGCGCGCGGGCGTGATCCTTGCCGAAGGGCGGCTTTCTGTCGACCATCCCCGTCTGGGCTTTATCGTGGCGACGCCGAAATACCCCTTCGCCATGTCCCCCGACCTGCCCGCCAGCCACACGCCCGAGGCGCTTCTGGCCATCGACGAGCTTTGCCACCTCGCCCTGACCGAGATCCGGGCGGGGCGGCGCTGGCAATGCCCGCTGATGCGGTTCGCGGGCCTGTCCGCCCGCACGGTGACGGCAGAGTTTTCCGCCCTTGGCGATCTGGTGCTCGGGGACGGGCCGCATGGCTTTTCCATCGAAGGCGCGGTGAACGATCCCAGGATCACAGCCGTCCATGCCGAGGGGCGCAAGGTCAGGCTGGTCCTGAACAAGGCACCCGAGGGGGAGGCACTGCACCTTGCCTATGCCTTCGGGATGCAGGCCGATGGCAGCGCGCGCCATGCCGCCAATCAAGGCGCGCTGCGCGACGGTTGGGGTCAGGCCAGCCTTGTACAGCCCGGCCTGACACTGCGCCGCCATGCGCTGTCGGCGCGGGTCAAGATCGTCCGCACCGCCTGCCCGGGCGGCGATCTATTCGGCGGGCAGAACCTGTCCCGTGCAGGTGCCGAAGCCGACGACATAGCCGTCACCCACCGCCCGGCCCGTCAGGGTCAGCGTATCGCCATCCTCAAGGAAGGTCCGCGTCTGGCCGCCGTCCAGTTGCACAGGCTCCGTCCCGCCCCAGCTGAGTTCCAGTAACGACCCCCGGCTGTCCTTTTCCGGTCCCGAGATGGTGCCGGAGCCAAGCAGATCGCCGGTCCGCATCGGGCAGCCGCAGCTTGTGTGATGCGCAAGCTGCTGGGCGGCGGAATAGTACATCTCGCGGTAATTCGTGCGGATGATGGTGGTGGGGGCGGCGCCCTCGGGCGCGAGGTTCACGGCAAGGTCCACATCGTAGAGCATCGGCCCCGGTTCCTGAAGATAAGGGAGCAGCGGACGGATGCGCGGCGGGGTCGAGGTGCGAAACGGCTCAAGCGCCGCTTTGGTCACGATCCACGGGCTGATCGTGGTTGCCGTCGCCTTCGACTGAAACGGGCCGAGCGGTTGATATTCCCAGGCCTGAATGTCGCGCGCGGACCAGTCGTTCAGAAGGACATAGCCGAAGATCATCCGGTCCGCTTCGGCCACCGAAACCGGCCCTTCGGAGGGGATGCCGACGATTGCGCCCATCTCAAGCTCAATGTCGAAACGCGCCGAGGGGGCGAAGCGCGGCAGGTCGTCCTCAGGCCCCTTCACCTGCCCGCGCGGGCGGCGCACCGGGGTGCCCGACACGACCACCGATGAGGCGCGGCCGTTATAGCCGATCGGGATCGACAGCCAGTTCGGCGGCAGCGCGTTTTCCTTGCCGCGAAACATCGTACCGACGTTTTCGGCATGGTGACGGCTGGCGTAGAAATCGGTGTATTCGGACACGCGAAAGGGCATGTG
>DAIOXI010000017.1:17925-24848 GCA_036758045.1 Albidovulum sp.
AGGTTGAAGCCGGTCGGCCCCGGCCCCTTCGGCCAGCATCGCCTGCAATTGTGCGCGGTAGCCATCCCAGGCATCCGGGCCAAGCGCCATGAAGTCGTTCCAGCCGTCACCGGCCAGCACGGGCCGCTCCGCCGCCGCCAGAAGCCCCGCCGCCTCAAGCGTCGTGAGATCGAGGATACTGTCCCCGATGGCCGTGCCGCAGCGCCGCCTGCCGTCTTCGGTGGAAAAGACGCCATAGGGCAGGTTGTTCAGGGGGAAGGGGCCGTCCGGGTCGTTGGCCGAGGGGATGCAGGATCTTGACAGGGGCATGGTCTTCTCAGTCTAGCGTGGAATCTGGTTGGGCTTTCGGGGCGGCATCGCGGAAGGCGGGGATCTGCGCCGCAGCGGCGTCGATCTTCAGAAGTGTCGGATAGGGGCGCAGGTCCATCTCCCAGCGGCGGGCGTTGTAAAGCTGCGCGACAAGGCAGATGTCGGCAAGGGTCGGTGTATCCGTGAAGGCGAAGGGGGTAGCGGGATCAACCTCGCGTTCCAGCAGGTCGAGGCCGAGCCGCATCCAGTGGCGCATCCACTCCGCCCGCTGAGCCGCCGTGGCCCTGAAGCGCTGTTCCAGTTCCTGCATGACACGCAGGTTGTTGATCGGATGAATGTCGCTTGCGATCACTTGCGCCATGGCCAGAACGCGCGCGCGACGAAGCGGATCGTCAGGCACCAGCGCCGGGTTCGGATACTGCCCCTCAAGCCAGTCGATGATCGCCAGCGATTGTGTCAGGACCGTGCCGTTCTCCAGCACCAGCGCAGGCACCAGACGAGCCGGGTTCAGGCCCGCGTAGTCCCCCCGGTTCTGATCGCCGCGCGACAGATCGACGGCCACGGTATCGTAGCGCACGCCCTTGAGGTTCAGGGCGATCCGAACGCGGTAGGCGGCCGTCGAACGCCAGTAGCCGTAAAGCTTCATTTCTTGCCCGGCGTGCCGTCGAACTTTTTCTCGATGCTTTCCCAGCAGTCGATGTAATCGTCCTGCTACGGCGCTTCCTTCGCGGCGAATTCGGTCAGGTGCTGGGGGAAGCGGGTTTCAAACATGAAGGACATGGTGTTGTCGAGCTTTTCGGGCTTCAGCGCCGTATTCGATGCCTTGTCGAACGCCTCGCGGTCCGGCCCGTGGGGCAGCATCATGTTGTGCAGGCTCATCCCCCCCGGCACGAAGCCCTGCGGTTTCGCGTCATACTGGCCGTAGATGTTGCCCATCAGTTCCGACATGACGTTCTTGTGGTACCAGGGCGGGCGGAATGTGTTTTCCATCACCATCCAGCGTTCGCGGAACAGGACAAAGTCGATATTCGCGGTCCCCGGCACACCGGACGGCGCGGTCAGGACGGTGAAGATCGACGGGTCGGGGTGATCGAAAAGGATCGCGCCGACGGGACAATAGGTCCGCAGATCGTATTTCACCGGCGCATAGTTTCCATGCCATGCCACGACGTCGAGCGGGCTGTGCCCGAGCGTCGTCTCGTGGAACTGGCCGCACCACTTGATGGTGACAGTGGAGGGCGCTTCGCGATCCTCGAAGGCCGCGACGGGTGTCTTGAAGTCGCGGCGGTTGGCCATGCAGTTGGCACCGATGGGACCGCGGCCCGGAAGCTCAAACTTCTGCCCGTAATTCTCGCAGACAAAACCGCGCGCCGGGCCGTCGATCAGCTCCACCCGGTAAACCAGCCCGCGCGGCAGGATGGCGATTTCTTTCGGCTCCAGGTCGATGATACCCAGTTCGGTGCAGAAACGGAGCCGCCCCTCCTGCGGGACGACCAGAAGCTCACTGTCGGCCGAATAGAAATACTCGTCCACCATCGACGCGGTCACCAGGTAGATGTGGCTGGCCATGCCGACCTGCGTGTTCACATCCCCCGCCGTGGTCATGGTCCGCATGCCGGTCAGCCAGGTCAGCTTTTCCTCCGAATGCGGCACCGCGTCCCAGCGGTATTGACCCAGCGAGATCACATCATCGACGACGTGGGGCGCGCTGCGCCAATAGGGCAGCGCGATCTTTTCATAGCGCGCGGAATGCTTGACCGAGGGCCGGATGCGATAGCACCAGGTCCGTTCGTTCTGATGGCTGGGCGCGGTGAAGGCGGTGCCGGAGAGCTGTTCGCCATAAAGCCCGTAATTGCATTTCTGCGGGGAGTTCATGCCCTGCGGCAGGGCACCCGGCAGGGCCTCCGTCTCGAAATCATTGCCGAAGCCCGGCATGTAGCCCTGATGCGGGCCGGGGAGCGAGGGGGCGACGGTCATCGGGTTCAGGGGATCGGTCATGTTACCTCAGCCTATGAGAAGAAGGGAAACCACGGGCAATGCGATCAGGATGGCAAGGCGCAGAAGGTCCGCGATCCAGAACGGCAGGATACCCTTGAAGATAGTGCCCAGCGGCACATCGGTCAGCACGCTGCGCAACACGAAGACGTTAAGGCCGATGGGGGGCGAGATCAGGCTGATCTCGGTCACGACCACGACAAGGATGCCGAACCAGATCGCGACATGCGACGGGTCCGCCAGCCAGCCGCCGCCGAAGTCGAGCGACATCACCAGCGGGTAGAAGACCGGCACGGTCAGCAGGATCATCGACAGGCTTTCCAGCACCGCGCCAAGGACGATGTAGATCACGACCAGCGCGAGGATCACGGTATAGGGGCCAAGCTGCATCCCCGTGACCCATTCGAGGATCGCGGCGGGCAGGCCCGCATAGCTGACGAAGTTCGAGAACACCTGCGCGCCGATGATGAGGGCGAAGATCATCGCCGTCGTCCGGGCCGCGTCGGTGCAGGCGCCCAGCATCCGGCCCAGCGTCATCTTCGGCGTCGTCGCCGCGATGATGGCGGAGGAGAGGGCGCCGATGGCTGCCGCCTCGGACGGGCTGAAGATGCCGCCGTAGATGCCGATCATGATGACCGCGAAAAGCGCGATTACCAGCAGGACGCCGCGCAGTTCATGCCCGCTCATCGGCGTGCTGTCAGCCTCGGTCGGGGCAAGGCCGGGGCGCAGGCGCACCGTGACCGCGACGGCAAGGACATACATCACCACCCCCAGAAGGCCCGGCAGGATGCCCGCGATGAAAAGCTTGCCGATGTCGGCCTCGGTCAGAAGCCCGTAGATGATGAGGACGACCGAAGGCGGGATCAGGATGCCGAGCGTCCCCCCGGCGGCGATGGAGCCGGTGGCAAGGCTGTCGTCATAGCCCGATTTCCGCATCGTCGGCATGGCGACCCTGGACATGGTCGCGGCGGTCGCGAGCGACGATCCGCAGACGGCGGAAAACCCGCCGCAGGCCACGACCGTCGACATGGCCAGCCCCCCGCGCAGCCGGTGCAAAAGCCTGTGCGCCGTGGAAAACAGCGCATCCGACACGCCCGAGATGGTGAGGAAATTCCCCATCAGGACGAAAAGCGGGATCACCGCCAGCGTGAAGGACAGGACCGTGTCGAAGGCCGCATTGCCGGTCAGCGTCAGGCTCGCATGCCAGTTTCTCAGCGCCGCGAACCCGGCCGTGCCGACGAGGATCATCGCGAAAGCGATGGGGATGCGCAGCAGGACGAGGGCGAAGAGCGCCGCAAAGCCAAGGATCGAAGCGAGCATGACGGCCCCTCAGGAACGCGGATTTCGGACAAGGACCAGCACCGCCACGCAAAGCGCAGAGCCGAAGGCGGCGATGTAGCCCACATAGGAGAGCGGTATCTGGAGCGAGTTGGTCACCTGCCCGTATTTCGCCATGCGGCCGGCATAGGCGAGGATCTCGACCGCCAGCAGGCCGAAGACGGCGATCCCGCTGAGCGTCGCGATCGCGCCCAGCAAGCGGCGGGTGGCGCGCGATTTGGGGTCGAAGAGTTCGACCTCGATATGTTCCCGCGCGCCGGTGGTGATCGGAAGCGCCGTGAAGACAAGGCAGGCCAAGAGGATCTCGGTCAGCTCGAACGCCCCCCGGATCGGTGCGTTGAAGACATAGCGCGCGATGACATCGGCCCCGGTAAGGCACATCATCGCGACCAGAAGGAGCGCGCAGAGAAGGCCAAGCCCCTTCTGGACGGCAGGCCAGACCCTTTGGGTCCGGCCATCCCTTGTGTCAGGCGGCAGCGCCATCTTAGTCAGCCGCCAGTTCGCGGAGCTTGGCCAGCGCGGCTGCTCCGTCAAACCCTTGCGCCGCCAGCTTTTCCGACCAGTCGGCTTCATGTGCCGCGGCGATGGTCTGGATATGGGCCAGAACCTCGGGCGGTGCGTCGTCCATGGAAACGTGGGCCGCCTCTGCCGCCGCAACCCCGGCCCGATCGGCCTCATCCCAGACAACCCCGGCCTTGGCTGCAAGCGTGGCACCAGAGATGCTCTCGATCGCGGCCTTGTCCTGATCCGACAGCCCGTCCCATCTGCCCTCGTTCATCACCAGAAACCAGGTGGTGTTATAAAGCCCACCATCGACCTTCAGCGTGTTGGTCAGATGCGGGGCGAGATTGAAGGAGTTGAGCGCCTCCATCGGGAAGGTCACGCCGTCGATGACGTGGTTCGACAGCTTCTCGAATACCTCGCCCGGCCCCATGAACTGCGTGGTGGCGCCCAGTTCGGCGACAAGGTCGGCGATATAGCCGCCCGGCACGCGGATCTTCAGTCCCTGAAAATCCTCGGGCTTTTCGATCTTGCGGGCGTTGTTGTGGAACATGCCCGGCCCGTGAACCCACAGCGACAGAAGCTTTGTCCCCTGATGTTCGGCCTGCGCGTCCAGATCGCCCGCATAGACCGTCCAGAACGCGGTCGAGGTCTTTTCGGCGGTGTTGCCGAGGAAGGAGAATTGCCCGATCTCGGACCGCTGGAACCGCGCGTCCTTGGAAAAGGACTGAAGCCCGTAGGTGATGTCCGCGATCCCGTCTGCGGCCAGGTCGAAGGCGGCGGGCGGCGGGCCGAGGGGGCTTGGCAGGATACGGACGGTCACGCGGCCTTCGGTGACCTTCGCGATCTCATCGGCCCAGGGCTGCATGACCTTCGTGACCAGCGGATGCGTGGGCGGCAGCCAGGAGGACATCACAAGCTCTTCGGCATGCGCGGCGCCGACCGTGAGGCCGATCGCCGAAACGCTTGCGGCCATCAGCGCGCGCAGCACCCTGTTCTTTTCGTTCTTCATGAGCGTTTCCCGTTGTTGGACTTTGGTGTCGTTGAAGGCTGCTCAGAACTCCCGCCCGAGCTTGCGGTCGATGGACAGGGCGCCGCCGCCCCGGATGGCGAAGAAAAGCGCGGCCATGCCCCAGAACAGCGGATATTCGAACCCCTTGGCGATCCAGAAGAAGCCGTTCGCCGCGTGGAACTGGACCGCGAAAGCCATGAAGATCGCCACGGCGATGGCGGCCGGGCGGGTCAGGAAGCCGAAGACCAGGCAGAGCCCGCCAAAGAACTCGATGACGCCGACCAGTAGCGCCATGAAAGATGGCGCGGCATAACCGACGCTTTCGAAGAACTTCGCGGTCCCCTCCAGCCCGCCGCCGCCGAAGGCGCCGAAAAGCTTCTGCGCCCCGTGCGGCAGCAAAAGCGCGCCGGTCGCGGCCCGAAGGCCAAGCCAGGCGATGTCCTGCAAACCTGCATAGACGGGCGCCAGCCCCGGCACATAGAATTGCTGCGCCGGTTCCGGCGCCTCGTTGATCGACATTCTCTTCTCCCCTGTTGCATTTGGTGGTCTGTGCCACCGTCTGACAACGGGGAAAGTAGTTTCATCTGAAACTATGTCAACAGGAAATTTCAACGGAAACCGCTTTTCAACCGGAGGGGAGGCCGATAGCATCGCCGCCGGTGAGGGGTAGGGGATCGGGAAAGACCGGGTGGATATGGACCAGTCAGCGGAGACGAAAAGCCAAGGTGCGAAGGCGGACGGGACCCCCGATTTCATCTTGCAGACCTTTTTTCCCTATCTCGCTCGGGTCTTCTACACCCATGTCAGCGGCGCGGTGTCGGGGCTTTACGAAGAACCCTTCGGGATGAAGCGCTATGAATGGCGGACCATGGCGATCCTTGGCCAGAACCCCGCGATGACGGCCAGCGACATCGTCGCGGCGTCGAGCATGGACAAGGTTTCCGTCAGCCGCGCGATCACGGCGCTGCGCGGGCGCGGCTGGATCGCGGAACGCGCAAACAAGGCCGACGCGCGGAGCCGTCTGCTGAAGCTTTCACGCGCGGGGCGCGAGGTTTATGAAACGCTGGTCCCGCAGATGATCGCGCTGGAAGAAAAGCTTCTGGCCGATCTGAGCGAGGCGGAAATCGCGACATTGAAGGCGCTGATGGCGCGTGTCACCGCCTCGGCCGCGGCGCTGCGGGACGGATAGCGCGGGCCTAGCCTGCAAAGGACAGGGTTGCCGCGACGGCGCGTTTCCACGCGGCATGGCGGACCGCCCGCGCGCCTTCCGCCATCTTCGGTTCGAACCGCGTGTCGGCCGTCCAGCTTGCGGCGAATTCCGCCATGCCGGGCAGGATACCGGCCCGCTGACCGGCCAGCCAGGCGGCGCCCATCGCGGTCGTCTCAAGGATGCGCGGGCGTTCGACCGGCGCGTCGATGATGTCGGCCAGGAACTGCATGGTGAAGGCAGAGGCACTCATCCCGCCATCCACCCGCAGCGCGGTGTCGCCCGCCCCGGCCCAGTCGGCGCGCATCGCCTCAAGCAGGTCGCGGGTCTGGAAGCCGACGCTTTCCAGCGCCGCGCGGGCCAGTTCGGCGGGGCCGGAATTGCGGGTCAGGCCAAAGACCGCGCCCCGGCTTTCCGCGTTCCAGTAGGGCGCGCCGAGGCCGGTAAAGGCGGGGACGAGTATCACCTGCTGACCGGGGTCGGCGCGTTCGGCCAGCCCTTGCGTCTCCCCCGCGTTGCCGATGATCTTCAGCCCGTCGCGCAGCCATTGCACCACGGCGC
>DAIOXI010000018.1:0-368 GCA_036758045.1 Albidovulum sp.
CGGCCAGAAGATAGGCCTGCGCCAGCCCGTCGGGCGAGGGTTGTTCGACATAGTCAAACCGCATCCCCCAGGCCGTGCCGTCGCCCAGAAGCGCCCTGAACTGCGGCAGGTCGCGGGGGGTGGAGATGATGCAGACCTCGCGGATACGCGACAGCATCAGAGCCGAAAGCGGATAGTAGATCATCGGCTTGTCGTATAGCGGCAGCATCTGCTTCGATACCGCATGGGTGATCGGGTAAAGCCGGGTGCCGGACCCGCCCGCCAGAATGATGCCCTTCCTGCCCGTCCCACTCATGCCACTGCCTCCAGTTAACCGATTACATCTGCCAGGCTGTTGCGCCAGTCGGGCTGGGTGATGCAATAGGTTC
>DAIOXI010000018.1:480-5812 GCA_036758045.1 Albidovulum sp.
GGAGGAGGCGTCAATGATCGCCTCGGCTAATTCGGCCCAGCTGTCGGTGGGCGCGCCCGCGAAATGATTGATGCCCGGCACGCCGCGCCCCTTGCCAAAGGCGGCGGCGATGGTGAAAAGCGCGTCCGCAATGTCCGCCGCCGCCGTTGGCCCGCCGCGCTGGTCGTCCACGACGCTCAGCACCTCACGCTCTGCCCCCACCCGCAGCATGGTCTTGACGAAGTTCTTGCCATGCGCGGAAAAGACCCAGGCCGTGCGCAGGATCACCGCTTGCCCGCCCGCCTTGGCCACCCGCCGTTCGCCCAGAAGCTTCGATGCGCCATAGGCACCCAAGGGTGCGACCGGATCATCCTCGCGCCAGGGCCGGGTGCCCGCGCCGTCGAAGACATAGTCGGTGGAGACATGCAGGAACGGCAGCCCCCGCGCCGCCGCCGCACGGGCCATCGCGCCGGGCGCCTCGCCATTCACCAGATCGGCCGTTGCCCGGTCGGTTTCGGCCTGATCGACGGCGGTGTAGGCGGCGGCGTTGATAATGAGGTCCGCATCGGTCGCGGCCACAATGGCGGCGCAGGCGGCGGGGTCGCTCAGGTCGGCCACATCGCGCCCGATCGCCTGAACCGTGACCCCCTCGGGCGCCCTGCGCGAAAGCTCCCGCGCAAGCTGCCCTGTCGTTCCGAAGACCACAATTCGCATGAACGGTCCTTTCCGCCTTGACCCTGCCTTACCCTTTGCGGCGCGAGTGATCGCGCAGCGCACACGGCGATTCAACCCCCTGTGAGAGGGCTGCCACATAGTTGGGTTTGGGCGAAAAAGCGACAATCTGTTGCCCGAGGGGCCGCGAGGAGGGGGCGAAAGCCCCGCCCCGCGACGGTCCCGACCCCTGTCCGGCAAGCCCGGCACTGCACCGTTTCAGAACCGACACGGAAAGACCGATACCATGAAAACACCCACTCTTCCGTCGCGCGGCCGCAAGGTCCTTCTGGCGGGCGTTTCCGCCCTGTCGCTGATCGTCGCCGTCCAGATGCCCGTTCCGGGGCTTGGCGCGTTGAACGGCGCGGCCATCGCCGCCGCCACCACGACGATGAGCAATGCCGATATTGTGGCACAGATGAAACCGGCCGTCGTCACCGTCCTGACCGAACTTTCGCCGCAGGCGGACCGGACCGGGGCCGGGCCGGACACCATGCCGCCCGACGAATTCTTCCGCCGCTTCTTCGGCGAGAACGGGCCTTTCGGCGGCATGCCCGGAATGCCGCAGATACCGGGCGGCCGTCAGGCGCCGCAGCAGGGGGGCCATGCGCTCGGCTCCGGCTTCATCATCTCGGCCGACGGCTATGTGGTCACGAACGCCCATGTCGTGGACAACGCGCAAAAGATCACCGTCAAGACCGAAGACGGCAAGGAACTGCCCGCGACGCTGGTCGGGACCGATGCCAAGAACGACATCGCGGTCCTGAAGGTCGATGCCAAGGACAAGCTGCCCACGGTCCAGTGGGGCGATTCCGACAGCCTGCGTGTCGGCGACCCGATCCTTGCCATCGGCGATCCCTTCGGCGTCGGCACCACGGTGACCTCGGGCATCGTCTCGGCCCGTGGGCGCGACCTGCATTCGGGGCCGTACGACGATTTCATCCAGATCGACGCGCCGATCAACCGCGGCAACTCCGGCGGTCCGCTGGTGAATGGCGAAGGCCGCGTCGTCGGCATCAACTCGGCCATCTATTCGCCGAACGGCGGCAATGTGGGCCTTGGCTTCGCGATCCCCTCGGCGCAGGCTGAAAAGGTCGTGGGCCGGATCATCGAAAGCGGCTCGATCCAGCACGGGTTCATCGGCGTGACGATCCAGCCGGTCGATGACCAGATCGCGGGCGCCATCGGGCTGAAGGAGGCCAAGGGGGCGCTGATCGCTTCGGTCCAGGACGGATCGCCCGCCGCCGGGGCCGATCTGAAGCCGGGCGACGTGATCGTCAAGGTCAACGGCGCCGCGGTCGATACCCCGCGCAACGTCTCGCGCGCCATTGCCGACCTTGCGCCGGGCGACAAGGCGGAGCTGACGCTGTGGCGCGACGGGGCAGAGACGACGGCGACTGTGACGGTCGGTACTCTGGGCGGTGAGGATGTCGCGCAAGGCACGCTGCCGGGCCAGGCGGGACCCGGCGCCGAAGTGCCCGACCTTGGCCTGTCGGTCGAACCGCTGACGCCGGATCTTGCCGCCCGGATGGGCGTGCCGGAGGATAGCGCGGGCGTCGTCGTGACCGGGGTGGACCCCAGGGGCGCGGCCGCCGACAAGGGGCTGCGCGAGGGCGATATCATCGTCTCCGTCAATCAGACGCCGGTCGACAGCGCCAAGGCCGTCATCTCTGCCGTGGATGCGGCAAAGACCCGGAACCGCGACGGCGCGCTGCTGCTAGTCCAGCGCGGCGACGGGAAATCCTTCGTGGCGGAGCCTTTCGCGCATTCGTAGGGCGCAGATGGAAGGGGAAACGGCCGGGGTGCGGACTCCGGCCGTTTTCGATTGGACGCCAGACCGCCTCTGCCGCTATCCGGTCCCCAGCCGCCGCCCCACGCCGTCGCGGTCCTGAAGCGCGCGCCACCAGTCCTCATGCGCGAGATACCAGTCGATCGTCCTCTCCAGCCCCTCATCCAGCGTGACCGAGGGGCGCCAGCCCAGTTCCTCGCGGATGCGGGTCGGGTCGATGGCATAGCGTTGGTCATGTCCGGGGCGGTCGGCGACGAAGGTGATCTGTTCGGCATAGGGGGCGTTTCCGGGGCGCTTTTCGTCGAGGATCGCGCAGATCTTCTGAACCAGCTCAAGGTTCGTGGCCTCGTTCTCCCCGCCGATATTGTAGCTGCGCCCAAGCGCCCCCTTCTGGACGACCAGCAGCAGCGCGTCGGCGTGATCCTCGACGAACAGCCAGTCGCGGATATTGTCGCCCTTGCCGTAGATCGGGATCGGCGCGCCCGCCAAGGCCTTGAGGATGACCACCGGGATCAGTTTTTCGGGGAAATGGTAGGGGCCGTAATTGTTCGAACAGTTGGTCAGCAGGACCGGCAGGCCGTAGGTTTCCGCCCAGGCCCGGACGAGGTGGTCCGAAGACGCCTTGGATGCCGAGTAGGGGGAACGGGGGTCGTAAGGCGTGTCCTCGGTGAACTTCACCCCCGGATCGGCGGGGAGAGAGCCAAAGACCTCATCGGTGGAGATATGGTGAAAGCGGAAGCCCTGCGGCTTGCCCTGCGTGGTCCAGTAGGCGCGGGCGGCCTCAAGCATCGTGTAGGTGCCGATGATATTTGTTTCCATGAAGGCGGCGGGGCCGTCGATGGAGCGATCGACATGGCTTTCGGCGGCCAGATGCATGATCGCGTCGGGCTTGTGCCGGTCAAGGATCGCATCCACCGCCGCGCGGTCGCAGATGTCGGCCTTTTCGAACGCATAGGCGGGGCTGTCCGCGACCTCGGCCACATTGGTCAGCGACCCGGCATAGGTCAGCTTGTCAAGGTTGACGACCGAATGCCCGGCCCGGATCGCGCGGCGGATCACGGCCGATCCGATGAACCCCGCGCCGCCTGTGACGAGAAGTTTCATGCCGTCACCTCATAGCGGAATGGGCTTTGGAAATCCTTCAGGTAGGGCGCCCTGGCGTCCTTGTCCGACAGGATCGCGCTGGCCGTGTCGATGCCCCAGTCGATGCCGATCTGCGGGTCGTCGAAGCGCACTGCGCCGTCACAGTCGGGCGCGTAGACGTCCGAGCATTTGTAAAGCAGCTCGCTATCCGGCTCGCGCGTGACGAATCCGTGCAGGAACCCGGCGGGGATCAGCAACTGCCGCCCGTTTTCGGCCGAAAGCTCCTCTCCCACCCACTGCCCGTAGGTGGGGGAGCCCGTGCGGATATCCACCGCCACGTCGAAGACCCGGCCGCGCCCGCAGCGGACCAGTTTCGCCTGTGCATGGGGCGGCGCCTGGAAATGCAGCCCGCGCACCGTGCCGACGCTGGCCGACATGGAATGATTGTCCTGAACGAAATCGTACTCGATCCCCTGCTGCGCGAGCGTCTCCTTGTTCCAGACCTCTGAGAACCAGCCGCGCGCATCGCCGAAGCGGCGCGGTGTCAGGATCAGCACACCGGGGAGTTTTGTCTTGTCTATCTGCATGGAAACCTGGCCACTTGTCGTCGCGGCGGACCATATCGGCGCTGGACGGGCGGCGAAAGCAGAAACGGGGCAAGGTGCAGGCGGGCTGGCGAAACCCCGCGGCCGGGTGTAACTGACCGGCGACATTGTTTCCGTTTCGTGGCCGATCGGGGGCGTCTTCGACGGTCTTTCGCGGGTCTGAAACGGGGCTTGTCGCGGTTCGCGGGGAATCGTGCTATTTTTTGGCAGATGCAGGAAAACGCTGGCGGCTGCACGGCGGGCGCGAGATAAATGCAGGGTGACGGGCGGATTGGTTGAGTGATAATCGGCTGCGAATTCGAAGCAGATGCGTGGCGGCGGGGCGGCTCCGGCGGACGCAGACCCCGAAAGATTGAGTGATCGAGGATTTGAAGACGCGATGCGGTATTTCGAAACGGCGGGCGTGACCATGCCCCGCCTCGATGCGTTGAGGGGGACAGGCGATGCGGGGCGGGGCGTTCTGTCCCGCGCCGTCATGATCCTGCCCCGGACATCTGGGATGAGGGGCCGCGCCGCGCCGGGGGGCGCAGGCGGAACGGACAGCGAAGGCAGCGCGGCATGAGCGTGATTTCCAAGCGGATTCTGGTGACGGGCGGCGCGGGCTTCCTTGGCTCTCACCTCTGCGAACGGCTGGTCGCGGCCGGGCATGACGTGTTGTGCGTCGATAACTATTTCACCGGCCGGCGCGAGAACGTGGCCCATCTGATCGGCCATCCCCGTTTCGAGATCATGCGCCATGACGTGACCTTCCCGCTTTATGTCGAGGTGGACGAGATCTATAACCTCGCCTGTCCCGCCAGCCCGATCCACTATCAGCACGACCCGGTTCAGACGACCAAGACGTCGGTCCACGGCGCCATCAACATGCTGGGTCTTGCCAAGCGGCTGCGCGCCAAGATCCTTCAGGCCTCCACCTCCGAGGTCTATGGCGACCCGCAGGTCCATCCGCAGCGCGAGGGCTATTGGGGCCATGTCAACCCGATCGGCTTCCGGTCCTGCTATGACGAGGGCAAGCGCTGTGCCGAGACGCTGTTCTTCGACTACCACCGCCAGCACAAGCTGCGCATCAAGGTGGCGCGGATCTTCAACACCTACGGCCCCCGGATGCATCCGCAGGACGGGCGCGTGGTGTCGAACTTCATCATGCAGGCGCTGGCGGGCGAGC
>DAIOXI010000018.1:5822-12892 GCA_036758045.1 Albidovulum sp.
GACGCGGTCCTTCTGCTTTGTCGATGACCTGATCGAGGGGCTTATCCGGCTGATGGAAACCCCTGATGAGGTCACCGGGCCGATGAACATCGGCAACCCGGTGGAAATGACGATCAGGGAACTGGCCGAGGCGGTGATCGAGCTGACCGGCTCCTCCTCGAAACTCGTCCACAAGGCGCTGCCGCAGGACGACCCGATCCAGCGCCAGCCCGATATCGGCCTTGCGCGCAGCGCGCTGGGCTGGGAGCCACAGGTGGCGCTGCGCGACGGTCTTTCCAAGACTATAAGCTATTTCAGGGGCCTGCGAAAAGAACTTGATGCGGCAGGGCAGGTGAGCGCATGACGGCCACGACGATGCAGACCCATGCCCGGACCGGCACCGCTGTTGGCAACGCGCTCTGGATCGTCGCGGCCTTCGTCGCGATGTTCAGCGTCATGGTCATCAATGGCCGCCCGTTGTTCTATTTCGACACGATCGGCTATATTTCGCAGGGCCATAACGGCTTGCGCCAACTGGGGTTTGAGGGCGAATCCCCGATACAGGATGAAAACGCGCTGTCCTGGATGCAGCACGAGGCCCAGGTTAATGGCGGCAATACCGCCGCGCCGCATCCCGACCTGCCCCGGATCGACGCCAAGAACACCGTCGACGGCTCGCGCTCCGCGCCCTATGCGCTTCTGACCGGCCTGCTGGCGCGGCTTGGCCTGCTTGAGGGGCTGAACCTTCTGAACGCCCTGGCGGTGATGCTGGCGGTCTGGCTGCCGATGCGGATCGCGCAGCGCATGATGGGCCTGCATGTGTCGCTGGCGCAGATGGTCTGCCTGCCCATCATCTTCGCCTCGCTGGGATCGCTGCCCTTCTTCGTGGCCTACCTGATGCCTGACACATTCGCGCCGGTGCTTCTGCTTTGCATCGCCTCGCTGACGATCTTCGGGCGCCGCATGCTCTGGTGGGAGCTTTTGCTGACCGTGGGCCTTGCCTCCTTCGCGGTGGTCTCGCACCTTTCGCATCTGGCCATCGCGGCGGTGATGGTGCCGGCCTCGCTTCTCGTATCGCTCGTCATCACGCGGCATCGCTGGTGGCTGCCGCCGGCGCTGGTGCTGATCGTGCTGGGCATCGGCTTTGCCGAACAAAGCCTTCTGCGCACCGCCGCGAAAGAGGTCTCGGGCTCCGAGGTGGTCATCAAGCCATATATCACCGCGCGCCTGATCCAGGACGGGCCGGGCCTGCGCTATCTGGAAACGCATTGCCCGAACGATGCGATCCCGACCTGCAAGCTTTACACCGCGCTGCAAATCTCGGACGATCCCTATCGCCTGACCGCCTCGCATATCGTGTTCGAGACGAGCCAGCAGCTTGGTTCCTTCCGGCTCATGACGCCGGACGACCAGCGGGACGTGGCTGAGGCGCAGATCGGCTTCTTCTTCGACGTTCTGGCCGATGCGCCCCTCGACACGACCTTTGCCTTCCTGAGGAACACCCTGATTCAGTCGCGTCTGGTCAGTGTCGACATGACCCTGCCGAGCGATGCCATCGTGGCGCAGAACGCGGCTGCGTCGGGGCTGATGACAGGGCCGTTCACGCATGGGCGGCTCACGCAGGACCTGGGCTGGTTCGGCCCGGTCAACACGATGCAGGACATGCTCTACCTCATGTCGCTGATCGTGGTGGCGGGGCTTCTTTTCTGGCCGAACCGGGTGCCGGGGCGGATCAAGGGCTTTGTGGTGATGCTGCTTCTGGGCATCCTTGCCAATGCGCTGGTCTGCGGCGGCATCTCGCAGCCTGCGACGCGCTATGGGGCGCGGGTGATCTGGCTACTGCCCCTGGGCGCGACGATCCTTGTCCTCTTCTTCCGCCGCGCGCGGCAATTCGCCAACGGGGCGGGGGGGCAGATATGACGGCGGGTGGCCCGACAATCTCGGTGGTGATGCCCGCCTTTGGGGCCGAGCGGCTGATGCCGCGCGTCCTTGCGCCCCTGATGGCGATGCTGGCGCGGGGCGAGGTGGCCGAGGTCATCGTCGTCGATGACCGCTCCCCCGACCGGACGGCCGAGGGCGCGCGCGGGATGGGCGCGCGGGTCCTGACCACGCCGCAGAACGGCGGGCCGGGCCTGGCGCGCAACATGGCGGCGCAAGAGGCGGTGGGCGACATCCTCTGGTTCGTCGACAGCGACGTGATCGCCCATGACGACGGCGCCGGAAAGGTCCGCGCCGCCTTTGCCGATCCCGAGGTCGCGGCGGTCTTCGGCTCCTATGACAGCGCGCCCGACGGGCAGCACTGGTTTTCCCGCTACAAGAACCTGATGCACCGCTTCTACCACCAGACCGCGCAGCGTGACGCGCAGACCTTCTGGGCCGGGTGCGGCGCGGTCAGGAAGGACATGTTCCTGACGATCGGCGGCTTCGACGTGGAAACCTACCGCGTGCCGTCCATCGAGGATATCGAACTTGGCTACCGCATCCGCCGCGCGGGCGGGCGTATCACCGTCGATCCGACGCTGCTGGGCAAGCACCTGAAGGTCTGGACGCCGAAGGGCGCCTTTCACACCGACATCTTCCGCCGCGCGCTGCCCTGGTCGCGGCTGATGATCGCGCGCGAAGGGGTGCATAACGATCTGAACACCAGCCATGGCGAAAAGGCCAAGGCGGTGCTGGCGGGGCTGCTGATACTCTCGATCCTCGCGCTGCCCTTCGCGCCGGGGATATGGCCCCTGACGCTGGCGCTGATCGTGCTGGCGATCCTCGCCAACGGGCGCTTCGTGCGCTTCATGTATCAGAACGGCGGGCTCGGCTTTGCCGCGGCGACGCTCGCCTGGCACCAGTTCTACTATCTCTACTCGGCCACGGCCTTTGCCTGGTGCCTGTTCGAATATCACGTCCTGGGCGTGAAGAACCGCCTGCATGTGCCGTAACCGGCCGCGATGTCACACGAAACCCAACCGGAAGCGGGGAAGGGAATGAAGGATATGGATACCAAGACCGCCGGCAAGACGGCCGCGCAACAGATCGCGTCGGAGCTTGAGGGCATGACGCTCAGCATCGTGATTCCGGCCTATAACGAGGAAGGCGCGGTGCGCCACACGATCGAGGAAGTCCGCGCGGCGATGGACCCGCAGGGCATTCCCTATGAGATCATCGTTGTCGATGACGGGTCCGAGGACCGCACGCTTGAGATCGCGCGCGAAACCGGCGTGATCGTGGACAGCAATCAGGTCAATACCGGCTATGGCGCCAGCCTGAAGCGCGGGATCAAGAAGGCGCAATACGAATATGTCGCCATCATTGACGCCGACGGGACCTATCCGCCGCGTTACCTGCCCGCGATGCTGGCCATGTGCCGCGATCAGGACATGGTGGTGGGCGACCGGGGCGCGGCGATGAAGAACGTCCCCTGGATCCGCAAGCCGGCGAAATGGGTGCTGAACAGCTTCGCCTCCTTCCTGGCGGAGCGGAAGCTGAACGATCTGAACTCCGGCCTGCGCGTGTTTCGCAAGTCCGAGCTTGTCCCCTTCATCCCGCTCCTGCCGCAGAAGTTTTCCTTCACCACGACCATCACGCTCTGCATGTCGTGCAATGGCAAGCGGATGATGTATACGCCGATCGAATATGGCAAACGGGTTGGAAAATCGAAAATCCGGCCGGTCGATTTCCTGAACTTCATCATCCTCGTCCTGCGCATGACGGTGCTGTTCAACCCGCTGCGCGTCTTCATCCCGCTGGGCCTTGCGCTGATGGGCGTGGGGGCGCTGAAATTCCTTTATGACATCTGGATGGACAACCTGTCGGAAACGACGATCTTCGCCTTCCTGTCGGCCCTTATCATCTGGTCGCTGGGCCTGATCGCCGACATGATCTCGCGCCTGCATCTGAGGCCCTGATCGTGGCCGTCGGGGAGAGCGCAATGCGGAAATGGCTGGTCCGGGCATCCGGGTCAGCGATCGTGCTTGGCTTCATCTTCTGGTTCCTGCCGAAGGACGCGATCCTTCAGGGCTTCACCCGGCTCAGCTGGCCCCTGTTCCTGTCGGTGCTGGGGGCGTTCCTGCTCTGCCATGTCGCCACCGCGTCGAAATGGTGGCTGCTGATGGACCGCGCGGTCCGCTTCCCGGTTGCGCTCAGGGCGCATTTCGCGGGGCTGGCGGCCAATCTCTGCCTGCCCGGCGCCGCCGGGGGCGATGCGGTGCGCGCGGGCCTGGCCCATGCGGCGCTGCGTGACGGGCCGAAGGTGGCCGCCGCCGCCGTGGGCGACCGGATGATCGACCTGGCCGCGCTGGCCTGCCTGATGCTGACCGGCTTCATGCTGCTGCCCGAGGCGGGCGAACCGGGCGAACAGGGCATGGTGGTGCCGGTGGCGATGGCCGTGCTGGCGCTGGCGGCGGCGGCGCTTTTCGCCTTTCCGCCGGTGGCGCGTCTGGTCTGGGGCCGCTGGCCCGGCCTGCCCGCGCGCGGCCTTGCGCTGCGTGTCGCCGACGCCTTCGGCGCGCTGGCGAAACGGCCGGTCCTGCTGCTCTTCACGCTGGTCTGTTCGGCGGCGATCCAGTCGGTGCTGATCTTGCTGTCGATCCGCCTGGCAGAGCCGGTGGGCGTCCATGTCCCCGTCGCAGCCTGGTTTTTCGCCTGGCCGCTGGCCAAGATCATCGCCACGCTGCCCCTGTCGCTGGGCGGGCTTGGGGTGCGCGAAGGATCGCTCGCCGCCCTTCTGGTGCCATTTGGCGCGGCGGCGCCCGATGTCGTGGCCTCGGGCCTTGCCTGGCAGGGCATTCTTTACCTCGCCGGCGCCATCGGTGCGCTGGTGCTGGTGCTTTCGGGCGGGCGGCTGCAAGGCCGTGCGACCGCCCTCAAGGAGATTTCCGAATGACGAGTTCCAAGGGTGAAGGCCGCGCGAAACCGCGTGTGCTGGTGCTTGGCGCGGGCCCCGCAGGCATCGCCGCCGCCTACCGGCTGAGCAAGGGCAAGGCCGAGGCCGAGGTCTTCGAACGCGCGCCGGTCGCGGGGGGCAATTCCACCTCGTTCCAGATCGACGGCATCTGGTGCGACTATGGCTCCCACCGCTTTCATCCCGTGGCCGATCCGAATGTGATCGCCGATGTGAAGGGGCTCTTGGGGCCGGACCTTCTGCTGCAACCGCGCCATGGCCGCATCCGGCTGGGCGGGCGCTGGATCCACTTCCCGCTGAAAATTCAGGACGCGCTTCTGAAACTGCCGCCCGCCTTTGCGGCCTCTCTGATCGGGGACATGGTGCTGAAGAAGTTCCGAAAGAAATCCACCGGCCCGCGCAGTTTTTCCTCCGTCCTCTATGATGGCCTCGGCCCGACGATTTCGGAGAATTTCTACTTCCCCTATGTCCGCAAGCTTTGGGGCCTTGACCCCGACAAGCTGGCCGTGACGCTGGCCGAACGCCGCGTTTCCGGCTCTTCCATCGGCAAGATCCTTGGCAAGATGATGCGGATGATCCCCGGTCTCAGGGGCGAGACGACGGGAAAATTCTACTATCCGAAGAAGGGCTTCGGGCAGATTTCGGATGCGATGGTTGAAGCGGCGCGGGGGCAGGGTGCGGCCTTCCGCTTTGGTGCCGACATCGTGCGGATCGAACGTGACGGGACCCGCGTCACCGGCATCGTCACCCGCGAGGGCGGCGAAGAGGTGCTGCACAGCGCCGATCAGGTCTATTCGACGATCCCGCTGACGACCGTCACCCGCCTGATGGACCCGCCCCCCCCGGCCGAGGTGATCGAGGCGGCGAAGGCGATCCGCTTCCGCGGCATGATCCTTGTCTACCTGATCCTGGAAACCGACCGGTTCACCGAATACGACGCGCATTACTTCCCTGAACTGTCGATCCCGATCAGCCGCATGTCGGAGCCGAAGAACTACAATTCCGCCGCCGGGCCGAAGGGCAGGACGATCCTTTGCGCCGAACTCCCGTGCGATCCCGGCGAAAAGTGGTGGGACATGACGGATGAGGAGCTGGGGCGGCACTATTGCGACTGGCTCGGCAATCTCGGCCTGCCGGTCAAGGTGCCGGTGATACGGACCGAAACGCGCCGCATCGCCCATGCCTATCCGGTCTATGACCTTGACTATCAGCGCCATTTCGAAACCGTGGACAACTGGCTTTCGACGCTGGACGGCTTCCTCAGCTTCGGGCGGCAGGGGCTTTTTGCCCATGACAACACCCACCACGCCTTCGCCATGGCCTATGCGGCGGCGGATGTGCTGACGGCCGAAGGCGGGGTGGACCGCGCCCAATGGGCCGCGCATCGCAAGGACTTCGAACACCACCGCGTCGAGGACTGACATGGCGGGGCCGGTCGTCGACATCCTGATGTACCATTCGATCTCGGGGCAGGGCGGGCCGACGGCCATCGCGCCCGACACCTTCGCCGCGCAGATGCACGCGATCGCCGAGGCGGGCGTGCCGGTCATCACGCTGGACGATTTCTGCGCGGCCAGGATCGGCGGCCCGGCGCTGCCGCAACGGTCGGTCATCATCACCTTCGACGACGGGTTTCAGGACCTCGCCGATACCGCCTGGCCGGTGATGAAGGCGCTTGGTTTTCGCCCCATCGTCTACCTGCCGACCAACTATATCGGCGGGCGCGAGGGCTGGCGCGGGATCGCGGCGCAGCCGCGCAAGCTGATGGGCTGGGACACGATCCGCCGCCTTCAGGGCGAGGGCGTGATCTTCGGCAGCCATACCGAAAGCCACCCTGACCTCGACGCGCTGGACGGTGACGCGGTTGAGGCGGAGCTCACCCGGTCCCGCGACCGGATCGCGGCGGAACTGGGCGTGATGCCGGTGCATTTCGCACCGCCCTATGGCATCGCGGGCAAGGCGACGCAGGCACGAATCGCGCAGTATTACCGCAGCTCCGTCGGCACCCGTCTGGCCAGCGCCGGGCCCGCCTCGGAACGCTTCGACCTGCCGCGGCTTGAGATGTTCTATTTCACCGATCCGGCTCGCTGGCGCGCCCACCTTGCCGGGCGCGGCGCCGGCAATATGGCGGCGCGGCGTGGGCGGCGCGCGGGCAGGGGGCTGGGCTGGTAGTGCATGCCCGCGGCCTTGATCCAGC
>DAIOXI010000018.1:12902-17844 GCA_036758045.1 Albidovulum sp.
GAAGCCCTGGAAGGGCATCGCGTGACGGTCGGCGCCAAGTTCATCCGGGGCGTCGCCTGGATGGCAGCGGGGGGCTGGACCGAACAGGCGATCAAGTTCGCCGTCTTCGCCGTTCTGGCCAATATCCTCGGGCCGGAGCTTTACGGGCTGATGGCGATGGCGGCGGTTTTCTCCGTCTCGGCTGAACAGCTTGTCCGCGAAAGCGTGTCGGAATACCTGATCGCCGCGCATGACCCGGATGAGGCCGACTATAACGCGACCTTCTGGCTGACCACCGGGATCGGGTTGGCGCTCGCGGTCTTCCTGAACCTGATCTCCGGCCCCGTGGCGCAGGTCTACGGTCAGGCCGAGGTGGGGGAGATGCTGCGCGTCCTGTCGGTCACCGTGCCGTTGATCGCCTTCACCGCCGTCCCCGTCGCGATCCTGCGGCGGGAGTTCAATTTTCGCGCCATGTCGCTGCGTGCGGTGGCGGGCGAGGTCGTCGGCGGCGCGGTCGGGATCGGCATGGCGCTGACCGGCTGGGGGGTATGGAGCTATGTCGGCCACTGGGTCGCGCTGATCGCGACCAATGTCGTCCTTGCCTGGACGGCGGTCGACTGGCGGCCGGGGCTGCGCACGACCCCCGCCCATCTGCGCCGCGCGGGCGCCTTCGGGATTCGCGTCCTTGGCCTGCGCGCGGGTGAGGTCGGCCTTGTGCAACTGCCGGTCTTCCTGATCGGGGTCACGCTCGGCCCCCTTGCAACCGGGCTTTACGGCATCGCCTGGCGTCTGGTTGAGCCCTTGTCGAACCTGATTTCCACGCCCCTGCGCATGGTGTCGCAGCCCGCCTTTGCCGAGATCAACCGCGCGGGCGGACGGGCGGGCGACCTGCTTCTCGACATCGCGCGCATGTCGGGGCTGGCGGCGTTTCCCTTCTTCGCGGGGCTTGCCGTGCTGGCGCGCCCGATCCTGGGCGTGGTCTTCGGGCCGGAATGGCTGCCCGCAGCGCCGGTTTTGCAGGTCATGTCCTTCCTTGGCCTCTACATCTGCATCGCGATGGTGCAGCAAAGCTTTTGCCTCGCCGCCGGTCACGCGGGCGACATCACGATCCTGACCTGGGCCACGGTCGCGCTGGCCGCCGTCCTGATGCTGATCGCCGCGCCCTATGGCGTGGTCGCGATCACGGCGGGTTTCGTCGCCGCCTTCTACCTGCTTTGGGTGCTGCGCTTTCGCATCGTCTCGCGCCTTGGCGGCGGCGCCATCGGGCCGCTGATCGCCTGCAACGGCAAGCCCGCCGTCGCGGCGCTGGTGATGGCGGGGGCGGTGCATGTCATCCACGGCGCGCTCAGCGATGCGGGCTGGTCGGCGGGGCTGGCGCTGGGGGTCAGCATCCTTGCCGGGATCGCCGTCTTTGCCGCCCTCGCGGTCCTGATGATGCGCGACCGGCTGACCCTGTTCCTGAGCTATGTCGCGCCGGGCCGCTTCCCCGCGCCCGAGGTCTGAGAGGTTTCATGCGCTCGCTTTCCATCGTCATGTTCACCACCTTCTACCCGCCCCATTCCTTCGGCGGCGACGCCATCGGCGTGCAGCGCATGGCGCGCGCGCTGGCGGCACGCGGCCATGACGTGACCGTGGTGCATGAGGAAGACAGCTACCGCATCCTCGGCGGCAAGGTGCAGGGCGAGGGCGCGCCGGACGGCGTGCGCCGCATCGGATTGCGGGCCAAGACCCCGATGCTGTCGAACGTGCTGACCCAGCAGCTTGGCCGCCCCGTCATCCATGGCCCCCGCATCCGCGAGATACTGGAGGCGCGCAAGCCCGACATCATCTGGCACAACAACACATCGCTCATCGGCGGCCCCGGCCTTCTGGGCATGGGCGAGGCGCTGAAGATCTATGAGGCGCATGAACATTGGCTGGTCTGCCCGACCCATGTCCTCTGGCGCCATGGGCGGGAATTGTGCGACGAACGCCACTGCCTGAAATGCCAGCTGTCCTACAAGCGCCCGCCGCAGCTTTGGCGCGCGACGGGGATGCTGGACCGGGCGCTGGCGGGCATGGACCTCATCATCGCGAAAAGCGAATTCAGCCGGGCGAAACATGCCGAATTCGGGCTGCGCCACGACATGACCGTGCTGCCCTATTTCCTGCCCGACCTGGCGCAGATGGCCGCGCCCTTCACCGGCCACCCGCGCCCCTATTTCCTGTTCGTGGGCCGTCTGGAGAAGATCAAGGGCTTGCAGGACGTCTTCCCGGCGATGGACCGCTACCCGGATGCCGATCTGATTATCCTCGGCGATGGCGATTATGCGGCGGAGCTCAAGCGTCTGGCCGAGGGGCGGCGGAATATCCTTTTCCTTGGCCGCAAGAGCCCGGAGGAACTGGACGCCTATTATCGCGGGGCGCAGGGCCTGATCGTGCCATCGGTCTGCTATGAGACGTTCGGGATCATCCTGATCGAAAGCTTCCGCCTTGGCACCCCGGTAATCGCCCGGCGGCTGGGGCCGTTCCCGGAGATTGTGGAACGGTCGGGGGGCGGCGCGCTCTTTTCGACGGAGGACGATCTGGTCGCTGCGATGCGGGGGCTTCAGGGCGACCCGGCACATCGCGCCCGGCAATCCGCCGCCGCGCGCAAGGCGTTCGAGACGGTCTGGCACGAGACCCCGGTGATGGCCGCCTATGGCGCGGCACTGGCCGAGGCGGCGCACCGGCGCGGCGACGCGGAACTGGCCCGCGCGCTGGAGGGCGGGGCGTTCGAGAACGGCGCGGGTTAATCGCTCAGCGCGCCGATCCGGTGGGCGTTGGCCATCACCGAAAAGGTGATCGTCGTCGCCGGAATCGCGGGCAGGCTGGCGGCGTCGATCAGGTGCAACCTTTCCCAGCCGAGGGGGCGGCCCAGCCGGTCGGACTGCCCCGCCTTCGGCTCTGCCGCCATCGGGACCGAGGCGCCGACATGAAAGCTTGACCCCGGCGCGCCGGGTCTGGTGGCGAAGCTCAGCGGCAGCAGGCCGAGTTTCGACATCGCCCGCCCCATATGCCGGGCCGCGGCCTTCAGCGTGCCTTCCATCCCCTCATGCGCCTCAAGCCGGGCCGAGAGGCGGCCATCGGCGGCAAGGCGCAGCGCGATGCGGTGGGAGTGGTCGGAATGCAGGAACATCTGCGCCACGATCAGCCGCCGCGCGAGCGCCGCGAAGAGGGGCGCGGAAAAGGGGATCTTGCTGGCGTAATTCTTGATCAGGTCGCGCGGGAAGAACTCGTTCCAGGTGTAAAGCTGGGAATGGATCAGATGGGCGGAAATGGCGGGGGCGTCGATTTCCACAAACGCTTGCGGCAGGGTGTGGAAGCGGCCCCGATCGGGCCGGGTGCGGTTGGCCCAGCGATGCAGCATCGGCAGGAAGGCGTGCTGGCTGTCGCGCAGCGTCACCTCCCCCAGGCCGGGTTGTGAGGCCAGAAGGATGCGCGCGGTTTCCAGCACGCCGGCGCCAAGATAGGCGCGCGCGCCCCTGATCGTGCCGCCGCCCACAAGGTGCAGGGTCACGGCGCCGTCGCCCTCATCAATCCGGGTCACGACAGCGCCGGGGCGGTAGGTGAAACCGGGGTTCTGGCGCAGCTTCGCCAGCGTGTCGCCCGCCTTCCAGATCAGCCCGTAGGGGCAGCCATGCAGGCAAAGGCCGCAGCGCTGGCATCCGGTATCGACCGCCTGCCGTGCCTGACCGGCGATCACCCCCATTCCGGCCAGAGCCTCGCCAGCCCGCGCGATCCGGGCAAGCAGTTCGCGCGCCTGCGGCGATGGCTCGATCCCCATCCGCCCCGCCATCGGCGGTTCCGGCAGAAGCGGGGCCAGCGCATCGGGGACGCCCGCGACCGGCAGGAACCCGGCGACCGCGCGGTAATGCGGCGCAAGATCGGCCGCCGTTACGGGCCAGCCCGCCATGTCGCGCGCGGCATAGGGCAGGACGGCCGCGCCCCACAGGTTCGACAGCCCCCCCGCCGCGCGGGATGCGCGGAGCGCAAACCAGCCGGGCAGGTCGGCCATCGTCTCCGCCCCCGGCTCCATCGCGAAATCGGACCCGTAGCGGCGCACCTGTCCCGGCGGGGTCGCGAATTGCGGCGCCATCCAGCCGTCCCGGTCTTGCGCCGTCCAGCCGCCCGGATCGTCTGTGGCCATGCCCTCGCGGCGCCGGGCCGCGCCGTCCTCAAGCACCTTGCCGCCATCGACCATGACGACCGTCCGCCCGCGGGCCAGAAGCGCCATCGCGGCCGACACCCCGGCGGGACCTGAGCCGATGACGATATGCGCGCCCTCAGTCACGCCGGAGAACGATCATGCCGCCATCGCCCAGCGTGCCGCGGAAACAGCGCAGCACCTTCAGGGGCAGGTCCGTCCCCCGGTCCGGGTCGCAGATATCGCTGCCGTCATCATAGCCCGCATCGGCGCCAAGCGCCGGGGCATCGCGGAAGGAGCGCGCCGGGAAGCCGACCACAAGGATCACCGGCCCCGGTTCGGCCAGGGCGGCGCGGTATTCGGCGTCGGTATAGATCTCCGGCCAGCCCGCCTTGTACCAGCTGTTCAGGTCCGGGCCGGTATGACCCACGGCAAGGACACGCTCACCCGGCTGCGCGATTCCGGTCACATAGGCATAGGCCCCGGCGGTGTCCTGCTTGGGGAATTCGTAGTTCCGCTTCGCCAGATAGGCGGAGATTGCGACGACCGCGGCGGTGCCGAGGATGAAAAGCCCGCGCCCCAGCGCAGCGCTGCCCGCCATGCGGCCGATGAGGTCGCAGAAGAAACGCCCCCCCAGCACGATCAGCAGCATCAGGAAACCGATATCGACGAAGAAGAAGCGCGGCCAGATGCGCATGCCCACCGCCATCAGAAGCGCCACGGTCAAAAGGATGTGCAGGACCGTGATCGGGCCAAAGAGCGGCTCCCTCCGCCGCAGGGAGAGGCCGCCGAGGAAAA